>JAHFLN010000009.1 GCA_023244835.1 Candidatus Harrisonbacteria bacterium
AAAGGGGAGTCGCTTCTCCCTCCGGTCGAAGTCGCTGTTTTTATAATCGGCCGTGAGCCTCATTAAAAACAGGGGACCTTCGGTTCGACTCCCGCCCGCTTCAAATAATAAAAGCCGCTCATGAAGAGCGGCTTTTATTATTTGAGCGGGTAGGGGGAGTCGAACCCCCATTGACAGGTTGGAAACCTGTCGTATTAGCCGTTATACGATACCCGCTTTATGAGGAGATGATATAGTAAAACCGACAATGTTCCAAGTGGTAACCGACGCTATAGTGCTCGATAAGGAATTCACGTACGACGCGCACGTGCGCGTTCATATGTTCACGAAGGAATGCGGCAAGATCGTGGGAAAGGCAACTTCCGCGCGGAAAATAACATCGAAGCTCGGTGCGCATCTCGAGCCTTTAGCCTTGAGCATCGTGCAGTTCGTGCAGAAGAACCATCTGCCGCAGATCACAGACGCAGTCGCGAAGCGGAGACTTGCGATGACGGCAATGCCCGTGCTTCGCATGGTGCGAATGTTAGCGCCCGAATACGAGCCCGATGAGGAACTTTGGGAGCTGCTTATAGGCGAGGCGCCGTCGCCGGCGCGCGTACTTTCTGTCCTGGGCTATGATCCGCTCTTTGCGTCCTGCGAATGGTGCGGGAGGCCGCCGTCGCATTTTTCACTAAAAACCCTCTTCTTCGTATGTTCTTCGTGCATTCCCCGGTGCGGTGCGTCATACGATTGCGCGGCATTGTGAGCGGGAGTACCATGAAGGGATTATTCGGATGAAATATTTTCTCACATGTCTTCTCGTGCTCGCGCTCGCGGGAGCGGGAGTCTGGTATGTCGGAGCTTTCTCGGGGGAGGGCGATAGCGGCGCGAAGCTGATTTTCAAGGGGCCGGATGCGGTGAGATACGGCGAGCCATTCGAGCTTTCGGTGGGCGTATCGAACGCGACGGGCGCGGTATGGAAAGATGTGAGTCTGGCGCTCGCCCTGCCTTCCGGCTTCATGTTCGCTGATGGGTCTGGGAGTCAGTCGTTTGTAGCGAAACAATTAGGCGATTTAGGGGACGGATCGCTTACGAACGTCGTATTCGAGCTGATGCCAGTCGAAGCGGATGCCGTTTCCATTCCGGAGGCTAGAGACGTTCCTATGGAGGTTCCGGTTGTGGGCGTATCAGCGCGTTTGAATTATACGCCGGCAGGGGGGGCGGCGGTTTTCGAGAGGCGCGAGGAGTGGCGTGCTCCGGAGCCGGCGCCGGCGATCGATCTCACGCTTTCGGCACCCGAAAAAGTTTCATCAGGGGAAGAATTCACGATCGAGGCGGCCTACGCAAGCGGATCGGAGGGCAATCTGGATGGCATATCGGTCGAGATCGGCTATCCGGCGTCTTTCGCATTCGTGAAAGCGAGCGCCGATCCCGATCTGAATAGCGCGGATGGCGGCATGTGGAACGTGGGTGCGATCCCGAAGGGATCGTCAGATTCTTTCACGGTGTTCGGTCGCCTGAAAGAAGCAACGACAAGCGTATTCCGGGCGACCGCTTATCGGTCCGTGCGAGGCACAAAGCGTCCGATCGCCCGCGCGGAGGTGGTCGTCGTATCCGAGCAGTCGCCGCTTACGGTGGAGATCGACGCGAACGATAACCCTGACTACGTGGCGCATCCGGGCGATACGGTCGTATATACGGTTTCATATATTGCGGATGGGCTGAAGATTCCGAAAGGAGGCATCGCGATCACGGCATCGCCTTCATCGCCGCTCTTCGACCTCTCGACTATCATGCCGCGTGACGGGGGGGTGGTGAAGCGGAATGTCGCAACGGGCGCGCAGGAGATAGTATGGACTATTCCCGCTTCTCTCGACGGCGGAGGATCCGCAGGTTTTTCAATAAAGCTTAAGGACGATTACATAATTCGGCGTCTAGGCGACCGCAATTTCACGGCGAAGGTGCATGCCGAGGTGAAGGTCGGCGCGACGGTCGGGAGCGCGGACAAGGAGATTAAGATCGGCGGGCGTACGGATATCGGGGTAAGGGCGTATTTCCGCGATGCGGACTCGGGCATTTTGAACAAAGGCTCAGTTCCGCCAAAGGCGGGAACGCCAACCGAATATACGGTGCACTGGGCGCTGAAGAACCAGGCGACCGATGTGCGCGATATCGTGGTGCGCGCGAGCCTGCCAGAAGGCGTCCGCTGCACGGGTACCATGAAGAGCACGATCGATACGAAGCCCGCCTGCGACGCGGCGAAGAGCGAGGTGGTATGGAAAGTCGCGCGGATGTCCGCAACGACCGGGGTCTTGAGCAAGGGGCCGGAGGCGATATTCCAGGTTGTAGGAACGCCGACTTCGGCGATGGTGGGGAAATACATGCCGCTCATAGGCACGACCACTCTTTCGGCCGCAGACGATTTTGCGGGCGCGCCAATCGCGACATCGGCGCCTGAGCTCTCGACTGCGTTGCCGGACGATGCGACAGTCGGGGTCGCGGGAATTGTCGTGCCGTAGATTGCATGGTATAAAAACGCATGGACAGGATGGATGCCGTTGAGGGTCTTGCGAAGCGCCGGGGATTCATATTTCCCGGTTCTGATATTTATGGCGGCCTCGCGAACTCATGGGACTACGGCCCTCTCGGCGCGGAGCTCAAGAAAAACATAAAGGACGAATGGTGGAAGCGTTTCGTGCGGCAAAGGACCGACATGGTCGGCATCGATGCCGCGCTCATCATGAATCCTAAGGTGTGGGAGGCGTCCGGCCACGTAAAGCAATTTTCCGACCCGCTCGTCGAGTGCAAGAAATGCCACGAGCGCTTCCGCGCGGATCAGGCGGGGGAGGCATGTCCCTCGTGCGGAGGGGGGTTCGGGCCCGCGCGGCAATTCAATCTGATGTTCAAGACGTTCTTAGGCTCGACTGAAGAGGCGAAGAATCAGGCGTATCTCCGCGGCGAGCTCGCCCAGGCGATGTTCGTGGATTTTCCTGCGGTGCTCCAATCCATGCGTCGCAGATTGCCGTTCGGCATCGCCTCACAGGGCAAGGTCTTTAGGAATGAGATCACGCCCGGTAATTTCATATTCCGCACGCGCGAGTTCGACTTGATGGAGTTCGAGTATTTCTGCGCCGAAAACGAGTGGGAGAGGCACTTCGAATATTGGCTAGTAGAAATGAAGGAGTGGCTTACCCATTGCGGCGTGGACGCGAAAAATGTGTATTTCCATGAGATCGAGGACGGCGAGCGCGCGCATTACTCGAAGCGTACGGTGGATATCGAATACGAATACCCCTTTGGCCGGAAGGAGCTCTATGGCCTCGCATACCGCACCGACTTTGATTTGAAGAACCATATGGAGTCGAGCGGGCAGGATATGCGTTACATGGACCCGGAAACCGGCGAGAAATTCGTGCCGCACGTAGTGGAGCCCACCTTTGGCCTCGATAGGACGGTGCTGGTCTCAATGCTCGAGGCGTATGCCGAAGAAAAGCTCGAAGCAAAAAAATCGAAATCCGAAAGGGATGACGAGGCGGACGATACGCGTATCGTGATGAAATTCCCGAAGTGGATGGCGCCCTACAAAGTCGCGGTATTACCCCTCTCGAAGAAGAAGGAGATTGCGGATATCGCGGAGCCCCTATATGCCGAATTGCGGAGGGGTATGATGTGCGATTACGACGAGACGCAGTCGATAGGGAAGCGGTACCGGAGGCAGGACGAGATCGGCACGCCGTATTGCGTGACGATTGATTTTGATACGGAAAAAGACGGCTGTGTGACCGTGCGCGATCGGGATTCGATGGCGCAAGAGAGGGTGGCGATCGAGGGACTCGCGGATCTTCTTCTTAAAAAACTTAGCGTTTAATCGAACTGTTTTACTATTATTGTCAAATTGCCAGGAGGGTATTTTTTAGTGTATCGTGGTGATCTATGCGTCCCTGCAAGAAGACAGTTCTCGAGAACGGCCTGCGGATATTGACCATCCCGCGAAAAGATGATCTCGCGACTACATTTTTAGTGCTCGTCGAGGCAGGCTCGGAATATGAGACGAAGGAGATAAGCGGCCTCTCGCATTTCCTGGAGCATATGTGCTTCAAGGGAACGACGAAGCGCCCGAAGGCGATGGATATCGCGGGCGAGCTGGACGGACTCGGCGCCGATTACAATGCCTTCACCGCGCAGGAGTGTACGGGCTACTTCGCGAAGGCCGAGGCGCATAAACTGCATCAGGCGCTCGACATCGTATCCGATCTGTATTTGAACCCCGTATTCGATTGTACGGAAATCGAAAAGGAGAAGGGCGTCGTAATCGAGGAGATCAATATGTACGAGGATATGCCCGCGCGGAAGATTAGCGATTATTTCATGGAACTTCTGTATGGTGACCAGCCTGCGGGATGGGACGTGGCGGGGACGAAGGACGTTGTGCGCTCCCTCACGAAGGAACAGCTCGCGACATACCGCGCCGCGCACTATGTCCCGGAAGCGACGGTGATCGTCGCGGCCGGCGGCTTCGACGAGGAAGATATACTGAAGAAGATTACGGAGACGTTCGGCGCAATCCCGGCATCTCCGAAGGGGGCGAAGGCGAAGGTCGTGGAGGCTCAGTCCGTGCCGCAGGTATTACTGAAAAAGAAGGCCGTTGACCAGACGCACGTCATGCTCGGATGCCGGGCGTTCTCGGCGTTCGACAGCCGCCGATTCGCGCTCGAGGTCCTCTCGGACGTCTTAGGCGGCGGCATGAGCTCGCGCCTGTTCCAGAAAGTGCGCGAGGAACTTGCGGCGGCGTACACCGTCCGTACGGGCACGGACCTCTTTACTGATCATGGCTATATCGCGGTCAATGCGGGCGTCGACCAGGCGAAGTTGTACGTTGTTATTAAGGCGATCCTCGATGAAATGAGGAAATTAAAGGAGGATCTCGTGCCGGAAGATGAGCTGCGCCGCGCGAAGAATCATTTGGTTGGGCGCATCATCCTGGGTCTTGAGGCTTCGGATGAGCTCGCATCGTTCTACGGCGCGCAGGAAGTAGCAGGCGAACCATTAATGTCTCCCGAAGAACTCGTTAGGAGGCTCGAGGCAGTGACTGCGGAAGAGATGAGAGATGTGGCGCGCGCGGTCTTTGTGGATGAGGGGTTGAATATGGCGGTTATCGGCCCGATCGATAGCGACGCCAAGCTGAAAGCGGCATTGCGCTTCGCCTGAATCCGTTGCAGAATGGGTTCATGGAACCGTCCTCCCACTTCGAAATTTCGTGGCAGAGCCTGTGGAGGATAGCGGCGACGGTCGGGATCGTCGCCGTCATATACGCGGGACTCCCCGTTATTTTGGGATTTTGCCTCGCTATCGTGATCGCGGCCGCCCTTGACGGGCCGATAACATGGCTACAGAAGAAACGTATCCCGCGCGTCGTGGGTGCGCTCGGTATTTTCGCGTTCAGCTTCGTGGTCGTCGCCGCGCTCATCTATGCGATCGTGCCGCTCGCGATATCTGAATTCACGACGCTGTTTGCGACACTCACCAAATTCAAGGCGGGAAACACGTCAAGTATCCTGGGCATCGTGAAGGTGTCTCAAGTGGTTGGAATCGTGATCGAGCGTTTCAATGACATCGCGAACGCCCTCATAACGGGTAATATATCGCTTTTATCGGTCGCGAGTTTCTTCCTCGGGGGAGTCTTCCTGACCGTTGCTATTTTCGTGCTCTCGTTCTATCTCACGGTGGGGCAGGACGGGGTCGAACGTTTCATATTGGCAGTCGTGCCGCCGGCATACGAGGACTACGCGCTCGACCTCTATTTCCGCGTGCGTCACAAGATCGGCAAGTGGCTGAAAGCCCAGATATTCCTTTCGCTTATCGTCGCTATTTCAGTTCTGATCGGGCTCTGGCTCCTCGACGTCGAGTACGCCCTGCTCCTCGCGATCATCGCGGGAATCTTCGAGATCATCCCGTTCGTGGGTCCGATATTCTCGGGCGGACTCGCGGTATTGCTCGCAATGTCGAATTCGTTCGCGGTCGCGTTTTATGTGCTCGCGCTTTTCGTGATCGTTCAGCAGGTCGAGAGCCATGTCCTTGTGCCGACCGTGATGCGGCTCGCGACGAGTCTGAATCCCGCGCTCGTCATCATCTCCCTCATGCTTGGGAGCGCCGTATTCGGCTTCGTAGGATTGATTCTCGCGGTGCCTGCCGCCGTGCTCCTGCAGGAGATCGCTGAAGACTGGACCGTGACGAAGGCGAAGCAGAAGAGCCGCGGCCTCGGGCTGTAAGGCGCATACGGGCATGAGCAGATTTTACCTAACCACTTCCATCGCGTACGTGAACGGCGCTCCTCATATCGGCCACACGCTTGAATTTGTCCAGGCGGATGCGCTTGTGCGGTGGCGGAGGAGCGCGGGTGACACGGCCTATTTCCTGACAGGCACCGACGAGCATGGGGCGAAGATCGCCCGCGCAGCCGAGGCGGAGGGTATTACGCCCGCAACACTCACGGATCGGAACTCGGCGAGATTCCGGGGGCTTAAGGAGTCGCTCGATCTCTCTTGGGACGAATTTATCCGCACAACGGACAAGGAGCGGCATTGGCCGAACGTGGAGCGTGTATGGCGCGCGCTTGAGGCGAAGGGCGATATCTATAAAAAGACATATCGGGGACTGTACTGCGTAGGGCACGAGGCGTTCGTGACCGAGAAGGACTTGGAAAACGGCATGTGCCGGGACCACGGTGCTCCGCCCGAGGCGATCGAGGAGGAAAATTATTTTTTCCGGCTCTCAAAATACGCGGATGAGGTAAAAAGGCGGATCGAGAGCGGAGAACTTGCGATCATTCCGCACGGCAGGGCAAAAGAGATCGTAAATTTCATAAACCAAGGTATCGAGGATATCAGCTTCTCGCGCCCGCGGAAGGACTTATCGTGGGGAATACCCGTACCGGGTGACGATACCCAGACGATATACGTGTGGTGCGACGCGCTCGTGAATTATCTCGCTCCACGCGAATGGTGGCCGGCCGACGTGCATATGATCGGTAAGGATATCTTGAGATTCCACGCGCTGTACTGGCCGGCTATGCTCTTGTCGGCTGACGTGCCGCTCCCAAAGGCTTTGTTCGTGCACGGTCATATCACATCCCACGGGCAGAAAATGTCGAAGACGTTGGGAAACGTGGCGGATCCGATGGGCCTCGTCGCGCGCTACGGCACGGATCCCGTGCGGTACTATCTCCTGCGCGAGATTCCTCCCACGGATGACGGCGATTTCAGCGAAGCAAAGTTCAAGGAGCGATACGAGGGCGATCTGGCGAACGGACTCGGTAATTTCGCGGCGCGCGTAGTGGCGCTTGCGAGGAGGGTGGGGGTCATGCGGGCCGAGGCGCCTGAAGCGGCGGTTTTAGAGGCCATCGCCGCGGCGCGAGCGGCCGTCGGGGAGAAGATGGGCGAGTACAGGTTTCATGAGGCCTTAGCAGCGCTCTGGGAATTGATCGCGTTTGGCAACCGGTATGTAAACGAACATAAGCCGTGGGATAAGGAGGTACCTGAAGCGGAGGCGAGAGGGGCGATAGGAAACGCGCTTCTGATTCTCGCGGAAGTCGCGACACTCCTTATGCCTTTTATGCCCGGTACGGCCGAGAAAATCGCGAAGGGGGATGCGGCGATGCTCTTCCCTCGTCTCGAATAATCCCGTCGCTATTGACTTTTTATATATAACCTGATAAGGTATTGTTATGCGCGCTCAAATCGCTGGGCGCGCCTTTTGTTCCCTTAGTTCTTTGGAGGTACTGGTCGATGGCTGATGTTAGATGGACTGTCGTATCTTCCGCGCGGGCTGAATGGTGGTCCGGATGGAGCACAGGCGATTCATCCGAGCCTGACATGTGTCTCGTGGTTGACATGATCGAGATTGTGGGGAGAAATCGATCTCGAAAAGTCGAGGCATGTCTCGTGTTGCGACTCGATCGGCAAGCGAACCGGATCGTATGGGATGAGGGGAATATGCACCTCCATTCCATCGCGGTTCACACCGGCGCGCGCATGCCAGACGTGCATAAGACGACGTCCGACATGATGCGCCTTCTCGCGAGCCATACGTTGTGGTCGAGGGGTCCGATCACGTCGAGGCGTTTGGTTACGCTGATGTTTCTGCCGGACAACTTCCGCTGTCGCAGTCAGGTGGAATTCGTGGATGCGAGCATCTTGTCATTGTCTCTGCTCGAGGCAATGTAAAGGCGCTCATGATTCGCGCGGTGAGTTCAGGGGTTCGTCGGCTTGTTCCGGCGACCCCTCTTTTTTTATTTGATAATCGGAGCGCAATATCCGATACTTGCTGTCATGACATTCGACGCGCATAGCCATCTCCAGCTTCCGGAATACGATACTGACAGGCCGGAGGTGATCGCGCGCATGCGCTCGAGAGGTGTGGGAACGGTGACGGTGGGGGTTGACCATGCGTCGTCCGAAGCCGCGCTTGCGCTCGCAGAAAAGCACCCCGATATCATCTGGGCATCGGTCGGCACGCACCCGGCTGACGGCGGCCTCGACGCGTTCGATGAAGCCGCGCTCGAACGGCAGGCGGCGCACCCGAGGGCGGTCGCAATCGGGGAATGCGGGTTGGATTATTACCGCCTGGGAGAAGATGCGGAAGCGGTTAAGAAAAAACAGGCTGATGTTTTCCGGGCGCATATCCGGGTCGCGGAAAAGGCGGGGAAGACAGTCATGGTCCACTGTCGGCCGAAGAAGGGAACGGATGATGCTTATGAGGATCTCGTTACGATTCTGGAAGCCGAAAGGCCTAGGCTAAAATGTGTCGTCGTCCATTTCTTCGTCGGTTCTAAGGAAATCGCGGAAAAGCTCATCACGCTCGGATGTCATTTCACATTCGGCGGAGTCGTGACATTCGCCCGCGACTATGACGTATCGATCGCCGCGATCCCCATAGAGCGCATCATGGCGGAGACGGATGCGCCGTTTGTGGCTCCCGTGCCGTATCGTGGAACGCGTAACGAGCCGGGATATGTCGTAGAGGTCGTGCGAAAGCTCGCGGAGCTGAAAGGAGTCAGTTTTGAGGCGTTTCAGGCCAGGACGGAGGAGACGGTTCGGGCTGTATTCGGGATTTGACGATACGGCTGATTTTCTGATACTCTTGCTCCATGGACGTTACTTCCGAAAAAGACGAAAAAAGGGAATACGAGCTTGCGGTGATTGCCGCGAATGAGGCCGACGAGGTCGTTTTCGGCGCGGGCATCGAGATGGTGCAGAAAGAAGGGCCGAAGCCGATCGCCTTGGCATATCCCATCAAGAAGCACCTGTCTGCTTATATGCGCGTGTATGTCTTCCGGGCATTGCCTGCGGATGCCGACCTGCTGAACAAGTCGGTCGAGGCGGACCAGTCGATACTGCGACATCTGATGATCACGCCGGCGATCGCGGTGCGCCGGGAGAGCCGTGCGCACGAGACGAGGCCGCGCGCCGAAGCCGTCCGCCCGAATTCCCCCGAAGCGGTGAGCAACGCGGCTCTCGAAGCCGCCTTGGAGACTATCCAGGGAACCGATGAATCTAAATAAGGTATTCCTATTGGGCAGGCTGACTGCCGATCCGATATCCCGCACGACGCCGTCGGGTCAGCAGGTCGCGACATTTTCCATCGCGACGAATCGCGTATGGTACGACAAGACGAGCGGCAAGAAGGAAGACGTGCAATTTCATAATATCGTGGTGTGGGGGAGACAGGCGGATGTCGCCCAGCGCTTTTTGACTAAAGGAGGGGTCGTATTTATAGAGGGTCGCCTGCAGACGCGGGCATGGGATGATAAGGCGGGGCAGAAACGTCGCACGACGGAGATCATCGCCGAGTCCTTGCAGTTAGGACCTCGCCCTATGGGTATGGGAGGCGCAGCGGGCGCGGAGGGGAGAGGCGAGCCGAGGATGGGGGGCGGTTTTGCGCCAGAGGTGCCGGCGGCTCCTGAGATGCCGACGGTCGAGCTCGGCGCGGATCCTCTTCCTGATTTCCCGTCCCCTGAAGATGGCATCAACCCGGACGACTTGAATTTTTAAGCCATAACGCATATACTCTAACGACATTCGTATGAAAGAAAGCCAATGCTTTTTCTGCTCGCAGGACGTGATGGAGATCGACTACAAGGATACCGATCTGCTCCGCTCGTTCACGTCCGGCCAGTGCAAGATAATAGATCCCCGCTATAGCGGCATTTGCGCCCGCCACCAGCGCCTTCTTGCCCGCGCCATAAAGCGCTCGCGCATCCTGGGTCTCCTGCCCTTCGTGCGCGTGCAGTAGTCCGGGATTTCCGATGGATACGGCTCTTGCGCAATCGTTGCATGGCCTATGGGGTAAGATGCCTGTGTTCGATGCGGCCCTCTCTCTTATCGCTTCGTTTTTTCCCTATATCATCGTGACGGCATTCGCCGTGATGTTTTGGAACGTATCGGGCGGACAAGGGGGGTCTGTATTCGCGCGCCGCACGCGGCGCCTGCATGCCGCGCTCGGCGTGGCGATCGCGATCATCGTCGCGTTCGGCGTGGTGATTCCCGCGATCAGGCTCGGCTACGCGACAGAGCGTCCGTTCGCCGCGTTCGGGTGGAAGCCGCTTATCACCATGTCGCCCAACGCGCCGTCTTTCCCGTCGGGGCATGCGACGCTCCTCTTCCTTATCGCGGCGGCGATGTGGCAGCGCGACAGGCGGAAAGCCGGGTGGCTCTTCGCGGGCGCGGCACTCGTCTCCTTCGCGCGCGTCTATGCGGGCGTGCATTTTCCGAGCGATATCATTTTCGGCGCCCTTTTGGGCGTCGTTTCGATGATCGCGGCGCGAAAGGCGCTTCCGCCGCTTCACGGGTAGTGTTTAAAAGTCGGCTGACTTCGCATTGGTTCGGGGAGATTGCTGTACATGGATTTGCGGCGCGGGGTATTATTCATACGTGAGCCGGGAACGAGCATATGTATGGCCGATCGTGATCGGCGTCGGAATAATTTTCATACTGGCGAACTTGCTGTGGCTGTATCCCTTCGTGCGGGATGTCGAGCAGGGGGCGACGCGGTATCAGGCGGAGGTCGCGCGCCGCGTCGCGGGCAGGGCCGATTTTTTCCTGGAAAAGAAGCTGAGGGAGATGGGGGAGCTCGCGCTCGACGTGCTCGAGGCGAACGCGGATTCGCGGAAAATGCCCGCGATCGCGGCACGGTTCTTGGGGCGCCATCCCGATTTCATCGGCATTGATTTTATCCGTACCGCTTCCGCTTCGGCCGAGTATAGCGTGGGGCCTGTCATGCAGGAGAATGGTAGGAAGACGGTTGTGATCCAGGCGCCTCTCCCGTACGCGTCTCTCGCGGTGAAGGCGACGGTGACGATCGGCGATGTCGTGGGGGAGATCGCGCAGGAGCGCGTGGGTTCGTTCGGGCGGGTATATGTGATCGACCGGGCGGGAAATATCGTGTTCCACCAATACGAGGGAATCGTGAACGGCGCGGTCGCCGCCGCGCGTCCGTTCATGTCGGTTGAGGGAGGCGCGGGAACGTATCGCAACGAGGCAGGAACGGATGTCACGGGCGTCGCGATATTCGCGTCCGGCATCGGCTGGACGGTCGTCGCCGAAGATCCGCTATCGGAGGCATGGGCGAGGAAGTACCAGGCGATACGGCTTGCCGTATTCCTGATGGTGCTCGGATTCGTGCTCCTCATGCTCCTTGCATGGAGTACGCGGAAGGTCATGGGAATTGCCGAACGGGAGCGAATACTCTCTGCCGCGAAGAGCGAATACATATCGATTCTCGCGCATCAGCTGCGTACGCCGCTCGCCGGCACGAAATGGAATCTGAAGACGCTTGTGGATGGCGACTGGGGTCCCTTAAACGCGAAGCAGAAGAAATTCCTGGAGCGCAGTTACGAGACGAACGAGCAGATGATCGCCTTGGTGCGTGACCTTTTGGATATCACGCGCATCGAGGAAGGCCGGTACGGATTCGAATTGAAGAAGGCTGACGTGGGGGTATTCCTTGCGCGCGTCGCGAATGACTTCAGACAGCAAGCGAAGACTGCAGGCATCGCGCTCGTCGTGAAGAAGCCGCGGGGAAGGGTGAAGATTCCCCAGGTCGCGCTCGATGCGGAGAAGATGAGCATGGCTGTTGGAAACCTGATTGATAACGCGATTCGTTATAACAAGCCGAAAGGATCGGTCGAGATAGGGTATGCGCGCGAGGGATCGAACGTCACGATCACTGTGGCGGATACCGGGGTAGGCATTCCAAAGACCCAACTCAGCCAGCTTTTCGGGAAATTTTTCCGCGGAGAGAACGTGGTGAAAATGCAGGTGCAGGGATTCGGGCTCGGACTCTATATCGTGAAGAACATAATCGAGCGGCACGGCGGATCGATCGCGGTCGAGTCGAAGGAGGGTGACGGGACGACATTTACGATAACGCTTCCCGCGCGGTAGCATGATGATATGAAAAAGACGGTCTTGGTGGTCGAGGACGACAAGTACCTGCGCGAGGTGCTCGTCGAGAAGCTGAAGAAGGAAGGCTTCGATGTCATCGAAGCCGTGGACGGCGAGGCTGGACTCGCTTCGACCGCGAAGAAGAAGCCGGATATTGTGGTTTTAGATATCATCCTGCCGCTCATGAACGGGTTCGACTATCTGGAGGCGAAGGGGAAGGACACGGTGATCCGGGACATTCCGGTGATCATCCTGAGCAATCTCGGGCAGAAGGAAGACGTGGAGCGGGGTATGAAGCTCGGCGCAAAGGATTATATCGTGAAGGCGCATTTCACCCCGAACGATCTCATTGTGAAGATCCAGGGGCTTATATAGGGGGTATGAAAACAGCACCTTCTCCAAAGGTGCTGTTTGTTTGAAAGTGAAGATGGTCAGATGCTCGGAGAGTCCGTTGTCTCTTCTCCCGCCTTACCCCTGAATACGATCGTCCGTGCCATATTCGAAGGCGGATCGCGCGGCAGAACCATTTCCTCAAGGATGAGATCGGCCTCCTCTGCTGTCGGGCGTTTTTCGGGATCCTTATCCATCATACGCTCGATAAGCTCGATGATTCCGGTTCCCTCGAGATACGCGGCGGTGGGGCGTTGTGATAAGGGCATGACTGGTTCGCCGCATTGGAGCATTTGGAGGATCTGGTGGCCCGTCCGTGAGCCTTCGTCTATCTGGAACGGCATGAAACCGGATAGGACCCGGTAAAACGTCGCCCCGATTCCGTAGATATCGGATGCCTTGCATCCGTGACCGAGCGCCTGTTCCCATGCCATGTAGTTCAAGGTGCCGAGAATGCCTCCTTGCGTGAGATCGGGGTTGATATCGTCACCGGTATATTTTCCGGATCCGAAGTCGCTCACTTTGGCATTGCTGTATTCGACACTGCAGCCGGCGGCATGGCTTCCTGCCAAGGGATCGTCCGACGCGGCGCCATCCGTATCGCGGGGGCCCGGGCCTCCGGCAATGAGAACGTTCGTAGGCTTCATATCCCGATGCAGGATATCGAAACGGTGGGCATACAGGAAGCCTTGGCACACTTGCCGCATGAGATGGCGCGCGAGGCGGAGCGGCAATACATAGCCGAGCTGCCTAGCGAACTCATCAAGATCATAGTCATGGTCTTCCATAACGAGACATGCGGCAACGGGGTCGCCGTTCGGGCCGAACAAAGGAAAGGCATCATAGGTTTCCACGATGTTCGGGCTGTTGATTCGGCGAGCGGTTATTTCCGCTTCCTGTCGCATCCGAGCCAGTTTAACCCGGCGTTTTTCGGGCGTATGTCCTGCGAACGTGATGATCTTCACGACCACGGGCCGCACGAAGGCATCGGGCGTTCCGCGCCAGAGTTCCTGGGTGCCATGGAAGATCACGGAAAGATCCGTCATGGTCATCATCTCGGTCAGGAGATAATCCCCGCCGGGGATCTTCATGCCAGGTTCGGGAGCGAACGGGGCAGGAAACGTGGCGGTTGCTTTTGCCGAAAGGTGGGCGGTTTCGGTCTGGATTTGCTTCACGAGCTTGGCGATCATGGGGCCGCTCGCTTCATCTGCGGTGATCGTCGCGATCGCGTTCAGGATCTCGGCAAGTGACGGCATGGTGCCTCCTTGGGGAAAAGAGTGATCGGTAGGTGTTTTCGAAGGGCGATAAGAGCCGCCTATATGATAGGTTTTCGAAAGCTCGGCGTCAACGTCATTCCGTGTCGGGGTGCCGGGAATCGAACCCGGCCATCAAGACCCCCAGCCTTGCGTACTGCCGATATACGACACCCCGATGCCCTGAATGGTATAATGTATATGTGGAAAAGGCAAAGAAAAACAATGGAATCCGCCATACTAGTGCCTTGCGAGAGCGTGCTGTTATTTTACGGAAAGCGGGAAAAACGCATAGGGAAATACGGAGCGATTTGGGTATAAGTGTGGGATCGGCATACCTATGGACTAAAGGCACCGTTATTTCAAAAGAGCAGAAGATGGCTATCGAAGAGAGGCGGAATGCTAACGCATTTCCCATAGAGCGTCGACAGCGCCTCATGGAGTTGGCGCGGGTTAATCTAGCCCGCTATCGCGAGAAGCATACGAAAGAGAGTTTGTTAGAGAAATTAGCCGATTTTTATAAGAAGGTTGGCCGTATTCCGCTAAAACGGGAATTCAATATGTATAACGAGTATAAGCGGCAATTCGGAAGTTGGAACAATGCGATTCGTCTGGCGGGCTTCGACCCGAACCCCGTCTTATTCGCGAAGAAATTCGTCGCGAAGGACGGTCATAAGTGCGATTCGTTCACGGAAAGGATAATCGACGACTGGCTTCATAGGCGCGGCATCATTCACGAGCGAGGCGTCAGATACGGAAAGACGAAGATGACGGGGGACTTTTTCATCGCGCCGAACATTGTCGTGGAGTTTTTCGGATTAGCAGGTGTTCAGAAAAAATATGACGCGATGATCAAACTGAAAAGAAAAAAGGCCGCGGAATGCGGCTGGCGGCTGATTGAGATATATCCTCGCGACGTATTCGAGAAAAGGAAATTAGGCGAATTACTGCGCCTTGCCTGAGATGCCCGCTTTCACGAGCGTCCTGCGGCAGCGCATGCAGGCCATCACGCGCGGCCCGTTCGGGAGCTTGGTTTTTTGGAGGTTGGGGTATTTCCGCGTCCAGTTGGTGGGGTTAAAGTGGCCGCGCAAAAGCTTGCGGGTTCCGGCCATGATCGATCCTTTTTGGCAGATGAGGCAGTGTTTCATGCTATGTAGGCGGCTATCGATTTGATGGTTCAGTATACCTTCGGAGGCGGATAAAGTCAAAGCTTCGCTTTATGCCCCGCGTGCGCTATTAATAAGGGGGATATGCCCCGTACTACAACTTCGACAATGCTCTTCCATACATATGTTCTAGAGAGCCTGAGAGATGAGAAGAGATATATAGGATTCATCACTAACATTAGGCGTAGGCTGGAAGAGCATAATAAAGGACTGGGCACCTCAACCAAGTCTAGATTGCCTTTCAAGTTGATATATTGCGAGACGTCAACAAATAAAACAGATGCCTTAAGAAGGGAGCGTTATTGTAAGACAATAGGAGGTAATACATTTCTCGCGAAAAGGTTGATTGTATATTATCAGTCGAAGTTGTAGTACAGGGATATGGGAACCGTCGTCGAGGACATAAAGGACAAGCTCGATATCGCCGAGGTGATAAAGAGCTATATAACGATTTCTCCTGCCGGGAAGAACTTCAAGGCGTGCTGTCCCTTCCACCACGAGAAGACGCCGTCGTTCATGATCTCGCCCGAGAGGCGGAGCTGGCATTGTTTCGGCGGATGTAATGAGGGAGGGGATGTGATCTCGTTCGTGATGAAGTACGAGAATATCGAGTTCTACGATGCCTTAAAGCTTCTTTCCGAGCGGGCGGGCATAGACCCTTCGCGGCTTCGCGGCGGGGCGGGGGAATACCGGAAATACGACGCGCTCTATGCCATAAACGAGGCGGCGAAGGACTTCTTCGTGGCATCCATGACCCCGCATGTGCGGGAGTACGCGTTGGGTCGCGGGCTCGCGCCGGAAACGCTCGCGGAATTCGGCGTGGGCTATGCGCTAAACGAGCCGGACGCGCTTCTGCGAGTGCTCACGAAGCGCGGATTCTCCGTGCAGGATATTTGCGAGGCGGGAGTCGTGTTCCGCACAGAGCGGGGGACGTATTGGGACCGGTTCAGGGGAAGGCTTATGTTCCCACTCTTTAATCATGTGGGAAAAGTCGTGGGGTTCACCGGGCGTATCATGCCGGATGATCCGAAGGCCGCGGAGCTCGCGAAGTACGTGAACTCGCCGGAAACCCCGATCTTTATGAAGTCGAAAGTACTCTACGGATTCCATGCGACGAAATCGTACGTGCGCGAGGCAGGCGCGGCGCTTCTGGTCGAGGGGCAGATGGACTTCCTGATGGCATACCAGGCGGGCGTGAGAAATGTTGTCGCGACTTCGGGGACCGCGCTCACGGGCGAGCATCTGGAAACGCTTCGCCGCCTGGCGGACACCTTGCTTCTCTGTTTCGACAGCGATGAGGCGGGCCAACGCGCCATCGAGCGGGGCATTGACCTCGCGCTCGCGCACGATTTCTCAGTGAAGGTGGTCGCGCTTACGGGAAAAGATCCGGCCGATATCGTGCAAGAAGACCCCCAGGCCCTCGCCCGGCTCGTCGCATCTGCCGGGTCCGCGCGCGATTTCTATTTCAATCGCTATCTGCCGCAATCTGCCGGATCCGCGCACGATCACGAGGCTCTGAAGCGCGGGGTGCGTGCCGTGCTTGTGAAGGCGAAGGCTCTGCCATCGCCTTTCGAGCAGTCGGCATGGCTGAAGGAGCTTGTGGTTCGTACGGGGATGAGCGAGTACGTACTCCAGGGGGAAATGGATCGCTTGGAGGCTCCGCACGCGACACCCGTTCCGTTGCGCGTCCCGTCGCCCGTTCCGTACGGGCCTAAAGCCGCTCAAGCGCCCGTCCGTGCGAGTCGGAAGGAGCTTATCATCGCGCGTATCGTCCAATTAGGAGGCTCTCCCGAGCTTGCCTCGTTCGCGCCCGAATATGCGCCGCCCGAAGCGTCGGCCCTATCGGAAATGAAGGCGTCTCTCGACGGGGGGGATATCGCTCCCGAGGAGCGGGCGAAGGAGATCGCGCTTCTCATGGTCGAGCTCGAGCGCGAGTGGCGGAAGGAAAAGATAACGGTTCTGAAGGGCGCGATCATCGAGGCACAGGCGGCGAAGGATGAGATTCGTCTCGCATCGGCGTTACGCGAGTTTGACACCTTCAGTCGCAAATTGCATACTAGGGTTGATGATAAAACGCAAAAGTAAGGCGCAGAAGCCTCGCCCGAAGGCAAAGAATGCCGGGAGTGCGAAGAAGGCGGCGCGCCGGAAGGGGAAGCCGGCACGGCCCGTTGCGAAGAAAAAGCCGGTTAGGAAGCAGCCGGTAACGAAGGCAAAGAAACCCGCAGGGAGGGCGAAGCCTGCGCGCGCGGGAAAAAAGAAGGCCGTTTCAAGCGCGCCGCGCCCCCGCACGAAGAAGCAGGAAGAGCGCCTGAAGATCGACCAGGGAAAGATCGTGGAATTGATCGAGCGGGGACGGGGCCGCGGTTTCGTGACCGATTCGGAGGTGTTGGGATATTTCCCGACGATCGAGGATAATATCGGTTTTTTGGATCAGATATACGACGAGCTCGAGAAGGCAAATATAAAGGTTATCGAGACGAGCCAGCTGATAGACGTGCCAAAGGAGGCCGACGTGGACGTTAAGGGTCTCGGGGATGGGCACTTGGACGTGGCGGCGCTCGACGCCGTGCAGTCGTATCTGAAGGAGATCGGTCGCGAGGGGCTTTTGAAGTCCGAGGACGAACGCGAGCTCGCGAAGCGTATCGAGAAGGGCGACGAGGAAGCGCGCAGGCAGTTCATCCGGGCGAACTTGCGGCTCGTCGTGTCGATCGCGAAACGATACGTGAACCGCAGTCCGAACCTGAGCATATTGGATCTGATCCAGGAGGGGAATATCGGCCTCTCGCGCGCCGTCGACAAGTTTGACTATCGCCGCGGCTATAAGTTCTCGACCTATGCCCATTGGTGGATTCGCCAGGCGATCACGCGCGCCCTGGCCGACCAGTCGCGCACAATCCGCATTCCCGTACACATGGTCGAGACCATTTCGAAATACACGCAGGCGAAGCGCCGCCTGTTCCAGGAGCTCGGTCGCGAGCCGTTGGCCGAGGAGATCGCGATAGAGATGGGCGTTCCCGTCGAGCGCGTCTACCACATCCAGAAGATCTCGCAGGAAGTCATCTCGCTCGAGTCGCCCTTGGGAGACGGGAGTGACGACGATGATTCCGTGCTCGCTAATTTCATACAAGACGAGAAGACCTTGTCGCCTCAGCAGTCCGCTTCGCAGGCCCTGCTTCGCGAGCGCATTAGGAAGATCTTGGAGGATCTCGCGCCCCGCGAGCAGAAGATTTTGGGCATGCGTTTCGGCCTTGACGACGGTGTGACGCACACGCTCGAGGAGGTGGGCAAGCAGTTCGGCGTTACGCGCGAGCGTATTCGGCAGATCGAGGCGAAGGCCTTGGCGCGTATCCGCGGGCATGGCGATTCGCACATGCTCGAGGGGTACTAAGAAGCGGCACTGTAGTAGATCATTACAAAAAAGTTCTGGAGAAAGGAGCTTGTGATGGGATCGCCACCGTATTTTCGAGGCGAATATTTAGTGGAATGGAATGGAAGGGAGCTTCTTGCGATAGAGTCGTTACGGGGCCGTGTTCACCCGACGGTCTTCACCCTGTTAAAGGGAGAGATGGCGGCTAAAGTAAAAAAAGGTAGGTATACGAGATTCCGGGTGTACTTGCTCGCAGAACCGTGCTTTCCGGATCCGGATACGCCGCTCGAAGGGAAATCCTTCTATGCGATGATAAAGCGGAAGCCGAAGGCCGCTACTTCATGGATCTCATGCGCATATAACATGCCAAATAATGAGGAAACGTTAGGAGAAGCGCTATGGCACTCGTTCAGCGAGTGTGCGCGGAGTCATCCGGATAATGACGTGGCATTCGGAGGCTTCTACGGATTGGAAGAAGGGGAAGATGAAACGACGTTGCGGATATACGTTACGGATACGAACGCGTTTATCGGTGTATTTCAGAAATGGTGCAAAGCGCGGATAGCGCGTGCTAATTGAAAGGGCCGGGGGGTGCGCGAGCGTCCCTGCCGCCGTCCATGAGGGGCGGTTTTTTTACGATTGAGCAAAAAAATAACCCCAGGGCCGTGGTGACGGCGGTGGCCCTGGGGTGTTGTCTGGCATCTTGCTTCGCGATTCGCACCGACAATCCGAGTGCATCGCTCATAGGGTCTCACATCGTGAGGGGTCTCTTACGCTCCGGACACGTTACGGAGCATCAAAGACTCTCCCTCGTTCCAACCGGCCGCAGTGGTGCGTCAGCGCCACGAGCCATATGAAACCCATCATCTCGCAAGTCGTACTACGTTGTAGCACCAAGGAAGGCCGTACGAACTCCACTTCCTTGACGTTCTGAATATAGCATAGCGCCTTATGCATTCTTTGTCAATATGGATCGGGCGCTGGGCGCGGGGATTCCTTGCGGCAGGGGGGCGAGGCATGGTAGTATGGATACATGATGAAAAAGCAGATAATATCTGGTTTTTTTGTTGCCCTAGCGGCTTCGGTCATGCTTATTTCGGGTACTGCGGAGGCGGCAACGCTACCTCCGGGAAACCCTTTTTATTTTATGCAGGACGGCATGCGGAGTCTCCGCCGCACGTTCACGTTTACTCCGGTGTCCCGGGCGCTCCTTGAGGTGCGGCTCGTTCACGAGCGTATGGCGGATATCAAGAAGGTTGTTGATGCCGAGAAGGGCGAATCGGTTGTCGGGGACGCGTTCGCCGCATACGGGGAAGAGGCGCAGGCGCTCCGTACGGCCGCGGGAGCGATTGACGACGACCGAGTGCTTATGGGGGTCGGGGCGATCCTTATAGACCACGGGCGTTTTTTCAACGAGCTTCTAGAGAGCGATGCCTTCGGGGCGGAGGCGAGCGGGCGCGATGCCGTGGCATTTGCGCGGGAAAGCCTCGCGGGCCTCGCGCTTGGCGTGTTCGGCGATAGCCGGGCATCGGGCTTCGTATCGCGCATCGCTTCTCTTTCGAGCCGCGACGGAAACCCGTACGCGGAAATTCGTATCGCGGACGCGCTCTCGTCCCTCGAGCTTGGCATCGCGGATGCGGGGAAGGGGTCTGATCCGCTCGAGCGCGCAATAAAGATCGCGAAGGACGACCTGCTTATCGGTTTCATCGGCGCGGTGAAGGCGGGCTCGGTCTCGCTCGACAAGGCGGCCGATCTTCCGGGCGACAAGGCGGTTCGTCTGTATGTGTTCGAGGAGATGCGCGTTCGCGCGCATGACGCTGATATGAAGAGCAGGCTCGCGCAGGCAGAACAGCGCCTGGCTTCAGACAGTGTCCGGTCCCGCCTTGCGACGGCGGCATCGGTACAGGAGGCGATCCTCCGCGCTCGGGGAGCGCAGGCGGGGCTTTCCGCGCGTTCTGGCGAGGAAGCCGCATACTTTGCGGAACAGGCAGGCATGCTTCTTATGAACAACGCATACGACCTCGCGTTCCAGAATGCCGTCATGGCCTACGTGTCGGCGAGCGAGGCTTCGTTCGTCGCGGGGATAACCGAAAGTGAGCTGCGTGCGGCGATTGTTTCCCTGAAGCGTGAGTACGACGCCCTCCCGGGCACAAAGCCGTCATTCGTCGAGAAGAGGATCGGCGCGATTGCCGACATGGCAGGCTCGGCCGCTCCCCAGACAACGCTCGCGGCGATTCGCGAGATGAGGCTCATTCTCGGCCTTCTTCACAAATAAGTCGTTCGCGCATATTCTAAACGGATGATCCGTTCCACGGAAATCCGGGGAAAATTTTCAGTATTTTTTAAGGGCCGCGGCCATGCCGTGGTTCCTTCTTCCTCGCTTGTGCCGAGCGATCCGTCGGTGCTCCTCACAACTGCCGGCATGCAGCAGTTTAAGCCATATTATACCGGCGAGGCCGATCCGGTGAGGGATTTCGGCGCGAAGAGCGTGGCGTCCTGTCAGAAATCGTTCCGCACATCGGACATCGACGAGGTGGGCGACGAGCGACACCTCACGTTTTTCGAGATGCTCGGGAATTTTTCATTCGGCGGATATGGTAAGCGCGAAGCGATACTGTACGCCTACGATTTCATAACCGCGGAGATGGGGCTTCGAATTTCATACGTCACGGTATTCGAGGGGTCGTCATCGGTTCCGCGCGACGAGGAATCGGCGGGAATCTGGAAAGAGTTACGATCGGACATCGACGTGCGCTACGAGGGAATGGACGACGTGTTTTGGGGGCCGACAGGGTCGTCCGGCCCCTGCGGGCCGACAACCGAGATATACGTGAAAAACGGCGCAGGAGAGGATATCGAGGTGTGGAACATCGTGTTCAACCAATTTTTCTATCCCGGCTCGCGTGAGGAGTTGCTCGCGGGTACGCCGGGTAAGGAATTAAAGCCGCTTGCTCAGTTCGGGGTTGACACCGGCATGGGTCTCGAACGTCTCGCGATGGTGACGCAGAAGACAAGGACCGTATTCGAGACGGACTTGTTCGCGCCGCTCATCGCGGCATTGCCCGGAGAACTTCCTAATCGCGTACAGCGCGTCATCGCGGATCATGCGCGCGGCAGCGCATTTCTTTTGGCCGACGGCGTACGCCCGTCGAACAAGGGCGCGGGGTATGTCTTGCGCCGTCTTATGCGGCGGGTATTCGCATACATATATCTTCACGCCCTGCCGATTGGCGTGTTCGAAAAGCTCGTAACCGCAGTGATCGCGGATTATGGCGCAGAGTATCCCGAACTTGGAACGCATCGGGAGGCGATTCTGAGTGCGATGCGGTCCGAGCGCGAGCAGTTCGGAAAGACCATGGAGCGCGGCATGAAGGCGATCGCGGCGATGGATGCGATAGACGCGAAGGCGGCATTCGACCTTTACCAGTCGATGGGTATGACCTATGAGATCGTGAAAGAGGTTGGGGGCCTGAAGGCGCGCGGCTTGAGCCGCGCGGACTTCGATCGCGAGTTCGCGAAGCACCAGGAAGCGTCGCGTGCGGGAGCGGAAAAAAAGTTCGGGGGCCACGGGCTTATTTTGGATACGGGCGAGCTGAAAGCGGGGAATGAAGAGGAGCTCGCAAAAGTCACGCGCCTTCACACGGCAACGCACCTGCTCCAGCAGGCGCTAAAGGATGTATTAGGCGCGGAAGTTTCCCAGCGCGGGTCGGATATCACGGTGGAGCGCACGCGCTTCGACTTCTCGTTTCCGCGCAAGGTCTTGCCCGAAGAATTGAAGCGCGCGGAGGATATCGTGAATGCGAAAGTGGGAGAGGACCTGCCGATGACATTCGTGGAAATGCCGATTGAGGAAGCGAAGAAAACAGGGGCCTTGTATTACTTTAAAGAAAAATATCCTGAGCGGGTGAAGGTATATTATGCGGGAACGTCGCTCAAGTCGGCATATAGCAGGGAGTTCTGCGGCGGTCCGCACGTGACGCATACGGGGGTGGTGGGAAAATTTAAAATCATGAAGGAAGAAGCGGTTTCAGCGGGTATTCGCCGCATTCGGGCGACGGTTGAATAGAGAATGGAAATCTCGGGGGAAATCGATATATTGATCGCGCTCATACGGAAACATTTCGTTTTCGACGAGGAGAACTACCCCGAGCTTCTAGGGAAAAGCGAGAACGAGCGGTTAGCGTTCGCCTTGCGCCATGTCGCGATCCATTGCGCGAAGACGACGGGAAAGATCGCGACGGTGAGCGAGGCGGCCGACCACGGGGAGGCGATTGATGCGGCAGGACTCAAAACGGATTGCGGAAAAATGTTGATCAATACGCTGCGCCTGGCGGACCTGGTCGGGCTTTCCGGAAATGACCTGGAGGCAATAATCAGGAAAATATACGGGGAATAAACGGGTTGAAAGGTCTTGACGCCGAGAGGCGATCGACCATATCCTGAAATTTCGATGAATATAAAATCAGCACAATCTCGAATAAGCACCATCGTCCGTATGGCGTGGTATCTTCACTGCCCGAAAACATCGGGGGCTTATTTGAGTTTTGCTGACGCATCGCGGACCAGTCCGTAAGAAGGAATATAGTTCAGAAGAATTCAAATCAGCCCCCGAACGTTTCGGGGGCTGATTTGTTCTTTGGCAGTGCCTTGTAGGGAGAGCGTGTCATGAGTAAGAGAAGCAGGCTGTCGTTGGGGCTGGGGATCCAGCCCGGTGTCCGGGCAACCGACGTCATTTCCGCCGCGACGAAAGGCGGCAATGCGGAGGCAGTGGTACGTACGATCGCGCGAAGGCAGGGAATGAGATGCCGGAAGGAATTCGGAGGAGAATGGAGCGACGAAGGCGGGATATCCTCCATATGCGGAACGGTTCGCGCGTACGGAGGGGAGTTTAAAGTCACGCTGAAGATCGGGACATCGGAGGGATTTGTCATTGCGGACGTTCCGGGACGATGCCGGTCCATGAGGCCGAAGAAGGGGGAATTCGCAATTAGCATCGGGAACGGGCTTACTGCGGATCAGATCGAGCGTGTTGCGGACGAAGTTGCGGCGTGCTGGATAGTCCACGGAAGGAATTGGACCGACCGGAGCGGCGACCTCGTTTCACAGCCCTATGGGAGGGAGAATCAGTCCATGCCCCCGGGAAATCCGCTCTTCAGGATCATCGACGGGAAGAATGAACCGTTTACGATCCAGGAACTTATCAACCGGGGATGCACGCGATCGACGCATGTGGGCGAATGGAAGGAGCGTCACTCGACGCTTATTGTCGCCTTATGCGGCATGAGGACGATCCTGCACGAATTCAAATCCGAAGGAGCTGACGACATCTGCTCATGTAATGGGACCGTTATCGGAGAGCTCCCGAAGCTGTGGGGTCCGTATTGCCCGTGGAACGAGACGGGGAGGATGCTCCTATCTCCAGGACGATGGAGCGGCCTTGCCGCCCGCGCGGCAACGCCATTCGCGTTCCATGTCCACGCGACGCGGGAAATCATTCCGAATGCCGAACTCGAATCCAGTTTTCTTTTGAGGGAGCTGGGGAGGGAGCGGCTTATGGATATGTTCGAAGCTGTGGCCGCGGAGGATCCGGAGCGGTTCTATCGGCTGATCGACGGGAATGGGCGCATGCATCGCCTCACGCAGGTGAACGGAGTCTCGCTCGTGTATGGGGGGCGCATCGCGTTCGAGAGGGGGGATGTTGCGAAGAACGTCGTCATGACGTTCGAAGATCTTGCAGGAATCCAAAATGATTCAGGACGGAGCATTTCACGGGAGCCGAGGATAGTGCCCGATACGCACGCCTATATCGTCGCCGAGGCGATTGCCGCACGAAGCGGTACGCTGTTTTCACAGAGCGGCCGGGATATGCACCGGTATCTTACGGCAGGAGGATCGGCGAGCATGCACAGGATTAGGAATGAGAGGCTGTTCCGCCTATGGAAGGGGTACGGTACCATGGAATCGGTGGAGTTGAAGGTGTACCCGCCTATCGAGGCCGATTCGGGGCTCGTAAGCCAGTATGGCGATACGGACTCCTTCAAGGCATGGCAGTGGCTCAGGTACAAGGCATAAGGAAGGATTCGTGGGGTGCGGCAGGAAACCGTTCGGCCGCACCCCTCTTCTTAATAAAAAAATGAAACCATTACGGACACGATTCGCGAAAGATATAGTCGCTGAATGTATGCCGCCCGTGCGGCCGTCTTCGGATGTCATACTTTTTTCGAGCGGCATGCCGTCCGTTCCCAAGCTTGCGGATACGCTCGCGTTCTATGCGAAGAAGGGTTTTTGGGCATTCCATCCGCGTTATCGGGGGAGCTGGGAGAGCGACGGATCGTTTCTGAAAAAATCTCCCGAGCGGGATATTGTGGATATAATCAACCAACTTCCGAAAGGGTTCAGGGATATTCTGAGCGGAAAGCGTTATGCGGTTACGCCTCGGAAGCTGTATCTTTTCGGCTGCAGTTTCGGGGGACCGGCCGCATTGCTCGCCTCGCGCGATGCGCGCGTATCAAAGGTAGTCGCCTTATCCCCGGTCATCGATTGGCAGGCGCCAAGCGAAGATGAGCCGCTCGATTGGCTGATTGGCTACATTCGCGCGGCATACGGAAATGGCTATCGCGTGACCGATGCCGATTGGAAGAAATTAGGTTCGGGAAAATTCTACAATCCTATTCGCCATATGAAGGAGATCGACGGCAAGAAACTGCTCATATTCCAGTCGAAAGACGATCGGTCGGTGCCATGGGAGCCCGCGAAGCGATTTGCCGAAGCGACAGGGGCGAAGCTGGTTCTTAAGGAGGCGGGAGGGCACGCGCATTCGGGCATGTTTTCCGATCCTCTGATCGCAAGGAGGATTATGAGATTCTTGAGGTGAAGATGCCGTGCTCGTGGCGTGGTATGATATCTGCATGGAGGGAGCATACGATGTCATAACGGTAGGCACGGCGACGCTCGATTCGTTCTATCCGCTTCCGTCGGATTCGTTCGTTTGCGAGGCGGGGGCGAAGCTCGAGGTTGGCGCGCCCTTGTTCGCCTCGGGAGGAGGCGCCGTGAATGCGGCTGCGACCTTCGCGCGCCAAGGGCTCTCGTGCGCGGCGCTTTTCCGCGTCGGGGCCGACAGGGCGGGCGCGGACATCATTGCCGATATAGAAAAAGAGGGTATAGAGGCGTGGGATGCGGAGGCAAAGGATGAGGCGACGGGGCAGAGCGTGATACTGCTCTCGCCGAGCGGTGAGCGCACGATCCTCACGCATCGCGGCGCATCCGAATCGCTTCCCGTATCAGCAGTTCCATTCGGAAAAATAAAAGCGCGGTGGTTATATATCGCGCCAAGCCATATCGACCCAGCGGTGATCGGGAAGATTGTGAATCATGCGTACGCGCAGGGAATCGCGATCGCCCTGAATCCTTCCGCATTTTATCTTGCCTCGCGGGGGGCGCATCTGAAGCCGCTTCTGTCGCGGGTGAAAATGCTTATGGTGAACAGGGAAGAAGGCGCGGAATTAACGGGCGTGAAGCGGGAGGACGAACGCGGCATATTCAGGGCGCTCGACGACATGGTCGACGGTATCGCGGTCTTAACCGACGGTCCGCGCGGTTCGTGGGTGTCAGACGGCACGCGCCTTTATCAGGCCGGCATATTCCCGAATCAGAAGATTCTCGACCGCACGGGCGCGGGGGATGCGTTCGGGAGCGGATTC
>JAHFLN010000010.1 GCA_023244835.1 Candidatus Harrisonbacteria bacterium
ACCGTGATCGAAAAATCCTTCATAGCCTCGCACTGGTTATTGTACGCGGCAATGCGAACCGGATAGACGCCACCGCCCTGGTTGAACGCCGGCACCCACCGGATATAGCCCGTGCGCTCATTGATCGTAAGCCCCGGCGGACCGTCAACCACGCGGTACGTGACGGGATCGATATTCCCCGACGCGCCGATTACCTGATACGAATAGAGATCGCCTTCGCGCGCCGCGGTCGGCGGATAGAAATTGAAATAATACGGCCCCGGGCCCGCCGTGCACGTGGGATACGGCAAGTAGCCGTTCTGGTCGGTAACGGTGACCGACACGCGCATCTCGACGTAATCCGCTCGCGAATCGGACACGCGGAACGGCAACTGGAAGCGCCCGATCTGGAGCGGAGTCGGCATCCAATAGAACGTATGCGAACGGTCATCGAACTGCGCGCCCTGCGGCAGCTGCGCCGCGCTGTACCGCAGGTAATCGCCCTCATAATCCTCAGCCTCGACCGTAAACTGGATCTCCTGCCCCGCGCGTACGGCAAACGGCGCGATCGGAACGAATCGTGGCAAATGGTTCACGGGTGTCACGTATTCCGGCTCGGGATTCTGATTCCGGTTATAATTGTAATCCTGATAGCCGTACCAATACGGATTATATCCGCCCTGCCCCGCGGCCTGCACCGTGATCGGCACCGCCATATCGGCCGTCTTCGTACGGTCTGAAGCGCGAAAGATAGCGCTATAGGTCCCGATCTGAGATGCGGTCGGCATCCAGGAGAAGAGATGCGTCGTAGGATTAAACGCCGAAGCGGTCGGCAAAGATACGGCGCTATACGTTATCGCCCCGCCCTCGGGATCATAGGCCGTAACGGCAAACAAAAAGGGACTCCCAACCGTCGCAACCTGAGGTCCTGCGGGAATCCATACGGGAGGATTATTTATCGGAGGCAAAGACGAAGCAATATCCGAATTACCCAAAAAAGCCCACGGCCACGAAAAGCCGAAGCCGGACTCCCCGGTCACGAACCCGGTATAGCCGAAACCCGACCCGGGACCGTACCAAGTGAATGCGAGCGCGGGAAAAGCAGTAAAAATACCGAACAAAACGATCGTAAGAAATCCCTTCCGCATATGCATGTAGTATACCCTGTGTTACAAAATCGATCACTCCGTGAGAAAAACGATTTTGAAACACAGGGCATAGCAAAGAAAAACCCGCTCGGCGTGAGCGGGTTCTCGTTCGTGCCTCCTTAGATCGTTATCTGCGCCTCCCTGGTGCGCTGGTATGCGCGGAAGAGAAGAATGACGAGGATCACGATGACGAGGAAAAGAAGCCACGGGCTATAAAGCAAGGCGGACAGCGCCGCGCCAAAGGCGGCTATCGCCGCGCCAAGCGAACCCCAAAAGCCGCTCGAAGAATCGGCCGAAGTCGCTTCGGAAACGGTCGCGCCGGAAACCGGAACGACAGTCGGCGGACACACGCCCATATTGATCGGCTTCGGCTGCACCGTGCCGCACGCGGAAGGGCATGCGGGCTTCGGAACCGGGCACGGGTTGCATGCGCAACCGCATGCGGGCTTAGGCGGAACCGGAGTCGGAGGAGGAACCGGGTTCATGTCCTGAACCTGGATGTAGAACGTGCGGTTAGTCTCGCAACCGCCGTTATACGCGGCCACGCGCACCTCGTATGCGCCGGCACGGCCCTGGTTGAACGCGGGCGTCCACGAGATCTGCCCGTTCAAGGAAACCGTGAGTCCGTCAGGACCGTTCACGAGCCGATACGTGATCTGACCGCCCTGAGTCGAGACCGCCTGGAGATTGTACGAATACCAGCGTCCCTCCTGCGCTATGAGCGACGGGTTGAAATTGGAGAACGCGATACTGCACACGATCGGAGGCGGATAATAGATCGGAGGAGGAGTATAGATCGTGGGTGGGTAATACGTCGGAGGCTGAGGCGCGATATAAACCGGCGGAACATACACGGGCGGAAGAGCATAGCCACCGCCGTTCGTGTTGATATTCGTGTTCGAATTCGTATTCGTGTTGTAGCTATTCGCGACGGTATTCGTGTAATTGTAACGGTTCGTTATGGTCTGCGGAGCGTAGTACGACGACGAAGATCCGCCATAACCGCCGAAACCGAAACCATAGCTCAGGCCGACGCCCGAGTACCCCCCGCACGAGGAACCGCAGCCGTAACTGAGGCCGGTGCCGTAGCCGGAATCGTATCCGCCCGAGGAATAACCGCCGCAGCCGCCCGCGCCGCAGACGTCGTACGAGCCGCCATAGCTGTAATCGCTCGCGTCATAGCCGCCGCCATAAAAACTGGAGCCGCCGAAGCCGTAATCCCCGTAACTGCCGAAATCGCCGCCATAGCTGTAATCGCCATAATCCTGCGCGCTCGCGGACTGATAGGCGAAAAAGACGCCTAGAAGAGCGACGATCAAGATAATCGGATATATAAGGGATTTCTTCATGGGTTTTAAGTGTTTCCCTATTATACCAGCCTAACTAAGAAATGTCAATGTTTCGGGGAAGGAAGAGATTAAATGTCCAATCTACCATCACTTTCACCCTGTTCCGGACCCCGATGATCTTCATAAGATAGATAGTGCGCCACAGCCACCACGCGAAATGCCCAAAAAAACGCATGCCGAAAACCTCCGCTCCCGCGAGCCACTGCCCGAGGGAAAAGAGATCTCCTCGATGGCGATACGTAAAGCGTACGGGCTTGCCGGCAGAAAGGAACGCGATCGCATTATGAGCCGCGGCCTCCCCCATCGCGACCGCCGCCTGCGCCGTCATCGGGACGTCGTTGAGCCCGGCCGCGTCCCCCGCCACGAAAACCTCGGGATGGCCGGGAAGGGAAAGAAACGGGCTGACGGCGATCCTCCCCTTCGGATCGGTTACGACGTCCGGCGAGAAAGGAATACGATAAGCGACGACTCCTGCCGCCCAAATGACGAGATTAGCGGGGATGCGCCGATGGTCGGAGAGGACGACATGGTGCGCGTCGATATTCGAAACAGTACCGTTTAAAATCACATCCACGCCGCGAGTTTCGAGAACATGCGCTGTCTTCGCTCCTAAATCAGCATGGAACTGGGGCAAAAGACGCTTACCCGCATGGACGAGAGTTACCCGGCCATCCGTACGTTTGAAAAGATTCCGCAACGTATCGAAATACTCCCGAATCTCGGCCGCGACTTCGACGCCGGTCGGTCCCCCGCCCACGACAAAAATAGAAGGCTCCGCGGCCTCCTCGAACAACCCCACAAGCCGCGCCTTGATCCGGCGCGCGTCCTCAATAGTCTTCAAAGGAAGAGTGTGTCGCTGGGAGTCCTCCGATAACGAGAAATAGCCTGTCCCCGCCCCGAGCGCGTATATAAGCACATCATACGGACACGCGCCCTCCGTCGTCCCTACAACCTTCTTCGCGAGGTCCACATGCAAGGCGCTCGCCTGCACGAAGTCGGCGAGACAGCAGTCGAGCATCGCGCGGATATTAAACTTCACGCTCTCTTCCGTGATGCCGCCCGTCGCAACCTCATGAAGCAAAGGAGTGAAGAGAAAATAGTCGGACGCGCTCACCATACGAAGCTCGACCGAAGGATCTTTGTGATACCGCTTATGCAAGCGCACGAAGGCGTAGACGCCCGCGAAACCGCCGCCGAGTATCAAGATCTTTTTCGGATTAGGATTCATACGACTATGAGGTAACCGGCTTTTTGCCGAATACGAACGCGCAAACAATAAGGGACGAAACGATGCCTATCGAAAGAATCGCGGCATATGCGCCCATGAGCGCGCCGTACGAGGAACGGACGCTGTCCAGAATTCCAAGAGACAGGACGGAAATCCAGGAAATGACGGAAATCGCGCCGCACGCGAACGCGACATACCGGACAGAGGATTCGCGCCGCGCGGTTAGGAATCCTTTATGCATAAGATGCGGAGAAACGAACGAGCCGAGCACGGCTCCGTTTATAACAAGGATTGCCGTGATCGTCATCTTCACGAGGAACTTCGCCGAAAGGAGGTAGCGCGTAGGATCGGATAAGAAGATTGCCACGCCGGAAACGGCGATGATGAAAAGGCCGTACCACACGATACGGGAAAGGATGGCGAGCGTGCGAACTTCCATGCGCGATAATTTCCGATCGGCGGCATAAAACGTGAACAACGCGTCCGAAACGAGCGCGGCACCCATAGCGCACACCGCGCCGAAGACATGAACAATGGTTGAAAGGGGTTTGATCTCGGTGAAAAACTCCGCGAATTCAAGAATTTCCATATGATACGGATAATGATACCGCGCAACGCTCACGCGCGCGAGAAGCGACGGGCGAAAAGCGGGGCGAGCGCGCCGCCTATGGCGCCCGAAACGACCGCTATCGCGACCTTGTCATAACCGTATTGGAATTCAAGCGCGAAGAAATGCACGGCGACGCCCGTAACGAAGAAAGCCCACATGACGCCGAAAAGCGCGCCGCGAAGATAGTCGGGCATTCTCCCCCGCGTGAGATCAAAAGCTATGCCCGGCACGAGGACGGAAAAGATAAGAAGCCATATCGGCGCACGGTCATGGGGAAGATAGATAAGTCCGGGAGCGATTTCCCGCCCATACGTTATCAAAAAAAGGATAAGAGCAACGAGGGACACGCGCGTCGCGTCCAATATGTCCTTGTGCCGCTCTTGCGCTATGAGAAGAACGGCAACCTGAGCGAACGCGAGGATGCCCGCCCCGTAAAAGCCGATGATTTGCCCGAATGCCTCCGTGGGATGAAAGGGCCATAATATGAAAAGAATGATGGAAAGGATTCCGCCCAACGCGAGGTCAGGAAAGAGCTTGCGCAGGCCGAGATTATGCTCGCGTTCGAGAATGAAAACCATGTTTCCGAGAGCGTACGCGATCGAGAGGGACAGCATCGCGTGAGGAGGACTCCATGAAAGAGCTATGGGTGTCGCGAGATTCTCCACGCCGAAAATCCGGTGCCAAAGCGCGTCGAACGGGGCGGATAAGGGAACGAGGAGCATCGCAACCCCGATTCGTCGCCACCGTTCGCCGTGGAACGGCGAACGCCGCCATGCGTAAAGGCTCAAAGCGACCGCGAAAAGCGCCGCGGCATATATGAGAAGATGAGGCGGCTCAAACGTCGAATCCCGCCCGATCGCCGTGTGCCACCATATATCCCATCCCCCGCCCGCAACCCCGAATATGATGAGAATGGTTATGACCCGCGCGAATAACTGCTCGCGTCGAGGAGAAAAGCGCCCGTGCTTCCGGCGCCCAAAAACAAGAAGGATCGTATTAAAAGAAAAGACGAGGCACGCTACGACTACCGCAAGCGCGCACGCGAGAAGAATATAAAGATTGATGCTGATACTGATCGGCTCCAATGCGTCAGCCGCATGCGCGAGATATCCCATATCGGAATACTATCACGTCGTGTGCCCGGGGAGAGACTCGAACTCTCATGAGTTGCCTCGCGCGATTTTGAGTCGCGTGCGTCTGCCATTCCGCCACCCGGGCAATATATTTGCTCGCCTGCGGTTCGATTCCTGGGACACCACTCGCCAGAGCTCGTGTGCCCCCGCGAGGAATCGAACCTCGATCCGCTCGTTAGGAGTGAGCAGTTCTATCCATTGAACTACAGGGGCATATCCGTCGCCGCTCCGCTTAGAGAATAGCGAAAATAAGGCTTACTGGCAACGGACATAGACTATCTCTTCTCAAAAATTATAAGGTCCTGCCCGGAAAGACCGAGTTCTCCTTTCCAATATCCCGGGAATGCTTCGCGAACGAAAAGGCCGGTATCGGCGCATAATGTCCTAATCCCCTGCTCGGTAATACCGACTGCGATTTCAGGGACCGTATGACCGAGAATCGACCACCAATCACGCGACCCATGCATAAGAACCGACCCTCTCTTAAGAGGAAATGTTTCAGCGGTATTCGCGGCCTCATGTGCCCAATCAAGAAGAAAAAACGTAACAAAAGCGAGTCCGCCAGGCTTCAAGATGCGCGCGATCTCCTTGAAATAAAACCGCGCGTCGCGCTCATTCATATGAGTCCATACGGAAAGGGCAAGCGCCGCATCGGCACATCCGCCCACAATAGGCCACGGAACGAGAGTATGCGGCTGGGTTTCCTCGTACATGGCGTTATAAACAGGATGATGAATAAAAGAGAAATAGGATGCATTATAGTGCCTTGAGCAAAAATCGGTATTCACGCTGTCTATGTCTATGCCAATATACTTCCCTCCCCCGGAAACGAACGGCTCAGCAGAAATCGCCGCAATGCCGGTAGCGCAGCCGACATCCACGATGACCGCGTCCCGCTTCGGATACAAAAACCGGTGCATGATGCCATACCATAAGCCGATGCGGTATGCCCATTGACCATGCCACGCGTCGCCTCCCCGCCGACGGAGAAAATACGGAATACGTCGCAAATCGGCTCCATAAGCAACCTGATATCGACGCGCCGTAGTATGCCTTTCAAGAAAAAGGAACGCGGCATCAACGATTGTATACACGATAAATTTCGGCAGATCGAGAAAGAAAAACCGCCATGAACCGATAAAATAGAACATGTATCGCGGAACCCCCATGCCATGCAAAAGGCGCTTAAGATGGCTTTTCATAGACTGTGGAAAAATAACGATTCTTGTAGTATATATAAGCATGCGCGTCGGCGCACAAGGGCCTATGGTGAAACGGTATCACACTTCCATGGCATGGACGGGGCCGGGGTTCGACTCCCCGTAGGTCCACCGCTTCGCGGTGCAAGAACGATAATAACAAAAACCGCCGAAAGGCGGTTTTTGTATGCACATAAAAAATCCTTTTAAGCTGGCTGGCCGCAACACGCGCACCGTTTCGCGGCTAGCGGAATTTCCGAAAGGCACTCGACGCATCGCTTCGTCGTAGGATCCGCCGGCGCATCCTTACGAGACCGAGCGACAAGCGCGTTCATCGGCTTCACGATAAGGAAGAAAACGGACCCCGAAACGAGCAGGAAGGAAATCGCGGCATTCAGGAAATGGCCGTACATGAACTGGCTCCCGTTCAATGAGAACGAGAGGCCTCCGAAGTCAGGCGCTTTCGCGATAGCCGCGATAAGCGGCGTTAGGATATCCCCGACGAATGCGGACACCACACCGCCAAAAGCGGCGCCGACGACCACGCCGACCGCGAGATCGACCACATTCCCCCGCAACAAGAATTGCTTGAAATCCTTGAGCATGGTCTATCTGAACCGCACGGGAATCTCGACCGACGCGTCACGGGAAGCGTCGCCCGACGGATTATCCTTCTTGAAAACGAGAAAGCCCGTGTCCGATGCGGGCGCGGTAAAATCGAGCGTTCCGGAAAACGGCACGAAATCCTCCGTCATCCACTCCCCGCCTGCCTGGGCATAGCCTTGGGCCACTTCCTTCCTATCGGCATCGAGAAGCGCGAGGGGAAAGGACGCCTCGAAAAACCACATGCCGCGAACTTCGCCCGAAACGGCGAGCGGACTTGAAACAAGAGCCTCCGACACGGGCGATGCGATGCGCACGGAATCGTTCATGGGAGGAACCGGGGCCTCTGCCCGCCTGAATGCGAAAAACCCGAAAAGAGCGATAAGAACCACCGCGAGAACAATAAGAATATGCCTGTGCATATGCATACGATACGCCTGAAGAGCGGTGTATGGCAAACGGCGAATATGAAAAAGCCGGATGGAAGGCATGGCCCGCCACCCGGCTTGGAACAATCCGACTGCGCGCATCGCTACGACGTCGCCGCATGCACGCCCATCTGGAACGGCAGCTTGAGAAATCCCGCAAGCGTCGATTCGGAAAGGAGATGTGTGAAGAACGCGAGCCCCTCGTCCAGGCGCATTTCGGCATGCATCGGAAGGAAGCCGGGCTTGTATCCCCGCGGCTCGCACGCCGCCCACAGCCCGAGATCTCCATCGCCGTCGTACAGAAACGAATAGCCGGTATCCCGATAGAGACATGACGCGACGTACTGGTCCAGGTCCGGCGTCTTGCGCAACGCGCCTAAGACAGCATTGGCCGACCACGCGGGAAACTCGAACCGATCACCTGAGAAAAGCACGCCCGAAAGCGAAAACGGATCGGATCCGATCCCGAGAACGGCAATACAGTTCCACACGGACGAACTCACGACGCCCTGAAATTCTTCCGCAAGGAACGAAAGCGACCCAACAAGCTTCAGCTTGAACTCGCGATGCGGATCTCCCCCGTTGCCGCTTTTACGGCTCGGCTGCGAAGGGATGAATCGGACCGCATCGAAATTTTCGATAAAGCCGCGCCCCCAGAACCCGAGCGCGCGCTCGGTAAATTTCCCGGCACCGTACCGAAGAGACGAGAGGCGCCAACCTTTCGCCCGCATGAAGAAACCGGCGTCGATACGGGGAGAGTCGCTCAATGCCGACCATGGGTCAGGCATAGGAACTCTCTGTCCCAAATCAACAGGAAGGACTTCGAAGTCGCTCATTTAAATCATTCCTCAAATTGGACCTGCGAATGCGGAGCCAGACGATCTCCGCATATCGAGGCACGGGAAAGAACTTGGTACCGTCTGGTATTTATATCATGCAAGAAAATCGATAAAAAGTCAATAATACCATGCTATTTACAATATATTACTTTCAGTATATACTAGGCGCAGACACGTAACAGGGAACAGCCCCTGTTCCGTATGATAACAAGGCACGAAGGAGCGTTATGATGAAGACTTTGTTCACTACCGGACAGGTCGCGAAGATTTGGAAAGCGGCACCAAGAACGGTGTCGAAATGGTTCGACAGCGGACGTTTGGGAGGATACCGAATCCCGGGAAGCCAGGACCGGCGCATCCCCCGCGAACATCTCCTGCGATTCTTACTTGCGAACGGAAGGCCGTTGAGCGAGCTTGAAGAGCCGGGGTGCAAGATCCGTATCATGTGCGTGAGCGCCGATGCGAAAATCAAAGAGGAGATGGGGAGAAAAAAGGAATTTTCCGTCACATCCTACGAAGATTCGCAGACGGCGACGCAAATGCTCGATACTGACTTCCCGATGTGCGTCGTAATCGACTACATCACGGTGCCGGATGCGGACGACTTCCGGAAATGGCTCGTCGAAGGACCGTGGAAGGGAATCATAAACGTGATCGGCATCGGCCGTAACGGCGTGACGAGTCACGGAGAGCTCGACGCGTTCTACGAAGTCCCGGCATGGGAAATCGTGAATGCGAAAGCGCACGAACTCGCTCTCGCGAAATACATCCGGTCGTAAAGTCGGAATCGCGAGGATGAAGCGTGAGCGAAAACCCGCCGCGCACGGCGCAAGCAGTGCAAGGCGGGCTTTTTTATTTTTCGAGGCGGAAATACCCGATCGTGAAGGGAAGCCCGGGAACAATGCGCACGTTTACCTTACCCAGATATTTCCCGAGGCCAACCTGGACCATCTCATCCAAAACAAGGCGTAGCCACCAGGGATTCCCCGGCACGTCATACTGGATCTTCAATACCTGGATATCCATATCGCGCAATCCCGGGCCAACCGAAGTCGCGAACGGATACCGATCGCCGTCGGAAAAGACGTTAATGCCGGCATTATCCGGCGCCGTCATTTTCTTTCCAAGCCAGGAAACCGAATACCCCGGAACACTACCGCGATACGGGCCATTAAGCGCGGGGCTAGGAACGGTTCCTGCACGAAATTCGGCCTGGAGCGGATCGCGATCCATCTGCCATGTTCTCGCAAATCCCGCGACGAACAGAATAACGATAAGCCAGATCGCGATCTTGAATATAAGAATCAGCACTTTTTTCATGACCGATTATAACAACATCATCCTCCCATAAAACCGGACATGAGAAAACCCCGCAGCTGCGACTGCGGGGTTTTGAAGATGCGTCGGAAAAACTGCCCTGATCCTACACCCGAGGAACGAACAGGCTATGGAATTCATCCCATGGCATATCGTAATTGAATCCCGGGGGAAAATCCTGAAGGCGCTTCACCGCATCGTTATAGCGGAACGAATGCGGAAAGTCGATGAATCCAACCATGGAATACCGGCCGGCAGTCCTCGTTTCCTCGGTCGGAAGGACGCGATGCCATAAAGCCTTGAGCGCGTTATGGGAGCGGTGTTGGAGCGCCATGCTCGGAAAAATAATCGTCTGCGTATCGCTCACAGGCCATGGATGCCACGCCCGATCAAAGCCAAAGTACTCCCCGCCCGGATGGCTTTCGTGGAGATGCAAAGTGAATCCTCCGCGGTCGGCATGAGCATTCGCGAGCATGTCTCCCCCGAAGTAATGCAAGTAACGGAACGTCCAATTATCCTGAGATCCCGAAACTTCATCCGCAAAGCCCGAAAGGCCGAACTCCCGCTCAACACCCCGGGCGAATTCAACGACAAGCGGCGCTGAAGCTTCAATCAAAGCGTTAATAGCCTCGATGAATTCGCCCGCGCGCGGGTCGGAAACTTCCCGAACCATCCGCCGGAATTCGCCCATATTCGTACGGACAACATGGAAAAGCTCCTTCCTGTCGGCAGTTGCCCCCGCATCGTTGCGAAACATGTAACCGAAGTCTTTGAGCCGATCCCCTCCTGAAAGCTTCCTCTTCTCTGGCTCAGGCAACGCGCAGAATCCCTGCCACGACGCCATGGCGGCGAGAACCCGCTCGCGGAGCGGAACCGGATACGCGACCGGAACGAAACCGAGAGTTTTCAACGTATCTACGTTCATGATGCAATCCTTCATGTTCGAGAATATATAAACATACGCCTCATGGAATATGCTAGGCGTAGGATACCCAGATAGTCCGGAATCGATCAAGTCACAGAAGCGATAGCCGAAGAATTATTAATCAAGTGGATAAGTTTTTATGTGCACCGGTATTCCCGCCCGCATCAACGATCCCAACCTTCTCTGCACGCTAACGGCATTTACCTCCGGTTCGATTCCCAGCAAGCCTCCATAAATAAAATAGGATGGCTATACGCCATCCTATTTTATTTGCGGGGGCACAAGGAATCGCCTCTCCCTGTTTCGGTCGAGACCTCCCATTTTCATAGTCGGCGGTTCGCCTCCTTGAAAATAGGTGGCCTCCGGTTCGATTCCTAGTACCGACAAATATAAAACAGGCGCGCCTTACGGCGGCCTGTTTTATATTTGCGGGGGCACAAGGAATCGAACCCAGGTCTGCTCTTTTGGAGAGAGTTATTCTACCATTGAACTATACCCCCGTACTTAACCTTTTCCAGTAACCAAAATCTTTAGCGCTTTTCCTACGATGACAATTAGCGCATCTAACTTCACATTTAGCAATTTCGACAACAACACTCTTTATTGAATAACAATTTTTGAGCATTTCCGCAACGCCTTTTACCTTATCTGCCACATGATCGAAGTCAAGAACGACTGGATCCCTTTCGCCACAATCAATGCAAGGATGATCAACTAAATAACCTAAAATCAACCTTTGTAATTTCAATCGTTGATCACCATTCCACTTCTGAGCCTTACGAATATATTTACTGCGATTAGAAAGATAATGCGCTTCTCTGTACTTAGCATGGCAATCCTTACAAACAGAATGCCTAATCTCTAAAGATTTATTCTTCCAACTAAATAAATCAAAAAGCTTATCAACGCCGCATTTGCCACACCTCCTAAAATCCATACCATAATCATATCACAAAAAACTCCAAATAAAATATAGGAATGGAGACCAAACTACTAGAAACCCTACCGCTTCGCCTCCTTGTGGGAAGTATGCTTGCGGCACCATCCGCAGTGCTTCGAGAGAACGAGCTTCTTCTCGGTACTCTTCTTGTTCTTGCGCGTGAAATAACCCACGCGGCTACAGCCGCCGCACTTCATCTTTATGAGATTTTCCGAAAATTTGGACTTTGCCATAGGAGAATAACGAGACTGTAAGCCTCATCCGAGTTTACTTACTATACCGCAAACATGACGATAAATCAACTGGTGAGCCGGCGGCGAGAATCGAACTCGCGACCTCATTCTTACCAAGAATGCGTTCTACCACTGAACTACGCCGGCTAGTCGGGTTATTTGGCCTTGAAAAGGCCTGAGGAGAAATGCTTTCGAAGATCGCGGTCGATGCTTCCCGCGCCCATGAAAACGACGACCTGTCCGTCAATCAGTGTACGGGCTTCGTCGAAGTTTTTCAAATATGAAACGCTCTGCCGCTTCGCGATAGCCTGATAGAGATCCTCAGTCGTCTTCCCCTCGCCCGATTCCCTGCCCGCAACCTGGTATACCGGAAGCAGGCCGACATGAGTCACTCCGTCAAACGCGGTCACGAAATCCTTGAAAAGCCTCGTGAGCCGGTCGCGATGGTGTGGTTGGAAAATGACGAGGATCTTCCGCCGCGGATACTTCTCCCGGAGAGCGCCGATCGTCGCCTTAATCTCGTTCGGATGGTGGGCATAGTCGGAAAAAAACGTAGCCTTGGGAAAGGCAGCTGGATCGAGCGGCACAAGCGGCTCCATACGCCGCCACGAGCCCCGGAACGCGCGAACCGCGTCCATGGCAACCTTCTTCGAAACCCCCACGGTACGCGCCACCTGGTACGCGGCCTCGGCATTCAGCTGATTGAACCGACCGGGAACCTTAAGCGGCCACGGCGCGGGAATCCGGCCCTTCTTGTTGAACATGACGATATGGCACGCGGCGCCCTTCGCCGCCTTCACGCTGTTTTCATCCTCCGCATTAATCGCGGCCGTTGCCCCCTTGGGCAGAGCGCCGATATACTGCCGAAACGCGGCAATGACTCCGAGGAGATTGCCATACGTGTCCAGATGCTCCGCGTCGACGTTCGTGATCGCGACAACCGCCGGCGCGTACTGGAAAAACGACCGATCATACTCGTCCGCCTCGATCACAAGGTACCGGCTCTTGCCCATGCGCATATTGCTGCCGTTAAATTCCGCGAGCCGCGTGCCGATAATGACCGTGGGGTCAAGCTTCGCCTTTATGAGCATAAGTGCGAGAAGAGCGGTGGTAGTGGACTTGCCATGTGCCCCGGAAACCGCGAGCGTGACGTATTGCTTCGTAAGATCGCCTAAGGCCTCGGCATAGCTCCGCACCTCATAATCCCGGGCCCGCGCCTCGCGCAACTCGGGATTCTCCATCCGAATCGCCGCGGACCGCACCACGCGCGCGACCCCGCGCGGCACGTTCTTCGCCGCATGGCCTATGAATATAAAAATACCCTCGCGCCGCAGCTCGTTCACGAGCTCGGATTCGCCCATATCGGATCCGGATACCGCCCAGCCCTTCGCGACATAATAACGCGCGAGCGCGCTCATCCCGATGCCCCCGATACCTATGAAATGTATTTTCTCCTGCATTTGGAGCCAGCGAGAGGAGTCGAACCTCCAACCTTTGCTTTACAAAAGCACTGCTCTGCCATTGAGCTACGCTGGCACTAAGACCTCATGATTACTGTACAATATAGCGAAAATACTTGATTATGTATAGGTTCTAATATGCTCGACGCCCAAACATCAGCGATCGTCTCCGTATGCGCCGTAAGCGCGCTTCCGCTCATAGCAGGCCTCGCCCTTCTCTCAAAAAAGACCGGCGAGGCCTTCATATTCGTACTCGTAAGCCTTTCGGTCGGCGCGCTCTTCGGCGACGCCTTCCTTCATCTCATCCCCGACGCGCTCGAAAACGAAGCGCTTACGCAACCGGCCGCTTTCGTCCTCGCGGGAATCCTCTTCATGTTCATCCTCGAGAAATTCTTCCACTGGCACCACGAGCACGCGCACCAGCACGATGCGACATGCGCGCGCGGAACTCTGCCCGTCGGCCCGCTCTCCCTGATCGCTTCGGGCATGCATAATTTCATCGATGGCGCGATCATCGCCGCAAGCTATATGGCCGGAATGCAGGCGGGCATCGCGACCACGATCGCCGTGATCCTGCACGAAATACCGCACGAAATAGGAGATCTCGGCATACTCCTCCACGCCGGATTCACGAAGCGCAAGGCGTTCCTCTACAACTTCTACTCGGGACTCGTTGCGATCGTAGGAGCAGGGACCGTCCTTACGCTCGGCGTGGAAGGAAGCGGCATCGCAAGCGCCCTCGTCCCCTTCGCCGCCGGCAATTTCATCTATATCGCAGGATCGGACCTCGTACCCGAACTGCATAAAACAAAACACCCGGGCCACTCCGCGGTCCAACTCATAGCGATCCTCTGCGGCATCGGGCTTATGGCGGGCTTGCTGTTCCTGGAATAAGGCGTTATTTTGAAAAAAGTTCCGGGGGCCGTAGCTCATGGGAGAGCACTTGTGGCACCACCACTTGGGTTATGTAGGTTCGAATCCTTCCGGCTCCAATCCCGACTCGCGCGGCATGCGCGAGTTTTTTCATGCAAAAAAAAGATGCCCTCCGGAATCGCCTGAGCGAGTCTCCGAAAGGCACCTGTCGGCATACGGCATCATTCACGCTATCGCGGCAAATGATCGTCCGTCCCATAAGCGAGCCGTGTTGCGCGTCATCGAGACGACTAGATTGCCAAGCCCGACCTCGCTCGGCCAGCCGGACTCCGTCCAATCCTTACGGTCAAGTACGCATATCTCGATCGAACGGGCACCGGGATCACCGCGAAGCGCAACGACGCTGACGCACGAATCATTGTCGAACCAGATAAATTTCTGGCCGTGATATTCGACGGCTTTGGCATACAGGGCCGCGAGATGACTGATGTCAGCCGGTTCGATCCACAAATCCGTCCCCGTTCTCCCAAGCGCATCCGAAAATTCATGATCCGTACCGGCGATAAGCCGATCCAAGACGCCCGCAAACTGCTTCGGCGTCATGCCATAACGGATGCATGCGGTCATCCAGTCGCATATGTCATATATGACCTGCTCCGGTACGCGCTCGCCGATAGGACACGAGCTGATCGCAAGAGGCTCATGCGCTGTCTTAAGAGACCTCAAAAGCTCGAGAGATGTCTCATGCGAAGGCTTGTAGCCCACGGCGAGCTTTTCGCATATGCGCCTCCCCCTCGCTTCGCGAGCCTGCAGAGCGGAAGGAAATGACCTCGTGCGGGTCTTGCCATGGCAACCAAGCGTTCCGTAACGCAACGAAAGCGTCCGTCCGGAAATACCAGGCTCCCAAAACCTCTCGCAGCTTTTACTCCTGTACTCGAACCTGATAATAAGCTTCGCCACTGTTCCGACTCCTTCTCAACGTGCAACGCGTCTTCGAATCCGCATAAGAGCGGGCACCGGATACACCACCCGGCAACGATGCTTATAAAAGCATGAATTAGTATAAAAGTCAATAATATATAAACGCAAAGGGACTTGCCTCTCCCTTCAATCCAAGTCTTTATATCAACACATGAATAAAGACCCGTTACGTAACAGGTCCTTATTCATGTGTGGATGCGGAGGGACTCGCCTCTTCCTCGCTTCAGCTCGGTCGAGACATGCCGTTTTCATAGTCGGATATAAAAAAGCCTCCTTGAAAACGGCGGCCCCAAGGCGTTCGAGTCTTCATATCCACATATAAACAATGCCCCGCTATAGTGCGGGGCATTGTTTATATGTGGGTGCGGAGGGACTCGAACCCCCGAAGTCCAGAGGACGCCTCGTCTACAGCGAGGAGCAATTGCCGCTATGCGACGCACCCGTAAATCCCCTTGAGGATAGCAAGAAAAAAAGCTTAGAACAACTGCGAGTTGTCTTTCCCTTCCCCCTGCACGTGGTCCAAAAGCTCCTGCGTGGGACTTGAAACCTGCTCACCATTCTTCTTCACGCGCTCCAAGGAACGGATAATACGGTTGTCTATTTTCATCACGATCACCCGCGCGCGCTTCAGGAACTTGAACATGAACGAATTAGCGCGCTCATCCAAGTGATGAAGCGGTAGCCTGCTAATCCATTCGTCGATATGGTCATAAATCCCCTTAGGGTCGGTCGCCTCCTCGACGCGAGGCAGGGCGCGGGCAAAAAGATAGGCCATGACCGAAAGACTCCCGAAAAAAGCCGCCTGGAGAATGAAGTCGTACATGGAAAAATAAAATACTTAGACCTCGAACCGCGCGAACCGCTCGATACGGACATTTTCGCCGGTTTTCGCGATGATATCCTTCACAAGGTCGCCGACCGGAACGGACTCGTCACGCACATACGGCTGAGCAAGCAACTCCTCAACAGTAGCCGGATCCATGGCCGAGATATGCATGGCAAGGTCATGAGCAAGAGCCTTCAACATCTCGCCGCGAGCAACAAAGTCCGTTTCGCACCGCACCTCGAGCAATACGCCGATACGGCCATTATGAATATGCGCTTCGAGAAGGCCCGCGCCTGTCGCACGGGCGCCTTTCCGCTCGGCCTTCGCGAGGCCTTGCGCGTGCATCAAGGCTTTCGCGGCGGCAAAATCGCCGTTCGTCTCCGTAAGGGCGCGCTTGCAATCCATAACGCCCGCCCCCGTCTCCTCCCGTAATTTTTGGATGTCTGAAGTCATAGCCATAGTAATACAGTATAAAACCGAACGGACCAGATGTGAAGCAGAAATAACGAAGAAAGGGCTAGGAAAGCCGGCTTTCGAGCCGCGCGAAGATCCATGAGAGACTCGCGCGGGCATTATCGTTCGCCGGAATGGGGTACGCGATGCCGCGCGGATCGGCGTCATTGCTCATAATTGCAATTATCGGAACCTTCATGCGCCGCGCCTCGCGCACCGCGATGTCGTGCGCGCCCGGATCAACGACGAAAAGCGCCGCCGGCAAGGACGTCATCTCCTCGACGCCGCTGAACGAGGAATCGAGGTTCTTAATGAGGCGATCGAAGCCGACGCGCTCCTTTTTGGTGTACTTATCAAGCGCTCCCGAGGCCTTGTCCGCCTTCAGCTTCTTGAAATGCTCGATGCGCTGGGAAATGGTTTTGAAATTAGTGAATGTTCCGCCGAGCCAGCGAGTAGTGATAAAAAGGAGGCCGTACTTGTCCGCGAATGAACGGACGAAGTCGCGGGCGGTAGGCTGCGACCCTAGGACGAGGATCGGGCGCTTCTCATCCATAAGTCCCTTCATGAACGCCGCGGCTTTGTCGATCAGGGCAGCGGTCTGCTCGACGTCGATCACAGCGACGCTCCGGGCGTACGTGAAAACATATTCGTCCATCTTGGGATTCGCCTTCGACTTCTTCCTGCCGACCGCGACGCCAGCCGCGATCATCTCGCGGAAAAGCGCCGTCTGCTCGGGAGAAAGCGTCTGGACGGGCTGGATATCCTGTTCGAGGGCTTGGCTGCTTGCTGATTCTGCTGTTTTCATGTCTGAGCGCAAAGTACTACGAAATATAGCGTATTTACTAAATCAATGCAAGCTGAGCCGAAAAAGACCGAGTAAACGATTCGGGGGAAAAGGGTAGGGCGCCCGAAGCGACCCGAGCCGGCTCGAACCGGCTCTCGGAAGCGATAAAATGGCGCACCGCTTCCGCAAGGCATTCGGGAGACTGCGTATCAAAAAAAAGGCCGGTTTTGCCCTCGTCCACGATCTCCGCCGCTCCCCCGCCCCGGAACGCGATAACCGGGGTTCCGCACGCTATTGCCTCGACGCCGACCAGGCCGAAATCCTCGACCTGGGGAAATATGAAGGCCCGAGCGCCAGCATACAGCTGACGGAGATCGGAATCGGAAACGAAACCGAGCATCTCGATATACGGGGATGTAATACGATCCTGAAGACGGGTCGCCTCCCCGCCCGTCCCGACGATCTTTAAAGGCAGGCCGAGGGTGTTGAACGCGTCGATAACGAGATCGAAGCGTTTGTAATGCATAAGACGCCCGGCTGCCAGGAAATAATCGCCTTTGGAAATCGAGGGGTCGAAAAAAAAGCGGGACGAGTCGACCGGCGGATGGACGACCGGCGCCTCGCGGCCATATCGCTCCCCGATCTTTCCGGCAATGAAACGGGATAGGGTAATAATACGGTCGGGCTGCCGCGCCATGCGCCGTTCCCATGCGCGGAGATACGCGGCAAACGGAACGGAGGCAGCACGCACGAACCGCGACCCGTCACGATTGAAAGGAATACTAGAATGATGGGAAAACTTCGAGCTTATGAAGTCAGGCTCCCACGCATAGCGAAGGGGCGTAAAGCAATACAGCAGATGACGCGCATGCCGGCCATGCCGTATGCCCTTGCCGTAGCTCGCGGAGAGCGTGACCACGGTATCGTACTCGTCGGGAACCCGCACGGTCGCCGCCATAAGCGGTAAAAGTGGGATGAGCGCCCGATGGTTCCGGCGCGCGAACGCGCAATCGAGAGAAGACGTGACAATCTCATGCCCCGGAAACCGGCCGCGCATCTTCAAGCGATCACACATCAGGGTATAGATGGGTGCGCCGGGAAACATCCGCGCCACGATGCCGAGCAGGCGCTCGCCGCCGCCATAATCGTTCAGATAGTCGTAGACAAGAGCGACCCTCATGAGACAAGATGAGGGGAAACGCGCATGAAACGCCTCGTCGACATCGTGGGAGCCTCGGTCGGAATCGCGATCATGCTCCCATTCTTGCCCCTTATCGCCCTCGCGATCAAGGCTGGGTCGCCTGGCCCCATATTCGTGCGGCTGAAGCGCGTGAGCGGCGGAAAAATATTCGACTTGTATAAATTCCGCACGATGACGGCCGACGCGGAACGGATGAAACCCGCGCTCTTGCCGCACAACGAGCGCGCGGACGGGCCATATTTCAAAATGAAGAAGGACCCGCGCATAACCCGGGTAGGGAAAGCGCTCCGCAGGTTCCGCATCGACGAATGGCCTCAATTCGCGAACGTCTTGAAAAACGACATGAGCCTCGTGGGGCCACGTCCCTATGAACCGGACGAGGTACGGGCCTATCCGCCCGAATACCGGCACCTGCCGGAAGCGAAAGCGGGAATAACAGGACTATCGCAGATCAACGGCTCATCGGCGCTTTCCTTTAGGAAAACGCTCGAACTCGATGACTGGTATCTCAAGAACCGATCTGTATTGCTCGATATGAAAATAGTCGCGAGAACCGTCGCGATCGCCCTTTTCGACCATACGGCGGTCTGAAGAGAATTATAGGTCAGGCTCTTATGGTACCATTCATGGCATGAGAGGCCGTGAAAAGGGGTTTACGATCATAGAGCTCCTCATCTATAGCGCCGGCTTCAGCATGTTCGCGCTCACATTCGTGTACTTCTTGACCACGTTCTTCAAGGTAAGTAATTACCAGGCGGGATCAAGCGAAATTGCGAATCAAGCGAACTTCATAGTTCAGACGATACAGCGGCAAGTCGCGGGCGCAAGCCTGCTTACGGTGAACGACGATGGCAATGACGAGATCGACGCAAGCCTGGGTCAGCCGCATGCGAAACTGGTTATGAAAAACCACGCGGAAACGACGGCGGATTCAAGCGACTCCGCAAGCCCCGTATCGATCTACCAGAACGGATCGAACATCGTCATGAAAACGGGGAATCAGGCAGAAGTCGGGCTGAATAGCACGACAAGCGTCGCAGTCACGGCTCTGACATTCACGAAGATAAGCACGCCGCCCGCGAAAGACGTAGTGCTTGTCAGTTTTTCCCTGCAATACCAAAAAGGCCCGGCGGTTGAGCATATCTCCCGACAATTCACGATCGGCACCCAAAAGACGTCAGACTCGATATTCGATAACGCCATATCTCCGAGCGCGAACGGAACGCTCGATATAGGAACGACAGGATCGAAATGGCGTTCGCTCTTCGTAGCGGCGACAACAAGCATCGACGGGAAGCTGACATGGACCAAAACAGCAACAGATGCGGCATCGCCTACGACGAGCATTTTAATGCTCAAACAAGGAACCATACCCGTAAGCGCTTCGAATCTCGCGGCAAATAACGCGGTAACAGTAATCACCATAACAAGCGCGGATGTCCCCGAACTTGGAGGCGTTGGAACAAATAGGATATTTTTAACACCGCCGCCGGGCATGAACGATAACATCCTATATGTAGGATCGCGCGGGCTAGCTAATTCGCTAGAAATAGCGCTTAAAAATACGAGCGCGTCGCTGATAAGCATCAATGATACATGGTCCTACCTCATCATGAAGGGACAATAAGCCATAACGATAATAATGCCGTGCTTAACACTATGATATGATTTCCTTATGAAAGAGAATGAGAAGATGAAAACGCAATTCACATTAAGGGAAATTATGGCCTTCGGTGCAGGTTTCGCTATTCTAACGATCGCATGCGTGTATTTCCTCACGACACTCATCACGAATAGAAGTCCTAAAAACGTATCAGCCGCGACTTTCGACTCGCAAATTACCCCGGCAACAAGCTCGCCTTCAGCGCTCGATATAGGATCATCAAGCTCGAAATGGCGCTCGATCTACCTGTCGCAAAACATGAATATAGACGGTAAAGTCGTTTGGACGAACGGAGTCGCCGCGGGAGCAACGAATAACTCGATAAGCATGCTCAAAGCAGGATCCGTCCCAGTAACATATGCGGCTTTTGTGGCAGGAACGCTTCAAACGATAACCGTAGCAAGCACAACTCTGAACGAATTAGCGGGCATACTGCCCGGAGACAGGGTCTTTGTAACGCCGCCGCCGGCATTGAACGATAATCTCGCGTTCATGGGAGCGCGGGCAATTACGGACGGAATAGAAGTGAAATTAAAGGATATGAGAACAAGCGGGTCAAATCTAGCATCTGCGGGAAATAACTGGTCATATCTCGTGATCCGCTAGCGCGCGGATCGCGTCCCGCGCGTCATTGGGAATCGCGATCGGCTTTCCGACCGGACTCGTGCCCGGATAACGCCACGCGGAAATAACGAGAATGTTCCGTCCGGTTTTCCGATGCATCACCCATATCTCGTGCGCCTTCTTCGCCCCCGCCTTCTGCATGGAAGCGGCGGTATACTCGGCGATCCCCTCCTCGACGCGCGCGGGATTCCGCATGATCCGCTTCGCGAGGCTTTCGGAAATGCGGTACTGGAGCATCTTCACGCGGACATGGCGCGTCCATTCGTATGTTACGCGCATGTCCGGAATGACGCGCATGAAAACGCTAAGCCTCCTTCCGCCTAGCCTGCGCGCTCTTATGCACGAGCTCTGAGCTTGATTGCACCTTCCCTCCGCGACCCATATTAAAAACCATCCGACAACCGATCTGCCGGCACACCGGAACCTCGGGAATATTTACAAGCTTCCGATCGCCCCCGTTCGCGAATATGTCAGGCCTGATCGCGAGAAGCGATTCGCAAATGCTCATGTCGCGCGTGCCCTTCTTATGGGTCGTATACACGACCTTATCCACGCACCCGAGCGCCTCGATTATCTCCTTACGCTCCTTCTGGGGCATGAATACGAACCCCTTCTTATAACGGAGCCAGTGATCGTTATTGAGTATCACGATAAGCGTATCTCCCAGCTTCTTCGCATCTTGAAACATCCGCACATGCCCGATATGAAGCGGATCGAACCCCCCGCTTACCGTGACGACGACCGGCTTTTTCTTCTTATTCTTTGCTTTCATTGATGCCATAATACCGGGCGATAAAACCGCTTGCAAGGATGAAAGCGGCCATGAATCCAAAGAAGATATACGTTCCGAAACGCATAGCCATGCCGCCGAAATAGAAGAATGCGAATGTGATAGGGACATCAACGAGCACGGTCGCAAAGGCGAATATGCGAAAAGAGACTTTCGAGAGGCCCGCAGCATAACTAAAAAAATCGAGCGCCGAAGCAGCAAGGACACGCAAAGCGAGAAATCCGAAAAACTTGCGTCGGGGAGCTATCGCCGCCTCCCATACATGCAAGTCACGCAAGCCCGTAAAACGCGCAGCAACAGGCTCGCGGAACGTGCGCGCGATCATGAACGCGGCGAAGGCGCCTAGATCGGAACCGATGAGGTTGTAGAGCCACGCTTCTTGCCACGGCAGGACGGCGAGGCTCGCGAACGCGATCGGCATGCCGGGCAAGGGCGCGATCACAATGCCTAAGAATCGCCCGATGATGATGGTGAGGGGCGCCGTCATCGGATGACGAGAAATGAAATCGAGAATGAATGCCTGATAGTCGGCCGAAAAGACCGGGGCGAGGAAAAGGACGATGACGAATATCCCCGCTATCGCCCACGCCGCCTTCTGCCGCCTATATCCCATAGCATTTTTATGCTTCTTCCCGCACCCATACAAATCTCGGTCCTTTATATCCGTCTTTTTTAATTTCTTCAACAAACATTTCGGCTGGTCTCACCCATAGATCATGCTCGCCATACAAGGCCCGGTAAACGACGAGCTCCTCTTGAGTTTCAGAATGCCTGGCAAGCCCAATAACTTCGTATTCCATACCCTTGAAATGGCGGTATATTCCCAGTTTAAGCCCCATGGCATTTCTTGTACTTCTTCCCGCTGCCGCACGGGCACGGATCGTTCCGATTCGTCCCCTCGTATTCTTTCGTGGCAGGGACCTTTGAAACCGGGGGCGGGGGGTTCGAAACAGAGTTGGCCGCAGCCTCCTTAATCCTTTCCTCATTCTCCTTCATCCAGTCCTCAAGGCGCACGAGCATCGCCTGATAGAAGAGATGCGCTTCACGGCGATACTCGATGAGCGGATCGCGTTGACCATACGCGCGCAAACGCACTGAATCGCGCAATGATTCCATATCCTCCAAATGCGTCATCCACAACATATCAAGCGCAGCCAAGACCTGCCCGGGCGCGCCTGACTCAAGAAGAGCTTGCCGCTTCGCATACACCGCGCTCCGCTGCTTGTTTATGACGTCATCATACTCGAGTAAGTGCTTGCGCGAATCGAAATTGAACCCCTCGACCTTCGTCTGTGCCTGCTCGATGACCTTCGAGACGACGCGTGACTCGATCGGCATATCTTCGGGCATATCCATGCGTTCCATCATCCCCTTCAGACGATCGCCGCCGAACACGCGCAGAAGATCATCCTCGAGAGACATGAAGAATTGAGAGGATCCCGGATCGCCCTGCCTGCCCGCGCGGCCGCGCAATTGATTGTCGATACGCCGGGCGTCATGCCGCTCGGTGCCAAGCACGTAGAGGCCTCCGAGCGCCCGTACCGCCTCGGCCTCGACAGGATCCACGGGATTGCCGCCCAATATGATATCGACGCCGCGGCCAGCCATGTTCGTGGCGACCGTAACCGCCCCGCGCTTGCCCGCTTGCGCGATGATCGCGCCCTCACGCTCATGATTCTTGGCGTTTAACATCTCGTGCGGAACGCCCTCAAGAGACAAAAGGCGTGACAAGAGCTCGTTTTTCTCAATCGACGCGGTACCGACCAAAACCGGCTGCCCAGCTTCGTGCTTCTTCTTGATTTCCTGAACTACCGCCTTGAATTTGCCATCGAGACTCTTATAGATGAGGTCGACCATGCTTTTCCGGAGTAGCGGATGATTTGTGGGAATTGTGACGACTTCGAGCTTGTATACCTTATCGAACTCCTCGGCGGAGGTTTGAGCCGTACCCGTCATGCCCGCGAGCTTCTTATACATCCTGAAATAATTCTGAATACTCACTTCGGCATACGTCCGAGATTCCTGCTGGACTTTCACGCCCTCCTTGGCCTCGATCGCCTGGTGCAGGCCGCCCGAAAAACGGCGGCCGTGCATGAGCCGGCCCGTGAACTGGTCGACGATGACGATCTCGCCCGCCTTCACGACATAATCCTTGTCGAGCGTGAAAAGGCCGTACGCGCGGAGCGTCTCCTGCATGTAATGCACGAGACGAGAATGTTCCGGAGCATAGATGTCAGGGATCCCGAGCATCTGCTCGACGCGGTCGATGCCGTCCTGCGTGATATCGACGGCCTTCATCTTCTCATCGACCAGATAGTCCGTGCCGCGCGAAAGGCTGGCAACGATTCGGGCGAACGTCTTGTAATACTCGCTCGACTCCGCGTCGGGCGCGGAAATAATAAGCGGCGTGCGGGCCTCGTCGATCAGGATGCTGTCGACCTCGTCGATGATCGCGTAATGATGGCCGCGCCTCTGGACTTGGCCGTCCTTCGAATACGCGAGATTGTCACGCAGATAGTCAAAGCCGAACTCGTGATTCGTACCATACGTTATATCGGCCTCGTACGCCTCGCGCCGCGAGATAGGACGAAGGAAATCCTCCTGCACGAGGAAGCTTCCGGTCGTATCGCGCTCGCGGTCAGCCTCGACCTTCGCGTCAAAAGAAGGGTCGTATAGGTACGCACGGTCATGGGAAATGCACGCGACCGAAAGCCCGAGAAATGCGTATATCTGGCCCATCCAGACCATATCGCGCTTCGCGAGATAATCGTTGGCGGTAACGACATGCACGCCGCGCCCAGAAAGGGCGTTCAGATACGCGGGTGCCGTCGCGACAAGAGTCTTCCCCTCGCCTGTAACCATCTCCGCGATTTTCCCGTCATGAAGCGCCATACCGCCGATCAGCTGGACATCGTAATGGCGCTGGCGGAGAACGCGGCGCGCGGCCTCGCGCACGAGAGCGAACGCGCGCGGCAAAAGATCGTCGAGTGATTCGCCGGCTGCGGCCCGAGCCCTCAAAGCAAGGCTCTCGGCCCTCATGCCCGAATCGTCGAGGACCTTGAGCTCAGGCTCGAATTCCCCTATCCGCGCGGCCTTTGCGCGATACTTCTTAAGCGGATCGAATAATGAAAACATTGCTAAATGCGGGGTTTTTTAGGTGCCTATATGGTACGCCTTCGGGACGGGCGGGGCAAATCGGCAACGGATTCGACCTCCTCCTCCAAAACGACGCCAAATTTCGCGTGAACCTCATGCTTCACGAGATCGATGAGCTTCCGGACGTGGGCTGCGTCCGCAGCGCAGGCATTCACGATGAAATTCGGGTGCTTCTGGCTCACCATAGCCCCGCCGAAACTCACTCCTTTCATACCAGCCCGATCGATAAGGAGCGCGGCAGGCAGGACAGGAAACGGATCGGTCTTCACATGGCGCGCGAGCTCATCATCCCGCCGCAAAGCATCGGGAACGCTGTCCCACGATACGTTCTTGAAAATACTCCCCACATTCGGATAATCGAGTGGCTGGCGCGCGACGCGCCATGCGATCTTTTCGGAAATCGCGGCCCGGACAGCTCGAGGCGCCGCGCGAACCAGGGAAAACGTCGCGGCAAGAATGATCTCGCCCCGGGCACCGTTCTTGAAAACGCTGTCGCGATAGCCGAAAGCGCATGCCCGAGCGTCACGCTTCACAATGAGAGGAGAAGAAGCATTGATATCAGCGCTCGACACATCAACAACGGAATCTTTCATCTCGCCGCCGAATGCTCCCGCATTGCCGCGAATTGCGCCGCCAACCGTCCCCG
>JAHFLN010000011.1 GCA_023244835.1 Candidatus Harrisonbacteria bacterium
GATCGCGCTCCCTATCGCATAGGCGATGTTCAAGCCTTCCGCGGAGGGCATATAGCGCAGAATCGCGAACCCGATTCCCAGTATCATGGCTTGGGTCACGATGTTCATGAGCGCTTCCAAGTGCATCGTCTCACGGGATTTATTTACCACGCTCGCGATGATGCGCATGCTGTCGAAGAGCACGAGGAGAGAGAGCGATAAGGCCATGCTCCGCGAGACGGGAAGCGCGCTTATGAGGGGTACGAGGAACACGATCGCGCATGCCGCGACCGCGATCAGGAAGAGTTTCAGGAAGAAGAAAGTCGAGACATAGCGGGCGCGCCGCTCCCGATCTTCGACGAGCTCGCGCGTGACGATCGAGCCGAGCCCGATATCCGTCATGATCGTGAAGAGCACCGCCCAGCTTAATATATAGGACGACAGGCCCCATTCCGCGACGCTCATCACGCGCGCGGAGTAGAAGATGAGGACGATGCGCAGGAATCTGCCTCCCGCCTCGCCGAGCCCGAGCCAGGCCGTATTTTTCATTATCTTCGATGCCATGTAGGGAATTATGATGCGGGCTCTAGTTCTTCGCGATAAAGAGACGCGCGGTTTTCGCGATTATCGAAAGATCGAGCCAGAACGAGTGGTTTTTCAGGTACCAGAGGTCGTACTGCAGCTTTTCGTACGCGTCTTCTTTCGACGCGCCGTATTTGTAATTGAGCTGGGCCCAGCCGGCGATGCCCGGTTTCACGAGGTGACGCAGCTCGTAGTAGGGGATCTCTTTTGCGAGTTCGCCAACGAACGCGGGCCGTTCAGGGCGTGGGCCGACGAACGATGCCTCGCCGCGCATGATATTTACGAGCTGGGGGAGCTCGTCTAGGTGCGTGCGCTCGATGAAGCGCCCGATACGCGTGAAGCGGGGGTCGTTTTCGGTCTTCCATACCGCTCCCGTGCCCGCTTCCGCCGACCCGTCGGGCGCATTCGCCACCATGCTGCGGAATTTTATGAGTACGAATTCCTTGCCGAATTCCCCGACACGCGTCTGGCGGAAAATGACCGGGCCCTTTGAGGTCGTTTTGACCGCGAGGGCGATTATGAGGGTTAGGGGAAGCGTGAGGATCGCAAGAAGGATGGCGAGGATGGTTTCGAACGGCGTACGCACGAAGTCATAGATAGTTTTTCTATTCGCTACCCGTCCCAGAAACCATGCCGGTTCGAGGTCCGCAAGCGGCAGCTTTTTGAAAATCGCTTCGTAGAAGCTTGTGGTGTCGGTCACCGTGACGCCTTCCGTCGCGGCGCGGTAGAGCATTGCCGCGAGTCCCGTGTCGGCGCGGGCCGCGGGAGGCACGATCACGAGCTCGGCTTTCGCCGGGTCAGTGGTCAGGCGGTAGCCGAGCTGGGGATTTTCCTTGATCGCTCTTATGATCTCTTCGGCCGCTTTCGTGCTGCCCATAACCATAGTTTCCGTGAGGGGAACGCGCTTGCGCACTATCGCGTTATACAGGCTCCGCCAGGCGTACATGAGGCCCGATACCGCTATGAGGAATAGGAAGAGATTCGTTTTCGGCGCGATGCCGTAGTCCGTGACGAGATAGAAGAAAAGTATGGAAATAACGGCAGAGGCGATGATCGCGCTTACGAGGCCTTTCCTGAACGCGCCCGTGTTCTTCTGCCCGCGCATGTCGTAGAGGTTGTTGATGTAGAAGACCGCGATCCAGAAAATAAAGAGCACCGAGAACGGCTCGAAGTGGCTTTGGGCGGCGCGTGTTCCCGCGAATGTCCCGTAACGGGAGACGAGGGTCACGGCGAGCGCGCCATAGAGGACCGCGATATCTCCCAGAAGGAGTACTATCCGTTTCAGCGTCAAGCCTGGATTCATTCCCTGTGCAACAATGTTGGCTGATTTCGGCCTTGAGATTCCATTTTATTTTTCATGGCATATTCTTCGGTTCGGGGAGCTTCTTTAGCTGATCCCGCAGCGCGGGATGGCCGACGTTGTGGCGCGGGGCATTGCGGTCAGTATGCCATTTTCGGCGCTTTTTTTCAATGTGTTGCGCGCATTTCCTGGCGCGGGTATCATTCACCGTATGAAAAGCGTAACTGTCTATTCGACGCCTACGTGCGTCTATTGCAAGCTCGCGAAGGATTTTTTCGCGAAGAACGGCGTCGCGTACACCGAACATAATGTCGCGGACGATTTAAAGGCCCGCGCGGAGATGGTCGAGAAGTCCCACCAGCTCGGAGTGCCCGTGATTGACATCGGCGGGGAGGTATTCGTCGGCTTCGACAAGGACGCGCTCTCGAAGGCGCTCGGGATCGCGGGATAGCGCCATGTACGACCTCGTGATCGTGGGCGGAGGCCCCGCGGCCGTCGCGGCTGGCGTGTATGCCGCCCGCAAGAAGATGGCGACGCTCCTCGTTGCCGAGGGGTTCGGGGGCCAGTCAATCGTATCCGCCGATATTCATAACTGGATCGGGGAGAAGAGCATTTCGGGCGTGGCGCTTGCCGAGCGGCTCGAGGCGCACGTGCGCGGCTATGAGCCCGCGATCGAGATTTGGACGGATCGCGTCGAGTCGGTCGCGCTTGCGTCGGTTTCTCCGCGTTCGTTTTCCGTCGTAACCAAGAAGGGGAAAACGGTCGAAGCGCGCGCGGTGCTCATCGCGTCCGGCTCGCGCCGCAAGCGACTCGGGGTTCCCGGCGAGGACAAGCTTGACGGTAAGGGCGTCGCCTATTGCTCGATTTGCGACGCACCGCTTTTTGGCGGCAAGGACGTGGTCGTGGTCGGGGGCGGCAATGCCGGTCTCGAGGCCGTGGTTGACCTTCATGCGTACGCGAAGACAATCACTCTTCTCCAGCGAAGCGAGGTCTTGCGCGGCGACCCGGTCACTCAGGAGATGATCCGGGCGTGGGGCAATGTCCATATTATTTTTAACGCGGCGATCGAGGAGATCGTGGGCGAGAGTTTCGTCTCGTCCGTGCGGTACAAGGACGCGAAGACAGGCGCTTCGAATCTTTTAGCCGCGGAGGGCGTATTCGTCGAGATCGGATCGATGCCGAACAGCGATATCGTGAAAGGGTTCGTCGAGCTCGACGAAATCGGCCGTATACAAGTGGATCCGCGCACCGGCCGGGCATCATCTTTAGGTATCTGGGCCGCGGGTGACGTGTGCGATGGGCTGTACCAGCAGAACAATATCGCGGCAGGGGATGCCATCAGAGCGCTTTTGAATATCTACTCGTATCTCCACAGCGGGAAGTAGTAACGGGTACGATCTATTGCGTCCGCTTCCACCCCGTACTTCTAAGCCTCTAGTTTATCTCCGCGTCCTTTCTTTCAGCTTTCCTTGTAATCACTTTATCGCGACCGCGATAAAGTGATTACGATGATTGTTCGCCAATAGTCCCTTTTTTGATCACTGAGAATATATGGAGGTATTTTATCATGCGCATCTTCCGGCAATCTTCAAGAAAATCCTCAGGCAGCGCATTGCTTCCGATCCATGTGCTCTGATGGAGTAGTTTGAAATCAAGGTTGCGCAGGACGTTTCGCAGCCAGTCCCTCTTACCCTTTTCCTTTTCCGGTATATCGAAGCTTACGAGGATGGACGATGCGCTTCTTATTTTTTTATACTTTCTCGGCGTGCGATGCGCATATGCAAGTTCCTTATTTGGTTTTGCGCCCTTTCCGAGCATCCCGGATTTTTCGATGCCTTTTTTCGTTATTGAAATAATCGAATTCGATCGCTTTTCGTCTTTTGCGATGAGTCCTTGGCTATGGAGCCGGTATATCATCGTATTGAAACGACGCCTTTCTTCCGCATTCGCGCGCCTTGCATTAAGATCGACTCTTCGTTCCCATGATCCGCGTTTCAGTGCCGCGTACGTTTTCTTGTCGTGCTTGAATCTGTAGTCGAGCATTCCCGAGAGGAAAAAATCCAGAAGATCATTCGCTTTCAATTCCCCATCTTCGAGAATCTTAAGCATGTGCATGCTCATATCATTTAGCGATCGTGCCATATAGTCATTTTATCGCGGCCGCGATAAAATGACTATATTCGGTTAGAGTGTAATAGCCTCGAATTAGATCGGGATGGCTTAGATCGGGATAGTGCTGAAACCCTCGAGTGGCGATGAACGACGTTTTTAGGATAAGTGTTTTGAATAGAGATGATGCTGCGGGTATAGTAATACTATTAGGTTCTTATGAATATTCATTTAGGGTCCAGGAAGCGGAAGGCCGTTGCGGTTTTAGCCATTGTCGCGATCGCGGTCGTTGCGACCTATCTATATGCAGAGAAGCAGATAGCGGAAGATGCTGACCCATATTTTGAATATAAGGCGGCGATGATGAGGGACGAGGTCGGCGGGAAGACTCCGCAGGAGACGCTTGATATGTTCGTCGCGGCGTTGCGCGCGAACGATGCCGAGGCCGCCGCAGCGCTTTTTATGCTCGATGACAATCTAAGCCGGGAAAAGTGGGTTGCGCAATTTATGGACGCGAAACAGCGCGGCGTATTAGGTCAGCTGGCGGATGATATTGAGCAAAACGCAAAGCCGGGAACGCCCGCGTATGAAGGTGATTATGGGTACGTTTTTTATGGGCCCAATGGCATTGTTAGTGGTCAGATAGATATGGAATTCAATATATTCTCCGGAGTATGGAAGCTCCAGAGCTTTTGAGGGGGTCATTGCGCGTCATCATTATCTTTATCGTTCTCGGGTGCGCGTATCCCTTGCCCGCATACGAGTACGAGCTTGCGGCTCATGCGGCGCTTACCGCATCGATCGTCGAGGGGTATAACGCGGGCGTTGCATCAAACGATATTTCCTCCGCTCATCGCTTCCTCATGATTCGCGGCTCGGTCGAGGAGGATAAGGGTACGCGCTCGAAATATCATTTTTACGATCCGATCGACGGCCGGGGCCTTACCTATGCCGGGAAGACCTGGACGTCCGCCGTGAAGTGGGCGCATAGCGGCGACAATAGCTATACATGGGACGCGGCCCTTCGCGCCTATGCCCAGGGCGACGACCAGGCCGCATTTTTAGCCTTAGGGCATGTCCTGCATCTTTTGGAGGATATGGGCGTACCAGAACATGCGCGAAACGACGCGCACCCGGTCGCAAGTCCCTATGAGAGCTTCACTAAGTCGCTCGTGCCGCAGAAGTTTAAAGGCGCTCCGGCCTCCCGTTCTTCCGTCGATGACTATCTAAAGGCGATGGCCGTGTATTCGAATAGTAATTTTTATAGCGCGGATAGCATTGCCGGCACGAAGTATATGGCGCCGAAGCCGGATTATTTTAAGAACGAGGGGGAGTACGAATATGCTTTTAAAAATCTGGATAAAGAAAAATATCGTTTAGCTTTAGTTGTTGGTGAGCAATTTAATTACTTTAGAAATATAAAAGAAAAGGTCTTAGCTATTCAAGAAAATTCTGGTGAGAAGAAAATCCTTTCTGATTATTGGCGCTTGCTTTCACGCGAAGTCGTTCGGAACGGCGTGGGACTCACCGCGCTTTTCATAGCCGAGGGCGAGAAGCTGCGCGCGGAAGAACTTGCTAAGGAAAAAGCTCGGCCGAAGGGGCAGGTCAAGGGGGTTATGGCGTCGGTTTTAGACACTCTCCTTCCAGGGGCACCCGGCGAAGAGGACGAGGGCGATGGTTTGATAGAAGACGATCCGGTTTCCATATCATCCGACGACGCGACTCCAGCTGGAACCGCGCCTTCCCCTTCGAAAGCCGCGGCGAAGAAGAAGACCGCGGGCGCGGGGGATGAGGCGGTAAAGCCCGGATCGGGCGCGGCAGGCGATGCCTTGTCGGATATCGCGTTCTGCGCGTATGAGGGCGGGGGATCGCCCCGGCGTATATCACTCATCATTAATGAGATCGCGTGGATGGGGTCTCGCGCGTCGGCGACCGACGAGTGGATTGAGCTTAAGAATATCGGTACGGCGCCCCTTAACCTTTCTGGCTGGCAGGTTATTTCGCAGAAGGGCCGCGTGCGCGAGATCCTGCCGCATGCGGTCCTCGCGCCCGGCGCGTTCTACCTCCTCGAGCGCACGTCGGACGCATCCGCGCCGAACGCGAAGGCCGATCGTATTTATCAGGGGTCCTTGTCGAACACGAATGACGGCTTGCGTCTTTTCGATCCATCCTGCGCTTCCATGGACGAGGCTTTCGCTTCTCCCTCGTGGCCCGCGGGCAATGCCGCGGAACGGCGCACGATGGAGCGCGGCGCCGCGTTCTCGTGGCATGATTATTCGGGCGCGGGATCTTCGGGCATCTTCGGCACGCCGAAGCGCGAGAATAGCATTCCCGCTCCGGTCGTGGCGAAGCCGCCTCCTTCGACCGCGGTTGGCGGATCATCCCCGTCGCCTGCTGCGTCCGCATCGCCTTCTCCTTCCGTCGCGCCGTCCACGACTCCCGGCACGGCCGTAATCAACGAATTCCTTTTCGATGCCGTAGGCGCGGACGCGGGCAGGGAATTCATTGAGCTCTATAATCCGACCGATTTCCCGCTCGATCTTGCCGGTTGGTCCTTGCAGACCCAGTCCGCGAAGAAGAATTTCGAGGATGGCAACGGAATTCCCGCGAAGGGGTGTTTTCTCGTCGTCCTGGGGAGCGGAGGCACGCTTACGCCCGGCATGCGCTGGGCGAGCGGGAGCTTAAATAATACGTCGGGTACCATCTATCTATCCAAAGACCAGGCGTTCGTTTCGGGCGATATCGACCCGAATATCGTCGATCGCGTCACGTATTCAAATGCCGTTTCGGGCTTTTCTCCTGGCATGAGCCTTGAGCGGGGAGATAGCGCCTCATTCCGCGTGCGTACCGCGCCGAATCCGGGCGACTGTTCGCGCGAGACGCAGGCTCCTTCCCACGGCTCCCCGTCTTCGTCCGGCGCGCCGTTCGGCGCATTCTTCGCGTCCGCGTATTTCTATAAAGACCCCTTAGGCGACGGGTCGGTCATAGACATCCATTTCAATTCATATCCCTTCATTCCAGGCACTGCCGACCGGTGGAAAGCCCTCGTGTTTTATCTGAATAGCGATCCCGGGACCGATCAGTCGCTCGATACCGCGCATAACTGGGCTTCCGCCGATTCCCACGCCATACAGGTGCGGTACCCCGTGTATTGCACCGGATGCGAGGTTGACCGGCCGTCGCTTATCCTGCCCGATACGGCTGCGCAATCCGGCTCGGGCGGTGGATTACACAATGTCGCCTACCGCCACGGCCTGATCGGCGAAGACAAGATGATCCGTCTGCGCGCTCCTCTCGCCCATGCCGGCGATTACATCACGATCGGGTATTATGATTTCTCTTCCTCCGGCGGCGGTAGCCAGGACCTTTCCCTCGTCCTTGCCGATCCGACCCGTTATCACTTCGCGGATCCCGAACCGTCGCTTTCGCCTCCTCTGCTTACGGGGTCGCTCGGGGTTTCGTTTGATTCCGCGCTGAACCTCCTCACGCTTACGGGACCTACTACCGCGACCGATCCCGACTCTCCCGATTTCGGCATCACGTATTCTTTTCTCGTCAATGGCACCGTTCTTAGCACTCCGTACTTCGGAAGCGGTACCTATTCGTTTTTCGTGACGTTCGGCGACGATTTAGAGATTCAATACCAGGCAAAGGACGAGTTCGGCATCGGCTCCATCCCTTTGAGCGACGAATGGGCGTATCCGGGCGCGATCACGTGGAAGCTGGTTCAGGACAAGGCTGATCGGGACAGCGCTCCGTTGGGTTTGAACGGCGGCGGGTGCGCCTCATGTTTCTACGGCGCAAGCTTTCAGGGTATTTCCTTTTCCGAGGATACGCAGGCAGACGTTTTCGCGATGCGGCTTTCGAGCGGCGGGGGAGTCTTCGATTCGAAGCTTCATTTCATGATCCAGGGGGATCAGGGCGGCGTTCCTGACGGCGTTCCGATCGTTTCTAAATCGACTCCGTTCGCAGGCGCCGTTATCGATCCGACCCGCGATATCATGTTCGTCCTCGACCAGCCGGTCGATTTCAAGAAAGACATGCGGTATTGGCTTTTCCTCGACTCCGAGGTTGAGTCTGGCGATGCTTCCAGGTATACCCCTCATATCCGCCATCGCATTTCTTCGGCTTCCGACGAGTATTCGGGTGGTTCGGCGGGATTTTTCGCGAGCGGGGAATTTGTTCCTAACCGGCCCACTGCCTCATCTGACTGGTATATGAAAATAGGCCTTCGTGAGCCGTAAGGGGTGCGGAGAAATAAAAAACGGACGAAAGGCCAGGATGCCTCTCGTCCGTTGTTGCTCTTCTTTTTGCGCGATCAGGCGGCGCGTTTTCCCGCGCCTTTCACTGATTGCAGGTCGTCATCCGTAGCCGTTCCCGCGAGAATTTTCAGGTGCAGCCACCGATTCTCGGTTCGGCTCACGGTCACGCCGTTCGGGACGATGAAGCGCATCTTCATCGAAACATCTCCCGCGCGCGCGACCTGGAACCCGTGGGTTCCGATGTAGAAGCGGTCGAAGCGGATATGTTCGACGATCCAATCATCTCCTTCCCGTACGCGTGTTCCGCATGAGCTGTGCGGCGCGACAGGGGATTTTATGCGTAGTTTCACCCGGCCCCTTTCCTCGATACCAATGCTCGTTTCGAGCACAGTAATTTCGATATCCGGGCCGACGAGGAATCCCTCGTCCTTCACGCGTGATAGTGCCAGCATGGCGAACTCCTTTCCTAGAGCCTCTATTTCCGTTCGTTTCTCTCCTTATTTGATTCAGGAGAACTATGTGTATAATAGCACTATTTTATCGTATTTGTCAATACTCTTATTGTTTCGACAGGATGCCGCTTCCGGCGCATACTTATATGCATGAAACCCCCCCTTTTATTTGTCTTCGTGTGCATTCTTCTTGTCGTATTCGCATGGGCATTGCGCCGTACTTCGTCTCCGCGCGTTTCCTCCGCGCGCACGGTTTCCGTGGGAAGGCACGCGTTTTCGGTTGAGGTCGCGGATAGTATGGCTTCCCGCGCCCGCGGGCTGTCGGGCCATGCGCCTTTGGGCGAGAACGAGGGGATGCTTTTCATATTCCAGGGAATCACAAGCGGTCCGTTTTGGATGAAGGACATGCTTTTTCCTCTTGATCTCATATGGATCAGGGACGGGATCGTCGTCGGGACGACTGAAAATGCCCTGCCTATGAGCCAGACGGGTTTCCTGCTCTATCCGCCGCCTATGGCAGTTGATGCCGTGCTCGAAGTGAATGTCGGCACCGTGAAACGGCTTCACGTGATCCGGGGCGACGAGGTACACTGAAGGTATGACACGGGTCGCGATAAACGGTTTCGGCAGGATCGGGCGCCTTTTCTTCCGCCAGGCATTCGACATATTCGACATCGTGGCGATCAATGATCTTTCGGATATCGAGAATCTCGCGTATCTCTTGCGGCACGACACCGTGTATTGGGGGTATGGGAAGAAGGTTTCGACGGTTGAGGAGGGGGGCAAGCGATATCTCGCGGTTGGGGATAAGAAAATTCTCGTCGTTGCTGAAAAGGATCCAGCCCGTCTGCCGTGGGGCGAGCTTTCGATCGATGTCGCGGTCGAGTGCACCGGACTTTTCGAGTCGTTCGAGGGAGCTAAGGCGCATATTTCTGCGGGCGCGAAGCGCGCGGTGATCAGCGCTCCGGCAAAGGACGATGAGCGTCCCGACGCGCGGACGATTTTAATGGGCGTGAATGACGAGGGGATGGGCGCATGTCCCGTGACCTCGAACGGCTCCTGCACTACGAATGCCGCGAGCCCTGTCGTCGCGCTTATGAGCGAGACCGTGGGGATCAGGAAAGCGATGCTTACGACCGTGCATGGCTATACCGCCACGCAGTCGCTCGTCGACGCTGTTGTGAAGTCGGGGGATATGAGGCGGGGGAGGGCGGCGGCCGCGAATATCGTACCCGCTTCTTCAGGCGTTACGGTTTCCGTAGCGCGGGCGATTCCCGCCCTTGCGGGAAAATTTGACGGGCTCGCCATGCGCGTACCGGTTCTTTCCGGATCGCTCGTCGACTTTACGTTTCTTGCCGCGCGCGAAACGACCGTGGCCGAGGTGAACGCGGTTTTCACGAAGGCCGCCCAAGAACCGCGTTTTAAGGGAATCTTATCTGTTACGGCTGAGCCGCTCGTATCTTCCGACGTTCTTGGCATGCCATACGGTTCCATCGTCGACCTTTCCTTCACCAAGGTGGTGGATGGCGATCTCGTGAAAGTCCTCGCGTGGTACGACAACGAGTGGGGGTATGTGTCGACGCTCGTGCGGCATGTGGAAAAGGCCGGCACGGGTATATCCGCCGTATGACCGTCCATATTGGCGCCGATCACCGGGGATTCGCTTTGAAGGAGTTTCTCGCGAAGCGTCTTTTTTCGGCTATGCATGGCACGCATGACCATGGCGCCATCTCGTTCGAGCCGGGCGATGATTATCCCGATTTCGCGCGCGCCGTTTCCGATGCGGTCGCGAAGGATCCGTTCGCGCGCGGTATCCTTATATGCGGATCGGGCGCCGGCATGGCGATCGCCGCGAACAGGGTTCCTGGAATTCGCGCCGCCGTAGCCCATTCTTCCGCCGAGGCGCACGCGGCTCGTGCCGATGAGGATTTAAACGTGCTTTGCCTCGGTGCCGACCACTTAGACGAGCGCGCTGCCTGGGAGATCGTCCATACGTTCCTAACCGCTCCTGCCGCGCCTGACGAACGCCATGTCCGGCGCAGGAAGAAACTGGGATGAAAAATAGATCATGAAGATAGCCCTTTCGATCAATGCCCATGACAGCGCGGAGGCCCGCGATCTTCTCATGCGCGCGCGGGGTATCGTGCCTTCAGGCGGATGGATCCACATCGATGTTGGCGACGGGATATACACGCCCGGCGCGAGCTGGGGAGACGCTTCCGAATTCGCCGTGATCGCGAAGGATATGCCGGATATCAATACCGAAGTTCATCTTATGGCTGAAGACTATGAGGATCGCATTGTTTCTTGGCTCGAGGCGGGCGCGAAGCGCGCGATCGTGCAGGTTGACATCATTCGCGATGTTGAATATCTCATGGAGCTTGGGGAGAAATACGGCGCGACAATCATGCTTTCGGTTCCGCCGCATATTCCCGTTTCCGACCTCGCCCCGTATTACGGGAAGTTTCACGCGTTCCAGATACTTTCCGTCGTACCGGGTAATTCGGGCCAGCCGTTTCAGGATGGCGCGCTTTCGAAGATCGCCGCGGTGCGCGCGGCCGTGCCCGATGCTATACTTGAGGCTGACGGAGGCATGGCTATGGATACTGCGCGGCGCGCGAAGGCCGCAGGTGCCGACATTGCCGTTTCTTCTTCCTATGTCTGGACAAATCCTGATCCGATCACGGCATATAACGAGCTTTCCAGCCTCTAAATGGAGAAATTACATGAAAAAAAACTGAAAATGCTCGAAGAAACCGCTGCCGACTTGCGCCGGGCGGTGATTGAGATGGTCTCGCACGCGGGTTCGGGGCATATCGCCGGGCCCCTTGGCATGGCCGATATCTTTTCCGCGCTTTATTTCCATGCGCTCACGCATAATCCCAAGCGTCCGCAGTGGCCTTTGCGCGATCGGCTCGTTCTCTCGAACGGCCATATCTGTCCCATCCAATACGCGGCGCTCGCGCACGCGGGTTATTTCCCCGTACAGGAGCTTATGACATTGCGGCAGCTCGGGACGCGACTTCAAGGGCATCCCCATCGCGGCGCCCTTCCCGGCGTCGAAACCACGTCGGGGCCGTTGGGGTCCGGGCTTTCCCAGGCGTGCGGCATGGCGCTTGCGGCGCGCCTCGATCGTGCCCGCCATCGCGTGTATTGCCTCATGTCTGACGGCGAGCACCAGGAGGGCAATCTGTGGGAGGCGGCCATGTTTGCCGCGCGACACCGGCTTGCCAATCTCACCGCGATCGTCGACCGCAACAATATACAGATCGACGGCATGACCGAGGACGTGATGCCTCTCGAATCTTTGCGCGCGAAGTACGAGGCTTTTAATTGGCACGTATTGGAGGTAGATGGGCACAATATCGAGCAGTTCGTCGACGCGCTTCATGAGGCGCGCGCGATTTACGAGAGGCCGACCGTGATCATCGCCCATACTATTCCCGGAAAGGGCGTCGATTTCATGGAGTTCGATTATCGCTGGCATAGCAAGCCATTCAAGAAAGGCGAGGCGGCGCAAGCCATTGCCGAGCTCCGAACGCTCAAGAAAACAATCGTATCTGAACACGAATAACGCATCTCATGTCACTCACTCCTTCCGCAAAACTCGTAGGCACGATCTTCCAGCCCGATACGCTGGATATGAAGCCTACCCGTGACGGATACGGCGCAGGCCTCGTAGAGGCCGCAGAGGCCGATCCAAACGTGGTCGCTTTGTGCGCCGACCTTTCCGAATCGACGCGGTCCGACGCTTTCGCATCCGCTTTTCCCGACCGTTTTTTTGAGTGCGGCGTCGCCGAACAGAATATGGCGTGCGTCGCGGCGGGCCTCGCGGTTTCAGGCAAGATTCCTTTTATCGCTTCGTATGCCGCTTTTTCTCCCGGCCGTAATTGGGAGCAGATACGGACGACGATCGCGTATAATAATGCGAATGCGAAGGTTATGGGGCACCATGCCGGCATCTCCGTCGGTCCTGACGGAGCGACGCACCAGATGACCGAGGACATCGCTCTCATGCGCGCAATGCCGAATATGACGGTTGTTGTGCCGTGCGACGCGGAGGAGGCCCGGAAGGCCGTGCGTGCCGCGGCGCACGCCGTCGGTCCCTGGTATATCCGCTTTGCGCGCGAGAAGAGTTCCGTGTTCACCACATCCGCGACACCGTTTATTCCCGGCAAGGCGCAGATATTCTGGGAAGCGCATAAGCCGCAGGTAGCGCTTATCGCTTGCGGCACGGCCGTTTACGCCTGTCTCCTAGCCGCGCGGCTCTTGGAGCGCGATGGCATCGCCTCTATGGTTGTGAATTGCCATACCGTGAAGCCGCTCGACGAGAAGAAAATCGCCGATATTTTGGGGAAATGCGGCGCAGCCGTGACGGCCGAGGAGCATCAGGTGATCGGCGGGCTCGGAGGCGCCATCGCCGAGCTCGCGGCGCGAACGTGCCCCGTCCCCATCGAATTCGTCGGCATGCAGGGCTCGTTCGGCGAGTCCGGCACGCCCGCCGAGCTCATGGCGAAGTACGGCATGGATTCCGCCGCCGTCGTCCGGGCCGCGAAAAAGGCATTGTCGAGAAAATGAGGTATTAGCCTATTTTATCAATATAATCGGTGCGGGATGATTATGACTGCGATGTAATAAGATACAGCAGCGAATTCTATTATTAGAAGTGTGATGATATATTTTTTTCTCCATGTGTTTATTTTTCTCCCGATAGTGTATGTTCCTAGCGCTATGAGTCCCGGGAAGAAGCTAAAGAGGAAGAAAGCGAGATATGCGATGCCGGGGTTATTATGAGTTTTGGTAGCATTAGCAGGATCAGAGAACCCGTGCAGTAGCATTATAAGAAAGATGCCGCTTAAGGAGAGTAAAAATATAGGAATTCCAAATCCTATGTAATTCTTTTTAGCCCCATTTATTTGCGGCGTGATGAATGAGTACGTTGCATAGAATGAAGAGATTATAAATCCCAAGGAGGGCCATTTACCCCTTCCCCAAAAATTTACAATATCTTTCGGAAAATTAATAAAGTTATTATCCAGCGCGAAGAAAAAGAAAAGAAAGGCTTCGAATAGTATTAAAGCGATTATTGAATACCATATCCTCTCTTTCGTTGTTGGAAGACTTGCGTCATATGGCGCGATCGATGCCAGTCCCAGCTTTTCTTCGTCAGGGGTCATTATTAAAAGAATACCATTTTTTAATGACTAGGCACGATTTCTTGTTACGCGTTATACTAAATCTATAATGAAGACTACAAAGATACCGCTTAGCAAGGAAGATTCCGCGAAAGACCTTGCCGGATATATAGCATCCGAGGCAGGGGAGCACCTCACATTCGTCATTCCTAATTTTTCCGCGCTCGGGGATGCGCCCGAGGCATTCGCGATGGCGAAGAAGGTCGCGGATGCGATGGGGAAGTCGCTTGCGATAGAATCGGTCGACGATGCGATTCTCGCCGGCGCGAAATCCGCCGGCATTCCCGCGGAGAACCCATTCTTCAGCCCTTCCGGAGCTCCCGAATGGGAAGACTCGAAGCCGCATTTTGAGGACGTGCATGAGGATGAGCCCGGAGACACCCCCGCGGTTGCCACCCCTGTTGTTTCCCGGTCCCGGCCCGTTCCGAAGCCTCTTTATAAGCGACAGATACGGAATGATGACGATGATGATGACGTCTTGCCGAAAAAGCGCGGCCTTCTTCGTGACTGGCGCGTCTGGATCGCCGTTCTTGCCGTTATTTCCGTTCCCGCGTACTGGATCGCTTTCGTGACATTGCCGCACGCCTCGATCGTCATCACGACCGAGAAGAAGCCGTGGACATTCAACAAGCCTTTCGCGGTCGAGAAGAACGGCTCGGTTCCGAGCACTCTTCTCTCCGAGAAGAAGAACGCTCAGATGGTCTTCCCGGCTCTCGGAAAAAAAGTGGTGAATCAGAAGGCGACGGGCAAGATTACGGTGTATAACGCGTACAGTTCCGAGCCTCAGCAGCTTGTTGCGAATACCCGCTTTGAGACCCCTGCCGGCCTTCTCGTGCGGCTCACGTCGAGCATCACGATACCGGGCGCGAAGGTATCGAACGGCACGATCACTCCTTCGTCCATCGATGCCGACGTGATCGCCGACAAGCCCGGTCCTGCGTACAATATCGCCGCTCCGAAACTCACCATTCCCGGCTTCAAGAGTTCCGCCAAATTTTCGGGATTCTATGGAAGCATCGCTTCGGCGCTTACGGGCGGATTTACCGGAGAGGCTGCGTATCCGACCGATCTCGACGTGAAGTCCGCGAAGGCGAAGATCGGCGACGTGCTCGAGAAATCTCTTATGAGCCAGCTTTCTCAGAAGGCGGGGGATTACAAGGTCGTTTCCGGATCGACCCAGTTCACTGTCACGAAGACAACCGTCACTCCGCAAGTGAATGGCAAGGGTGAATTCTCTCTTTTCGCTGAAGCCGAGCTGAAGGCGGTCGTTTTCAAGGAGAGCGATCTCATCGGTTTCTTCGCCGCGCAGATGAAGGATGAATTCCAGAGCGATTCGTATGTTTTCAAAGAGACGACTATCGCTTATAACGTTTCAAGCGTTGATTTTCCGAACCAGAAACTCAAGATAGATATTGATTTCAAAGGGGTCGCTGAGCGCCCTGTCGATATTGAGAACGTGCGGCGCGCGGTTGCGGGAACGACTGAAACGGAGCTGAAAACCGCGATTTTCGCGATACAGGGCGTGGAAAGCGCCCAGGTAACCTTGTGGCCTGGCTACGTGAAGAGGGTTCCCGCGCGTCCGACTGCTGAAAACCTCTCTATAACGCTCAAATAGCTTGAGAACCTATCCCATGCCCCCTTCGAGCCGCGTTGCGAGGCGACTGCGCCGCTCCCAAGGCATGACGAGGAGCCATGCTGATGCATTGCGACGAGGAATAACGCGGGGATCGGCGCAGGCGGACGCAACCCTTTGGGATAAGGCCGATATGCGCACTGCCCATGCCGTTTCTCCTCGGCGTATCAGGAAGTACGCCAACGTCCTCGCTCCGCGGCACTGCGCATATCGGCCGCTATCGCGACCGAGGGGAGTATGGGATAGGTTCTATCTTGACTATGGCGTTTTCCGCATGCTAGGATCTGTAGGCTTATGAGCGAAGAGCGAAAGATGGATGGCCGGGTAGAGGAGGCTTTGCCCGGCACGACCTTCCGCGTGACGCTCGAAGACGGGACGACGATACTCGCCTATCTGGCGGGCAAGATGCGCTTGCATCACATCAAGATCCTTCCCGGCGACCGGGTGACGGTCGAGATGGGTCCCTATGACGATGCGCGCGGCAGGATCGTCCGCAGGCTCTAGAGTTTCCATGAAAGTAACATCATCGGTAAAAAAGAGGTGCATACATTGCAAGGTTGTCCGCAGGCGCGGCGTTTTGTTCATTATCTGCAAGACGACTCCCAAGCATAAACAACGTCAAGGATAATTATGAGGCTTTTCGGTATAACCATACCTGACGCGAAACGGGTCGAGACATCCCTCACTTATTTTTATGGCGTAGGCCCCACCCGCGCGAAGGCGATATTGAAGGCAACGAAGATCCCTTCCGAGAAACGCACTAAAGACCTTACTCAGCAGGAAGTCGGTCTTATAAAGGAATATATCGAGAAGAACTTCAAGATCGAGGGCGAGCTTCGCCAGGCCGTGAAGGAGGACATCTTGATGCTTAAAGACCTTCAGACATACCGCGGCGTTCGGCACATGCGCCGTCTTCCGGTCCGTGGTCAGCGTACGAAGACTAATTCGCGCACGGTGCGCGGCAATGTCAGGAAGACTGCCGGCAGCGGAAAACGTAAAGTTGAGCTGAAATAGCGGATATGGGAAAGAAACAGATCAAAACCGAAACCCCGGAGCAGGCCGAGAAGGCCTCTCAGATAGTCGAGAATGCCGCGGCGAAGGCGTCTTCTTCGTCGCAGAAGAAGATTCAGAAGGGCCGCGTCTATATCAAGGCGACGTATAACAACACCATCGTTTCCGTTACGGACGATCGTGGCAATCTCGTTGCTTGGTCGACTGCCGGATCCCTCGGATTCGCCGGTCCGAAGAAAGCGACTCCGTTCGCCGCGTCGAAGATCGTCGCGACCGTTACGGAGAAGCTCAAGAAATCAGGTCCTACCGAAGTCTCCGTTTTCGTGAACGGCTTCGGCGGCGGCCGCGATTCGGCTATCCGGTCGTTCATCAACCAGGGCTTTAATGTCCTTTCGATCACCGATGTGACTCCTATTCCTCATAACGGCGTCCGCGCCCCCAAGCCCCGCAGGATCTAACCTCTTTCACTACTATGTTTAAGACAAAGGAAAAATACGAACGAGCTCTCGGTGTCAGGCTGAATCTCAAGCCCGAGCGTTGTTCGTCGCCCAAGTGCGCTTTGACGAAAAAGCCGTATCGCCCAGGCATGCACGGCAAGGGCAGGCAGGGCCAGCCCTCGGAAATGAAGACCCAGTTGCAAGAGAAACAGCGTCTTCGCCTTACGTATGGCCTTCATGAATCTGCCATGCGCCGCGCGATCGGCGAGGCCATGCACACGCAGGGAGACACCGCCGACATCCTCCTTTCTCTTCTTGAGCGCAGGCTCGACAATGTCGTTTACCGTCTCGGTCTTTCCGCGTCGCGCTCCATCGGCCGTCAGCTCGTGAACCATGGCCATATCTGCGTCAATGGTCGCAAAGTCACCATTCCCTCGTATCGGGTGAAGAAGGGTGATGTCGTTTCCATTCGCAAAGAATCCGCGACGCATCCGCTTTTTTCCGATCTTAAAGAGGCATTTACGAAATCCGAGACTCCCGTCTGGCTCGCCCGCGACATCGAACTCATGACCGGAACGGTTCTTTCGCTTCCGAAGGACGTTCCTCTTCCGTTTGACATCAGCCTGATTATCGATTATTATAGCAAGTAACGGATTATCCCGGCATGCATCCTCACTCGGACGCGCGGTGGCGCGGCGGGCGACGGGGCGACGCCGGGTATAACCATATACACACTAGTCGTTACATACCACATTTATGAACACATTCTCGCTTCCTGAGACCGTCGCCATACAAACAATTTCCGAGACCGACACCGAAGGCACTTTTCAGATCGAGGGTCTTTATACCGGCTACGGTCTCACCGTTGGCAACGCCCTCCGGCGCGTTTTGATCTCGTCTTTGCCCGGTGCCGCGATAACGCGCGTGAAGATCAAGGGCGTGAGCCATGAGTTTTCGACGCTCGAGGGTCTCGGCGAAGACATTGTCGAGCTCACATTGAACCTGAAGAAGGTCCGTTTTAGCATGCACTCCGACGAGCCGCAGATCATAATCTTGAAGGCGAAGGGGGAGCAGGAAGTGACGGCGGGCGATATCGAGACGAATGCTATGGTCGAGGTGGTGAATCCTGACGCGTACATCGGCCGTCTCACGGCGAAGTCTGCCGATCTCGATATGGAGCTTACGGTCGAGCGCGGCCTGGGATATATGCCGGTCGAGGCGAATAAGGCGGAAAAGCTTCCGATCGGCATGATCGCGCTTGATGCTATTTTTACCCCCATCGTTACCGTGAACTTCTCGGTCGAGAATATGCGCGTGGGCGACCGCACCGATTATAACCGCGTGAAGATGTCCATCAAGACCGATGGCAGCATCACGCCGTCCGCGGCTCTTTCCTCGGCTTGCGCCATTCTTCAGGAACATTACGCGAAGATCGCGGCGGTCGAGGTGAGGAAGCCGGCCGCAATCGCTTCCGCGGCGCCAAAAAAGGCAAAAAAAGCTAAGAAATAAACGAGTATTCGCGCATCGCTTCACAAACATGGAGCGATGCGCTATGCTATACCGGTAATCGGAACAGCGACATGCAAAGGAAATTCCACAGAAAAACGGGCCAGCGTCGCGCCTTCATGAAGGGGCTGATGCATAACTTGATTATCAAAGGGTCTATGGCCACCACGCTTGACCGCGCTCGCGAGACGCGTGTTGCCGTCGAGCATCTCGTCACGCTCGCGAAGAAGAATGACGTCGCTCATCTTCGCATGCTGATCGCCCGCCTGCCGCACAAGACGTCGGCATGCAAGCTGTTTTACGAGATCGCGCCCCGCTACGCTGACCGCAAGGGAGGCTATACTCGCATCGTGAAGCAGGGCGTAACGCGCAAGCGCGACGGCGCAGCCGTTGCCCTCATCGAATTCGTTTAATCATTCCCATGCATCACATCATCGACGCGAAAAATAAGAGATTGGGCCGGCTCGCCGTCACGATCGCTCACATACTTCAGGGCAAGCACAAGGCTTCGTACCAGAAGAATCAGGTCGGCGACGACACCGTGCTTGTCACGAATGCCGGACAGCTTACCGTTTCGGGAGGGAAGGAGACGAAGAAGATCTATTACCGTCACACCGGATATATGGGTCATCTGCGCGAGACCTCCTACAAGAGCGCGTTCGCGAAGTCTCCCACGGAGGTGCTTCGCGTCGCCGTTTTCAATATGCTTCCCAAGAATTGGATCAGGCAGGACAGGCTCAATAAGCTCAGGATAGAGAAATAATATGGCACCCAAGCAAGAAGCGAAACCTAAGATCAAGAACAAGTACTCCGAAGCCCGTGGAGGCCGCAAGGAGGCTGTTTCGCGCGTTCGTCTCGTAGAGAACGAAAAAGGCATCGTCGTGAACGGTAAAGACTATGCTACGTACTTTTCCATGCCGAAGCATCGCATGGCGATCGAGTCCCCGCTTACGCTTATCGGAGGCTGGGAGGCTATTCCTGCGAAGGGAATTTCGGCCTGGGTCAAGGGAGGGGGCGTTACCGGCCAAGCCGAGGCTATCCGGCACGGCCTCGCTCGCGTCCTTTCAGCGCTCGATCCTTCGTGGCGCACGAAGCTCAAAATCGCCGGTTTTTTGAAGCGTGATCCTCGCGCCGTTGAGCGCAAGAAGTACGGCCTGAAGAAGGCTCGCAAGGCCCCGCAATGGTCCAAGCGCTAGCGCGCACCGAACGACGTCTCGCCGCCTGTATCGTTTTTTTCGCGCTTCTTCACCTCTATTTCGTCCTTTCGGATACGTATTCGCCCCATCCGTGGCTCGACGTGCCCATGCATTTCTTGGGCGGTTTCTGGTTCGGTTGGTTCGGGGGGTATTTTCTTTTCGATCGCGGCCGGATTACCGCGAAAAGCCGTTTATATGAAGCGCTCGCGATCGTGAGTTTCGTGTCGTTCATATGCGTTGTTTGGGAGTTCCACGAATTTATAGGAGACCTTTTCATGCGCGATCCCTCACTCATTATGCAGACGAGCATACGGGATACGATGTCCGATTTGCTGTTCGGCATAGCGGGTGGTACGATGGCGGTTATTCTACGCATCATTCCATGGCAGAGGCATTCGCAATCACCGGCGGAACAAAGCTGAAAGGGACCGTCAGGATTTCCGGGGCGAAGAACGCCGCCTCGAAGATGATGATCGCTTCGCTTCTGACCGATGAGCGGATGACGCTTCATAACTTTCCCGCGATCGGGGAGACGGATATAACGGGCGAGCTGTGCCGCGTGCTTGGGAGTTCAATCGCCATTTCCGGGGATACGCTTTCCATGCATACGCCGGTTATCGCGAGCCACAAGGTTCCTTCGCTTTCGCGGCGTAACCGCGTTCCTATTTTAGCCTTGGGGCCGCTCCTTGCCCGGTGCGGCAAGGCTGAGATTCCTATTCTTGGCGGCGATAAGATCGGCCCTCGGCCCGTGAACCTCCATTTCGACGCTTTATCTGCCATGGGCGCTTCGATTCGTACGCACGAGGCGGGATATGAAGCGCTAGCTCAGGGCGGTCTGCATGGCGCGAAGATCGTTTTTCCGTTTCCGTCGGTTGGCGCAACCGAGAATACGATACTCGCGGCGGTCCTCGCGCGGGGGAAGACCATCATACAGAATGCCGCTATCGAGCCTGAGATTGTCGATCTCATCATGATGCTCCAGAATATGGGCGCGATCGTCGGGATGGGCGCGAATCGGACCATCGAGATCGAGGGCGTTTCCCGCTTGCGCGGCACGTCCCATCGTGTCATCCCCGACCGCATGGAGGCAGTTTCTTTCGCGTGCCTCGCGGTCGCGACCGATGGCGACGTGCTTGTGAAGGACGCCCGGCAGGAAGACGTGCTCACATTCCTGAACGCCTTGCGACGCATCGGCGGCGAATACGAGGTTCAAGAGGGCGGCATTAGGTTTTGGCGCGAGCGGCCGCTCACGGGCATCGAGCTTGAGACCGACACGCATCCGGGTTTTATGACCGATTGGCAGCAGCCGTTTGTCGCGCTTCTCACGCAGGCGCGCGGCGTTTCCGTGATTCACGAGACGATCTACGAGGATCGTTTTGGTTACGCGCGCGACTTAAATGCCATGGGCGCCAATATCCAGGTATTTTCTAAATGTCTTGGTGAGCTGCCATGTCGTTTCAATGGCCGCGGTTGCGAGCATAGCGCGGTCATTTCTGGTCCTACGCCGCTTATGGGGGGTAAGAGCGTGGCGCGCGACTTGCGCGCGGGCGTGGTCCAGATCATCGCGGCTTTGATTGCGAAAGGCGATTCCTTGGTATCGGGTACGGAGGAGATCGACCGGGGATATGCCGCGATCGACGTGCGTCTCCGTGGCCTCGGGGCCATCATCAAGCGCGTTCCCTCTCGTTCTTAAGATCAATTTGCCGCCTCTCGAAAAGACGGGTATCCTTCCTCACACACCATGTTCACGCGGAAAATAGGCATCGACCTCGGCACTGCGAATACCATCGTATACGTTCCCGGCAGCGATTTCGTCATCAATGAGCCGACGATCGTCGCGTTGTCCCGTCCTGACAATACCGTGCTCGCCGTGGGACGCGAGGCGAAAGAGATGGTCGGGCGTACGCCCGACGACATCGTCGCGTACCGGCCTTTGAAGGACGGCGTCATTGCCGATTATTACATCACGCGCGCGATGCTCACGTATTTCATAACCAAGGCCGTCGGTCCTTTTAATATCTTCAAGCCCGAGGTTGTCATTTCGGTTCCCGCGGGCATTACGCCCACCGAGCGTCGCGCGGTGATGAACGCGGTGCGCGAGGCGGGCGCGAAGGAGGCGTATATCGTGAAAGAGCCTCTTTTAGCCGCGCTCGGCGCCGGTATTCCCATCAATAGCCATTCGGGAAATATGATTATCAATATCGGGGGCGGCACTTCCGAGGTCGCGGTCGTGTCGCTTGGCGGCATCGTCTCATGGGCATCCTTGCGCGTCGCGGGAAACCGGTTCGATCAGGCTATCATCGATCTCATCAGGAAGAAGTACGCGCTCTCGATCGGCGAGCAGACGGCCGAGCAGGCGAAGATAGAGATTGGGGCGGCGCTCCCGTCGAAGGAGAAGCTCGAGTTCCAGTTGCGCGGGCGCGATCTTATTTCCGGCTTACCCAAAGACATCGTGATTAATTCGAACGAGATTGCCGAGGCCTTGAACCCCCATCTTATGGATATCGTTGCCTCGGTGCAGGGCGTTTTCAATACCACGCCGCCTGAACTCGTCGCGGACATCATGGACAAGGGAGTCATTCTTTCGGGCGGGGGTGCCCAGCTTCGCCATATCGACGAATTCTTCAAGCGGACGCTTGGGGTCTCCTCATTCGTCGCCGACGAGCCGCTCTTTTGCGTCGCGAAGGGGACCGGCCTCATACTGAGCCATCTCGACGTGTACAAGCGCACGCTCATGAGCAAGCGTTGATAGGGGTGCGCTATCGTGTCCGAGATGATTATAAGATAGATTTTATTCATGGACGCTCCTGAATTTTTTGCAAAAGGGGCGGCGCGCGGTATGTTGTCGCACGCGTATTGCCTATGGGGGTACGGTAGCGAGAGCGCGCGCCATGACGCGGCTCTTTCCGTCGCCCGCCTTTTCGAACCGGAACCGTTCGTCGACTGCCTCGTCGTCCGTTCTCGGGAGCAGTCGGTGGGGATAGGCGATATCCGCGAGGCAACCCGTTTCCTCTCCCATTCGCCCGCGCGTTCCGCACGAAAAACCGTCATCGTGAGCGATGCGGGGATGATGACACATGAGGCGCAGAACGCTCTCCTCGCGTCGCTTGAGGAGCCGCCGGCCCATGGACTTCTCCTCCTCGTCGCGCGCGACCCCGCGTTTCTCCTGCCCGCTTTGCGGAGTCGCGTGCAGAGCGTGCATGTTTCTTCGGCTGTTTCCGATGTGGCGCCGGATGCCGAGTCGGTCGACCGCGCGAGGCGATTCATCGCATCCGATCAGCGGGCGCGCAAGGATATGCTAAAGGCGATGGTCGAGGCTGAGAATATTCCCGCATTCGACCGGTTTGCCGTGGCGGTTATGGCGGAGCTCGATTGCGATCCTCGACGCAACTGGCGCGCTTTGAAGGAGCTTTCCCATCGTATCCATATGATGGCCGAGCATCCGACGAATCGCCGTTTGCAATGGGAAGCGATTTCGTCGTATCTACCCCATTAGAAGCATCCTATTGTTGCATTAGGCAAAAGATGATTATCATGAGCATATCTATGCATATACATATCAATTCGGTAACGCGGCCTTCTTCGAAGGCCTGCTTCTAACGGGATGGATCCCGAATTAAAGCGGTTTAAAGAGGAGCTTCTAGAAGCAATTTCGCATTTCAAGTCCGAGCTTCAAGGCGTGCGTACGAGCAGGCCAACATCGCGGCTTATTGAGGATATCAAGGTGGAGTATTTCGGGCAGATGACTCCGGTAAAGCAGCTTGGATCGATTATGATCGTCCCGCCGTATGAGATGGCGGTCGGGGTGTGGGACAGGGGCGCCGCGTCCGAGGTCGCGAAAGCAATCGAGGCGGCGAATTTAGGATTGTCGGTTTCCGTCGACGGAAGCACGGTGCGCTTGCATCTTCCCATGCTTTCCGCCGATCGGCGGGAGGAGCTTTTAAAGCTCGCGAAGACTATGGCCGAAAAGGAGCGTATCCGTGTGCGTGGCTTGCGCGATGAAGCGAATAAGCGGGTGAAGGCATTAGGCGCGAACGAGGACGTTCAATTCACATTGAAAGAGGGAATACAGGAATTAACGAACGAGGCTAATAAGGAGATAGATTCCCTGCTTGCGGCGAAGACAGAGGAGATCGCGGAGTAGGAGATAGGTTCTCTGTATAAAAAAGGAAGCCTCGGAAGAATTTTCTTCCGAGGCTTTCGCGTTTCGTGGCTTTAGGCCGCTCTTCGGCTTCGTGTGAGCGTTCCTTCGACCTGGTAGACGATCAACTCGTCCATTTCCAGCTCGAAGCGTTCCGTCGACTTGAGCACGAAGACATTGAGGCGCGCGTTTCGGGTGTAGACTGACATGCCGATTTTCGCGTGACTCGTGCCCGGGTTCC
>JAHFLN010000027.1 GCA_023244835.1 Candidatus Harrisonbacteria bacterium
ATGCTGCGCTCGAGCGCCGTTTCCAGCCTATCGTCGTCGAGGAGCCGAGTCAGGAGAATGCCATGGCAATTTTGCGCGGACTTAAGGAAAAATACGAACTTCATCATGGATTACGCATAAAAGACGAGGCGATTGTCGCCGCCGTCCAGCTTTCCGCGCGCTATATAACCGACCGGTTCCTGCCCGATAAGGCGGTCGATCTGATTGACGAGGCTTCTGCCGTGCGCCGGCTCGAAAGCGAGAGCTTGCCTGGGGAAATCGATGCGGCACGTCGCGAAATAACCCGCCTTGAGATCGAGCGGTCCGCTCTCCTTTCCGAGGGCGGAAAAACCAAGAATAAAGCGCGTTTGAAGGAGGTTGACGCCGCATTAAAAGCCTTGAAAAAGAAGAATGACGACCTTTCGTCCACATGGAGTTCCGAGAAGGCTTCGTTCGATCAGCTCCATGCCTTGCGCAGGCGGGTTGACGATATGCGTCGCGAAATAGAGGTCGCTGAGCGGAATGGCGATTTGGAGCACGTAGCAAAGCTCGTGTATGGCGAATTGCCCGAGGCGGAAAAAGAATATGCCGCGTTCGAAAAGAAACTCTTCGGCGCGAAGAAGGGCGCATTTCTGAAGGAGGCGGTCGATGAAGAAGATATCGCGGGCGTTGTGTCGCGTTGGACGGGCATTCCCATGCATCGCATGCTCGAGTCCGAGGTCGACAAGCTCGCGCGCATAGAGGAATTCTTAGGCGAGCGGATTATCGGCCAGAAGGAGGGGATTGCCGCCGTTTCATCCGCTTTGCGGCGCGCACGCGCAGGTCTTTCCGACGAGAAGCGTCCGCTCGGTTCCTTTATTTTCCTCGGGCCGACCGGGGTGGGGAAGACCGAGCTTGCGAAGACGCTGGCCGAGTTTATGTTTAACGACGAGAAGGCCCTTGTGCGCATCGATATGTCGGAATATATGGAGCGTCACGCCGTTTCCCGTCTTGTGGGATCGCCTCCGGGCTATGTGGGTCACGAGGAGGGCGGCCAGTTGACCGAGCTTATGCGGCACCGGCCCTACAGCCTCATCCTTTTCGATGAGCTTGAGAAGGCTCATCCTGAGGCGCTGAACATATTGCTTCAGATACTCGATAACGGCCGGCTTACCGACGGCAAGGGTAAAACCGTGAGCTTCAGGAACGCGATCATCATCATGACTTCGAATGTCGGCAGCGCCTACTTGAAAGAAATGTCGCACTTGGGCTTTGGCGCTGGAGCGCATAAGGGCCTTGAGCGCGAGGAGGAGAATCTACGCGAGCGCATTCGTGGTGCCTTGCGCGACCGTTTCAAGCCTGAGTTTCTGAATCGCATAGACGAAATTGTCATATTCAACCCTCTCCGCCGCGACGTTATCGAGAAGATCGTTGATATCGGCCTTGCGGAAGTTGTCGACAAGCTCAAGGAAAAGGGCATAGAGATCGTCATAAAGCCTTCTGTGAAGGAGTATATCGTCGAGCACGGATATGATGCCGAATACGGCGCGCGGCCCATACGGCGCCTCATACAGCGCGTGATACTCGACGCTTTGGCGGATAAGATGATCAGGGGAGACATACGGCATGGCGGGAAGGTTACGCTCAATTTCAAGGACTCCGGGCTTCATATCAGCGTGTAAGGGAATCCTCGTATTTTCCTTGCTTATGCTGTTTTTGCGCGCACATTCCCTGGTGTGGGGCATCGCGTATGCCGTATGCGCCGCGATTCTTTATAGTCGGCCTATTTTCAACTCATCTCCGCTTTTACCGCTCCTTTTCGTTATTATCGCGCTTCCGTTTACGACGCATCCTGATCAGCTTTTTTTCCGCATCGCCTTTGCCGGAATCATGGCGGTTACCTTTGGCGTAGTTGTTTCCGTTAAAAATCTCATTCTTACGCATCGGGATTTCTGGGTATATTGCGCGGCATATTGCCTTGCATATCTCTCATTCCTTTCTTTTTTCGCGTATTCTCCCGCGGGGCCGTTCCTCATCCTATGGATTTTTACCCTTTTTCTCCTCGTGTGCGCGCTTACGGTTGCCGTGCGTGACGTGCGTCTGGCATTCCCCGCTGCCTGCGTTCTAGGCGAGCTCATATGGGTCGTTTCGTGGCTTCCTATCGGCGCCCTTTCTTCGGCCAATCTTTCATTTCTCGCCTTCCTTTCCGTGACCGATACGCTTCATGAAGGCCATCTGGCGTTTCGGCGAGCGGTTCTTTTTGCCGCGCTCTGTGGCGTCATTGCCGCGAGCTCGTATTGGCGCCTGTAAGGCTTGCTATTCAAGTTAATATTTGAACGCGTCGAGCGAAGTCTCCCAGGGAAGATCGGGGCGCAGCGCGAGGCCCTTTCTTCGTGCTATTTCGTATGTTTTCTCGTCTTTTTCGAGCACCGCGATCGCCATTTCGAAGCGCACGAATTCGAGGCGCGTGGGGGATAGTTTCGCAGCTTTTTTCGTGAGATCTTTCGCTTCTTTGAGATATGAGTTGTCCTTTGTTGCTTGTGCGGCGGCTAAGAGGGATGTGATGTAGCCATATTCCGTCTTCAGTCCGACGGCATTTTTTGCCGTCTCATCGTGCCATTTCCTGTTATTATCCATAACCACTTTAATCTTTTCATTTGGGACCTGCTTTATAAGGTCGTTATTCCGCAGGAATTCGAAATAACCAACGGTAAACGCGTAGAGATTCTGCACCGCTTCTTGGTTTCCGACGGGTGAAGAGAAAGCGATGGCCTCGTAATTATCCTTGAATACCTCATTGTCGGTTTTTCCGTTCGTTTGGAGCGCTCTTAGCATCAGCGTATTTTTTCGGAATGGCAGCCAGACGGTCGTGTATGAGGAAATCGCGATGCCTATGATCGCGAGTATGATAATCGTTCCCGCCCACGGTTTCGTTGCTTCGTGGCGCGCCGACTCCCCTTCGGTTTCGAAGTTGTCGGCGTATCGCACAAGGAAGGCAACCATAAAGAAAAAGAGGATGTAGAGCGGCAGTATTTCAAAGAGGACGAGCCCGTTTACGAGGTACATTGCGGGTAGCGCCATGCATAAAGGCCATATTTCCTCGCCTTTCCGTTTCCATACGCAGGCATACAGGGTTACAAAGATCGCGAGATAGGCGAGAAGGAGGGGGATCCCCCCGTTTATCGCGTATTCGAGAAAGGCGTTATGCGCGCGATCAAACCATGATTCTATGCCGTAATGGTGTTGATTGTAGTATTTATCGAAAGGAATCGGAAAATTTTCCGTTCCCCAGCCGACAATGGGCTTTTCAATCACTCCCGCGATTGCCGAGCCCCACGTCCAGAATCTTGGCTCCATGCTCTTCAAGGCATCCCCTTTTATGTTCAGGATCAGGTATCCGATTCCGCATACGATGAGGAGCGCCGCGCCTCCGATTGACAGACTATGCTTTAGTCCTCGTTTCGTCTGGAATGCCCATACTATGAGCATTATGAGAATTCCTATGCCGAGCGCTGCGAATGATCCACGTGTTTTCGCGTTGAAAAACATGATTGTTTGGAGGGCGAGGGCGAGCGTCCATATAGCGCGAATGCCTCTTTTTGGTGTTTTTGTGATGAGATAGAGCGTCAAAAAGGCGCTGAAAAGCATGTATCCGCCCAAATATGACGGATTTCCCAAGCTTCCCGAGAGCGGGCTTCCTTGAGGAGGACTTATGATCCAATCGGTCATGATTCTCGCTTTTTCCGCTCCATAACCACGTATCATCGCGTTTGCGAGCGCTTGTGCCACTGCATAGAGGGCTACGAGGACGCTTGTGATTGTTTGCCATCCGATCAGGCGCTTCCAGTCGCGCTCGGTACGGAAAAAGACGAGTAATAATGCGCATAATAGGCAGTAATGGAGGATCTGCCATGCCCCTTCGCCCCGTTCGAAGTTCGACCATAAGGCAAATGAGGGATGTATAGCGGTTATGGCGCTTGTAAATGTCAGCGCAAGAAACGCTAAAATACTAATAAAAACAGGATTTTTAAGCGTTTTTACGAGTACTTTCCCCGATATTTCTCCCCGTACGAGCGCGCCGATAGCGGCAACGAGTCCTAATTCAACAAAAAGTCTGAAAAATAGGGCTTTTCCGGTAATAAAGGGGAAAAAAAGCGATCGGTCTATAATAAGGGGTGAAACAAGGCTTATATATATGAATAATCGCGCATAGCGGGTATACCCCGTACTATACAGTTGGTTAGTCTGCATGGTTATTTCCCTTGATTTTATTAACTGATTTCATTTATGCGGGTTTATAGCACAGGGTAATATAGGGCGTGCCTTATGTATATCCTGAAACGCTTCTGCCTGTCTATTCGTTATATATAGTGTTCAAGCGCACGATTTCTCTTGACTTCAGCAGGCATTATCTGCTATGCTTTCAAGCGAAAACCACGTATGAACAGGTTCAGGTGAGGCTGAACCGGGCATATCGTTTTGCTTAGCGGGGATCATTTCCCCGCCTTTCAGCCTCCGGACCATCGTCCGGTTTTTCTTTTTGGGCATTAAGGCTCGAAAACCCCTTTGTGTTTAGAGATTGTTTCATAATCAGGTAATGTGAGGTCGATGGTTATGAGGATAATCTTTGGAAAGAATAGAAAGATAATCAATTCGTCAGTCGCATAAACCAAACATACAAATGAGCAAAACAGTAAGACAGATCTATTCCGTCGCCCTTTCCGCAACGACCGTTGCGGTGTTTTCGGGAGCGGCGCTTGCGATCCCCGCAGTTTCGGGAGCGCAGACCATGTCGTGCACGTTTACCCGCAGCCTCACAGTGGGTAGCCGTGGCGCAGACGTGACCTGCCTTCAGAACGCGTTGGTAGCAGGAGGCTTCCTCTCGGTAACCCCGACGGGCTACTTTGGTTCTTTGACCAAGGCGGCAGTCGCGAAGTGGCAGGCGGCGGCAGGCGTTTCGCCCGCAGCTGGCTTCTTCGGCGCGATTTCGCGCGCGAAGTACGCCATGATGATGAGCGGCACCACCATGCCGACGACCCCGACGACCCCCGGAACCACGGTTCCCGGAGCGGGCGTAGCGGTCAGCGCGGCGGCTATGCAGCCGTCGGGCAGCGCGATCGCGGGCGCAGGCCAGATCGACGTCGCGAAGTACACCTTCACGGCATCGAACGCAGCCGGCGCAACGGTCACGAGCCTGAAGCTTTCCCGCACTGGCGTGGTAAGCGACAGCAACATCAGCAACTTGTACTTAGCTGATGAATCGGGCGTCGTATTCGCCCAGTACTCGTCCTTGAACAACGGCATCGCGATGTTCGAAGGCTTAAACATGATGGTTAACGCCGGCCAGAGCCGCGTCGTTACCCTCCGCATGGATTTAAGCTCCTCGGCATCCGCGGGCAACACGCTTGGATGGAGGCTGGACATGGTGACGACCTCAGGAAACGGCGCGGTATCCGGCTTGCCGGTGTCTGGCCCGACCCTTACCGTCACGACGGTCACGAACCCCTCGCTTGGCGCGGTGACATACACCTACGTCGCGAGCGGTTCCACGGTTGACGCGGGCACCAGCGGGTTCCTCGCGCACTCCGCGACTGTGAACGTTACGAACAGTGCGGTGCTCTTGAAGAGCATCAAGTACACGGTCGTCGGTTCCGCGAACACGGCAGACCTGAAGAACGCGACATTGAAGATCGGCGGCGTCGCAGTCGCGACGGCTTCGATGATCGGAGTTGACGGCAAAGTCGTCTTCATCCCGACCACCGACGTGCGCATTCCGACCGGCAACAACACCTTCGAGGTGTACGTTGACGTGATGGGAAGCCCGAACCGCACCATGGCGTGGAACGTACTCCGCCCCTATGACGCGGTCTTCAACGACACGCAGTACAACACGAACGTGACCGCGACGACGTCCGGCACGCCGACCACGGTTACGATTAACCAGGGCCGCGTGACGATCTCGAAGTCGACCGACACTCCGACGGCGAACATTCCGCTCGGCGCGTCGAACATCACGCTCGCGAAGTTCAACTTCTACGCCGGCGGCGAGCCGGTGAAGCTGCGCTTCTTGCCGGTAACCATCACGAACGTCGGCGATGC
>JAHFLN010000012.1 GCA_023244835.1 Candidatus Harrisonbacteria bacterium
GCTTCGTGACGACCGCGATTGCGAGCACGCCGAGCTCCTTCGCGACCTCCGCGACCACAATCGAAGCCGACGACCCCGTACCCCCGCCCGTTCCCGCCGCTATAAACACAAGGTCCGCGCCCGAGAGAGCGTCGATAATCTCCTGCCGTGATTCCTCGGCAGCCTGCCGGCCGAGCTCGGGATTCATGCCGGCCCCCAGGCCGCGCGTGACGTTCTTCCCGATATAAAGCTTCTTCTGCGCGATGCAATAGTCGAGGTCCTGCGCGTCGGTATTCACCGCTATGAACTCGACGCTCCGTATCGGCTCCTTCTGCATGCGCGTGATGACATTCCCTCCCGCGCCCCCCACGCCGACCACCTTGATCTTCGCGAGTACTCGGCCTTTTTTCTGCGAAGTCTCACCTACCCTTCGCGCCGTAGCCGGCTTCCGGGCGGGCGCCGCCTTTTTCACGACCTTCTTATGAATTCCTTTCTTTTCCGTCATGGCATGAAATAATCGATAAGTTTCCTGAATACGCCAAGTGCCTGGCTCGCCTGGCCTACCGGCTCCTCGCCATGCTCCCTACCCCACCCGACAAGCCCCGTCGCGCACGCGAACTCCGGATCCTCCGCCTTCTCCATCATACCCTCCCGGGCGAACTCGAATCGTGACACATCGGGAATTCCCAGTTGGGCGGGCAGACGCAGCTCTTCCCGCGCGCGCTCGATCACGCCCGCGACTTTCGCCCCCCCTCCCGAAAGCACCGCGCCCGCGGGCAGACGACCGGCCTTGCCGATACGCTTCAGCTCGGCCTCGACGAATTCAAAAATCTCCGCATAACGCGCCTCGATGATCTCGGCAACGAACCGGCGCGGAACTGCCCCCTTCGCGCGCGCGTCAACCCGCGCGAGATCTATCATATCGCGGGCGGGCACGTCCTTCGCGACTGCCGACCCCAAGGAACACTTGATCATCTCCGCGGCCTCCAAGGATACGCGCAGGCCGACCGCCACGTCGTTCGTGACATTCGCCCCGCCTATGGGGAACGCCGCGACATGCACGAGTTTTCCCTCTTCGTAGACGGCCATCGAGGTCGTCTCGTGCCCGATATCCACGACGACGACCCCCAGGTCTTTCTGATTTCTCGTGAGCACGCTCCTACCAGACGCGAGCGGCCCGAATATCATACCCCCTACTTCGCCGCCCGCGGTTTCAATCGCCTTCGTGAGCGACTTCACTGCCGGCTCGAACACGTCGACAATCATCGAGACGAGCTCAAGGCGGTTACCAACCATCCCGAGCGGGTCCTTTATACCCGTGATTCCGTCGACAATATATTCCTGATTAATCAGGTGCACGACCGCGCGGTTCGGCGGGATGCTCATCGCCTGCGCGGCGGCCTCGACGCGCATGATGTCGTCATGATGTATCTGGTAGTCCGCGCGGGATACCGCGACAATGCCGCGCGATGTTTGGGACTTCACGTACGCGCTCGCGATATTCACGAATATCTCCTTATGGGCGTTCGGGCTTTCCTTCCTGATCTCGACGAGCGCCTGGTTCACCGCACCCGCCACTTCGGCCACGTCGTCCACCATCCCCCTACGCATGCCCCGCGAAGGCATGACGAATAACGATGAAATATGAAGCGTTCCATCGCGGCGCGCTTCGCACGCGAGCGCCTTTATGCGCGCGGAGCCGATATCGAGTGCCAAGAATTCCCTTCCTTTTTTCATTGCGTGAGTGCCGTGAGCGCCTTCATTATTTCTTCCTCCTTCCCTTCCATCGCAAGCGTATCATGTTCCCCCGCATGGTCATACCCCAGAAGATGCAGGAAGCCATGCGCCGCCATGAAGCGCAGATCCTCCTTGTGGGAGGCGATGTAACCCGGATTCAGATAGATCTCTCCCAAGTCCCGCTTTGTGTCCAGATCGGGACGGGGAAAATCCGCAGGAGAGGGATACGCAAGGACATTCTTCTCCATAAACGAATCGCCCACGATATACGCCTCGCATGAGGCGTTCGCGACTCCCATCACGGACGCGGCGACTTCGATCGCGCGCTTTACGAGAGGCGCCGACGATGCATGCCTTTCGTCCATAATGGTCATTTCCACCTCCATAAGTACAACCAGTATACGGAAAAGAATCCGAAAGAAAAAGAGGGTCTCCGGCCCAATGCCGAAGACCCTCCGTTCAGGCCGTGAACGCCCCGCAGAAACTCCCACACAGTGACCCGCACAGCGTTCACACCCGGCTACCTGGACGAACCGCTTTCAGGATATCAAGGAGCGCACTGCCCGGTCAATCCGCAAGAGGCTTATCCGAGCTTCTCCTTTATGACCTCTCCCACCGTCTTCCCGTCCGCCTTTCCTTTCAGCTCCGCCATCGCGCCCTTCATAATCGCCCCGAATTCCTTAGATGCGGATGCCGCGATCACGCGATCGACTGCCGCGGCGATCTCTTCCCGTGACAGCTGAGCAGGCAAGTATTTCGCGATGAATGCCGCCTCCCTCCGCTCCGCTTCCGCTAAGTCCTCGCGGCCGCCCGACACATACAATGCAACGGCATCGAGCCGCTTCTTCTGTTCTTTTGCGAGCACTTCGAGAACTTCCTCGTCCGAAAGGTCGGCCGGCAATCCCTTGCCGCGCTTCTCTATCGACTTATTGCTTATGGCGGCCATCGCCATACGGATGACCCCGAGCGAGAAGGCGTCCTGCGCCTTCATCGCTACCTTAAAATCTGCGGCCAGGCTTTCTTTCAACATAGGTACCCATCTTTTTCGAAAGCTCTACTTCGGCGGCCTTCGTCTCGCGGTGCAGGGCGGAGAGACGGCGCTTATTCTTGTTCATCACGCGCTTGCGCGTGCGGCGGCTCCTCGCCTCCTTCAACACGCCCGAATGCTGGACCTTCTTCGTGAAGCGGTACAGGAGGGACATGGGGGACTCCCCTTCGCGATTTTGGATGCGTAATGCCATAGATATATGAGATTTTCAGTGTATCGCATTTGCCGGGACAGGTCAATTCCAGGAATCCCTTCTATTTTCGCGGCAGACGGCGAATTCGATCTATTTCCTGATCGAGGCGATGGGCTTATATGTTCCGGCAAGCAGGGCGTTCATACCGCTTATTTCCCGCTCATAATTCCTGATATAGGATTGCGAGGCGAATATCCTTTTCACCCGATCCGCATATTTTTCCGGATTCGCGCGAAGCAGGACGTATTCGCTCACAGCTATGCTTATTTTCAAATCACCAAATTCGCCGGAGTATCCCCTCACCATGAATGCCACCCGGGCAGCATGCACGGCAACGGTCACAATAGTCACGTTCTGAATATCGCGCTTCCGCGCTAATGAAAAGATATTATGCAGTTCCTGCAAGGTTCCCGCACCCCCGACGTTCCACTCCTTCTCATCGAAAACATCCACCAGTCGGGACGCTGCCGCAGGGTCGCCTATGAGCTTCGCGAAGTATTCGCCCATAATCTCCGACTCGCTCGGAAACCCGTACTCTTGAAGATGGAGCGACCGGTTGCCATACGCGAATACCACTATAGCCGGATCAAGCTGCCTCCACAGCTCTGCCGCAGCGAGAATATTCAATTGCCCCCCGCCGATGATCGAGTTTGGATGATCATCGTTTTCCGGAACGCATATCGGAAGATGGGCGAATTTCTCGTCACATACCTCCAGGTCCCCTGTCGGCTCCCAAGGACCGTTCGCGTACAGCTGCTGCGTCCCGCGCCCGAGCGCCGCGAGAAGTAGTTTTCCTTCCATAATACACCAAGAATGCCATCTTTATCATCGCATGTACATTCGCCGCTGAGATTATTGCTATAAACGATAAATCGTGCTACTATAACCAGGCTCTTTGAACCCTCCCCCCAACCCTCTTTTCCTGGAGCTCCTCGCATGAGCAGTCCCGTTCCGACAGATGATCCGCATGCAGATGAACGATTAGCCGCAGGAATGCGGCATTGTCCCGATCACCACGTCACAACACTTGCAGTCGACGCGGCTGATGAAATACCGCGACCCACAACGCCCGCTTTTCCGGACACCTCTGAAGTCGGAGCGGAAACCTTATCCGAAGCCGATTTTCTCGCGGCCGGAGTCGGGCCGGGCGGACTACCCGCTCCTGTTACCGGTCAAGGCGACGACGGTATCGACCTTACCGCTCCGCCTTTGCCGCTCCTCGATGTTTCCGCCGCCACGCGCGCCAATTGCGACGGAAGCCATTCCGTTGCAGGCGCGCCGATCGCAGTACCTCTCGAAGAACTTGCTACGATCGGCGAACGAACTGTCCGACAATGCATCCAGGACGCCCTCGATTCATGGCCAGCCGATTTCATCCGATATGTGGAATCGGGAGATGCGGCGCGCTCCTCCGACCCCGTTAATACCACGATGATGATGTCCGTGCTCTATCGGACAATCTGCGGCAATCTCCGAGACGAGCGCATCGATCCCCAAATCGTGTGGCCACTCGTTCTCCATGTCGTCCGCAACGTCTTCCATTACCTCGTTAAACGAGTCTTCGAAGGAACGTAATCGACAGCGAATTTTTCCGATTCCAGACTCCCGGCGAACTCCGCCGGGCGTTTTTTATTCCCGCGCGGCGCGGATCTTTTCCGCTATCGCCGCAATAGATTCCTGCTGAGCGGCATGCACCACGCCCTGCACCGACCCCCCTCCATCATCAGCCCACCGCGGCATTATATGGATATGCAGATGATCAACCTCCTGCCCGCCCGCCCGGCCATGATTTATACCAATCGTGAACCCGTCCGGACCTAAGGCTTTTTTGATAAGCTCTGCCGCATTCCGCACCGCGGAAAACAACGCGCCCATATCGACATCTGAAATATCCAAAAGAGTAGCCGCATGCGCCTTCGGCACCATAAACACATGACCCGGACTTCGCGGATGGATATCCATCACCGCAAGCGCGGCATTATCCTCATACGCGATCTCCGCGGGGATTTCCTTTTTGATAATCCTGCAAAAAAGGCAGTCCATCGCCCCTAGAGCTTCTTCTTGACGGACTCCACCATTTTGATGAGCAATACCGTCTCCTGCGCGCCAGTCTTTAAGTCGCGAATGATGATCGAATCCTCGAACGCCTCCATCTGGCCGAAAATGAGCGCGATCTCGGCACCCTTCTTGTCGGCGGCCGCAAGCTGGCCCCGGAGCGAATCTTTGCCCATGAACTCCTCGACATGCACCCCGGCGCGACGAAGCGATTCGATGAGCGGCAGGGCGCGCTTCTTTGCCAAGTCGCCGATCGTGATGAAAAATACCTTACGTTTCTCTTTGCGGTTCGCGGGCGCCGGCTCCTGCTTATCGAGCATCATGACGACCCGGTCGAGTCCGATCGAGAACCCCACAGCCGGCGTTGGCTTCCCCCCTAAAAGCTCGACCAAGTGGTCGTATCTGCCGCCGCCGCCTAATGCGAGATCGCTCTCGCCGCTAAATATCTCGAACACCGTGCGGTTGTAGTAATCCAACCCGCGCACGAGGCTGTTATTCAGCATGTACGGCAACTTTACCTCGTCCAGATACTCCAAAACGAGCTTAAAGTGACCGCGGCAGAGAACGCACAACGAATCGATCATCGCGGGAGCGCCTTTCTTGATCGGATCGCATTCCTTTTCCTTGCAATCCAAAACCCGAAGCGGATTCACAAGAAGACGCCGCTTACATGTCTTGCACGCGGGCTTTGATTTGTAATAATCCACGAGCTTCTTACGGTAGAGCGGGCGGCACTGCCGACAACCGATGCTGTTCACCTGCGCCATGAGCTTGCCGATCTTCATTTCTTCGAGGAACCGGTACGCGAGCATGATCATCTGCGCGTCATACAAAGGATCGCTCTCGCCCCCGATAATTTCGAATCCGCTCTGGTAAAACTCGCGGTACCGCCCCTCCTGCGGCTGCTCGTAGCGGTACAAGGAGCCGATATAATACAGCTTTACCGGCTGGCTCATATGGCTCATACCATGCTCAATATACGCACGCACTACGGGCGCGGTGAATTCCGGCCTTAAAATAAGCGCGATATCGTCCTTGCTCTTAATCGAAAACATCTGCTTTTCGACGATGTCGGACGACTCCCCTACGCCACGCTCGAAAAGCGCCGCGCTCTCGACGAGCGGCGTGTCGATGCGCATGAAATTATAATCCTCGCCCAGGTCGCGCGTGACTTTCCTGATCTTCTCCCATATGGCCTGATCTTTCGGCAAAAGATCGCGCATACCCTTCACGCTTTGCAGTGCCGTTTTTTTTGATTTTGCCGTAGCCATATTCCTTTTAAATCTTAATATTTTTCCCCCGTGATAACGCCGATCTTTCCAAAAGGGTATAACCGCACGAGCGCCCTACCCACGATCAGCGATCGGTCAAGCGGACCCCAACTGCGCGAGTCGTAGCTATTCGGACGATTATCTCCCATCACAAAATATTTTCCCGGCTCGAGCGTTATATGTATGTCGTTAGACGTTTCCATGCTCTTTATATAAGCCGTCTCGTCAAGCGTATCGCCGTCGATCGAAACAGTTCCGTTCGCCACATCCACATTCTCGCCCGGAAGCCCCATAATCCGCTTGATATAGAACGTCGAAGGATCATTCGGATATCGGAATACCGCCACCTCGCCCCTCTTAGGCTCCCTGAAGCGATACGTCAGCTCATCGATGATTAAGTAGTTGTTTTCCTGAAAATTCGGTTCCATGGAGGCGCCGCTTACGAGGAACGGCTGGAACAGGAAGGAACGCACTATGAGCACGACCGCTCCCGCGATGACGATGGTCTTAACGACCTCCCAGGAAGAGCTAATGAACCGATTCATACCCTGTGTTACAAACTCGATCGGCTGCCATATCGATACTGACCTTTATTTCTCATAATGCATGATTTCTTTGCAATCGAGCTTCGTCCTGATTTCCAATCCTCTTCATGGATAATCGAGTTTGTAGCACGGGGCAAGTACAGACAGTATAAAGAGCGCCGGAGGGGAAGTCAAAAACATCATAATTCCTCAGCCACTTTCTTAAAAACAGCCTCGATCGCCTTCCGATCCGATGCGGAAATTGCCTTTAAAACGAACTTTTCCGCCTTGACCCACTTCCTCCGCGGAGCGTTTTCCGCCCCTTCGGCCGGCCGGGGGCGTATGCCGATACGTAGACGCCAGAATGCATTCGTTCCCAGGTGATCTATGACATTCTGCACCCCCCGATGGCCCCCCGCGTTCCGCGCGAATGAAAATTTCCATGAACCAATGGCGATATCCGAATCGTCATGGACGACCAAAAGCCCGTCTAAAGGACACCCGTATTTCCTCACCGCCTCCAAAACGCATGCTCCCGACTCATTCATATACGCGTCGGTTGTAAGCAGTTTTATCGTGCAGATCCTTGCCGCACTCCCCGCGGAGCATAGCTCCTGACTCCCGATCAGGAACGATACGAACCGATGCCCCACATTGTGGTATGTCGAGGCATACTCAGGGTCGGGATTCCCCAAGCCGACGATAAGCCGTATATCCATAGGCCGTGATGTCACTTAATAACGATTGTCGCCGAAAATGCCGCCCTGCCTCCCCGCCCCGAAACGATGGCGGAAAGCGGCATATCGACCCGTTCTATCAGGGGATTATCCGTCAAAGACGCCTTGAACGCAATGGCCCTCTGTTCTGTCTCCGCCATCCCCGCGACGGCGATCGTACGACCTGCCGCATCAAACGCGACTGACGAGAGAACAATATCCGCCCCTCCCGCGGCAAACACCGCCCGAAGCGCATCCGCGCGAGGCATAGCGGCGCGGGCGGCGACAAGCCCCTTCGTGATAAGGTCGTTGAAACCCAGCGCCCTTGCCTCAAGCGCTTCGACCTCAGCTCCCCCGGGCATCGCTCCCGCGGCCGCGAGCGCGGATACGGCCTCTGCCTCCTTATGCGCGGCGAACCAGTCGAGGCCAGCGTAGACAAGGACCATACACCCCACAACCGCGTACGCCATGCGCGCCCATACAGATACGAAATGCCGCACCCGATTGCGGAGAAACTGGTCTTCCGTCCCTACCGGAGAGAGGCTTATGAACCGATCCTCCCCGCGCGGCATACCTCCCCGAAGAGCGGCGCCGGACGCAATAAGCCACGACTTGTCGAGGTCCTGATACCCCCCAAGCACAAATACTTCGAGCGAAAAATCGCTCTTGATCCATTGCGCAAGATCCTTTCCCGACGTGATGTTCATGACAAGCGCCTTCCCGATCACCCCTCCCCACCTGCTACGGTAAAAGTCGAGCAGACGGCGCAGTTCCATTCCCACCACCTCCCTGAACCGCTCCATAGTTACCTCCTGCGATCCGTCACCGGATGCGCCCGCGACATCCTTCCACCCTACAAATCGTGTAAAATACGGGCTGCCGTTTGAGAGAATTAGGAACGTAATGCCGTCCTCGCCGGCGCCCACAACCGCATACGGCCCCGCTTGGTCAAGGCCCGGGGCGGCGCGCACGACGCGCGCCAAAGACAGCGACCCGAACTCTATCGCGACCTGGACGAATCCTCCCCGCTTCAATGCCGCATGATACGGCCCGATCGCCCCCCTATCCGCGAACGCGCCGAGCGCCTCTATCGGCGCGCCTACCTCCACATCGTCTCCGCCGACCCGCTGCCAATCCATATATGACGAATCGACATCGGACGGCGAAAGCATACGCAGATTCAGACGCGCGGCATCTTCGAGCGCATCACCCGCAAGGTACGGAAGCGAAAATATCTGCGTGTACACGAGAGCGGGAGAGACGGAAACAATCGCGGGGATGGCGCGGCTGAGGGGATATAACTCCCCATGCAGGCGCGCGAGCGCGGCGGCAAGAGCTTCTCCGTCCTTCACGATACCCTCCACAACCGCGCCCGCCTTAAGCGGCACGATCGCGCGGCGCGCAACCGATCCATCCGCCCGGAGCTCCACGAAGCGCACGGCACGGTCACCCACCTCCAAACCGCCAATCGCAAGCTCCGGATTCATGTATCTGAGGAATGACATCGTATTAAAACACAACTTCGTTCGAGGAGGTTAGGCGCACCTGCCCCGTCACGGTATCCGCCTCTATCACGGCATCCACTCGACGCTGCATGCCCTGGATCGCGCCTAGGGATTGAACCGTATACGCCGCTCCCGTTTTTGAGACGCATGTAGTAACTCCCACCCCCCCGACCGAGAATGAATCCGTAGACGACGCAAACGAGGCGCATGACGGCGACCATTGCGGATTGCGAATGATCTTGCGCATCGCGTCACTTACTCCCGCCTGCGCTCCGAAGAGCGCTTTTTCTGATAAGCGGTTTGAGTTAAGAGACCGGTTCAGACCGACGCCCACAACAAGGCCCGCCATACCGATTATAAAAAGGATACCGCTCATCATAATAACCATGGGAAGCAATACGGCACCCCGAGAACGCATGTCATAAGTATAGCATCAAGCCGATACGACTTGATGACTTTTTAAAAAACCTTATTAAGGACTCCAGCTCACGATAATATCGTCTATGCGCGGACCAATCCCCCCCGAAGCCGACATTGTCACTTTATACCTGAAGTACCGCCTATTTTCGACCTCGACACCCGTGATCGTTGTCGTAGGAGAAAGCCTAACCGGACTTCCAGGAGATGCGGGCGCGGACATGAAAAGACTATTCGCGAAGACGGTTGCCATATTACCCGTGAGCGCCGCGCTCGTTGATGCGGTTGCGATCTGGAACTGCACCGATGTTCCTGCTGGCTGGGAACCCTTCCACGTTATCGTGTTTAAAACCCCTGTCGCCGTACCGATATCGAAGATATTGGATATAAATGACGCATTCGGCGAGGCTGTAGTCACGCTCGTCTGCGTCTTAAAGGGGTTTCCCGCGCATGAGCTACCCCCCCTGCCATCAAGACAATTGAACGAAATCCATCCGGCGCTATCATTCCATGCAAACCCTCTAAAATAACTATAGCTTTGGTTGGGAACCTGTTCGAGAAACACCTGATACGGCTGACTGTCTGCCGTCGTGCCCGACATACTGATCCACCCCACCGTATCGTTCCATGCCCAGCCGGACAAGCGACCGTCCGCGTCCTTCACGACGCTGAAGTTCGGATCCGCACATCCGGGAGACGTTGGCATTGTCGCACAATCAAACAGAATATTTCCCACAGACGATGTCGCATATCCCTCTACCGTCGACCCTACCATGACCGTATTCGCATCCTTCATATTGATCCACCCCATAAGGTCGTTCCATCCCCATTTCTCGCTCGCCCCTAAACTATCTATATTCGTCGCCGCATACGCGAGATACGCGCCCGATGCCCCACATATGATGAATACGCATATCAAAACCGCTGGAAAGGATATTCCTGTTTTTCGGATTTTGTTTTTCGGATTTCGAGTTTCCATACATCAATATCCCTGTATCTTTATCGAGCCCGGCGTGCCGGTATAATCGATCGTGCCCGACGCGGTCGCATAGAACTGCGTTGCGGTTCCGGTCGCGGAAACTACGGGATCGCTCGAACTTGTCTCTCCGCCCGACCACTCCGTCTGCATGAGCGATTCGCTACCGGTGCGCGTCACATAGCGCGCGACCGTTTCCGAGTATGGCTTTCCTTGATATGTCCACGACACGGTCGCGGTGATCTTCTTCGTGCCTGGATCGCTCACGCCCCCTGACTCGACGATCTCATCGGTCGTTCCGTCCCTCTGCACCTCATCCACCGTCACCGAAGTGCCGTATGCGATTCCATTCACCGTAGTCGTTACCGCTCCTGGGGCGATCGAGAAACCTGCGCTCGAGGTTGCTATATGGTAGGGCGTCCCCGTCGCCGCTTGACCTACCGCATTCCATGACCCCGCCGCTGCTGCGGCTACGGATTGCGCAGTTTGACGCGCAATAAAGCTACCTGCCTGCATAATCGGATCGGTCGCACCAAGCTTGATCAGAAACTGAAGCATTCCAAACGAAGTCAAAAGCACCAGCGTTCCGAACGCGAGCGCGACCAAGAGCTCTATAAGCGACTGTCCTTGCCGGTTATTCGATCTTTCCATTGCAATACACGCGAACCGAATTACCGCCTATGGTTACCGTCGAAGATGCCACGCCCGACGGACATGAAGCATTCGCCCACCCACCCGTCATCTTCGAAAATAGGATCGTGGACGACGATGCGGGTTCTGAAAACGATAGAGATGCCGGAAGGTAGGTCGTGGACGACGTCGTGAATCCCGCAAGCGACGTATCTGACGCGCTGAAAAGCACGTACCGGTCGCGACCGGCAAGATTCTCGATCCGCACGCCCCAGAACCTACCGCCTTCCTGCGCTATCGCCCGCTGTTCCGCATCACGCAGGACCGCCCCGATCGAGCGTATCGCCTGGACCGGCTGTTGTGTCCGATAAAACTTGATTATAGAAATCGTCCCATCGAGAGATGCGAGGACGACGAGTACCATAACGATCATTATTTCAACATAGCTGAAGCCGGCCCTGCCGGAAATCCGAAATCCAAAAAACGAAATCTGAACCGTATCTAAACCCCTTCCCTTCAGTTTTAACCGTTTCAAGTTTCGCATTTCGTGCTTCGAATTTTATTTTTAGAATTGTCCGATAAGCTGATAGATAGGCACGATGACCGACATCGCGATCAATCCCACAATTCCTCCGAGTATTATAAGCATCAAAGGTTCGATCAGGGTCACCATGCTCTTAACCGACGAGTCAATCTCGGATTCATAAAACGTCGAAAGCGTCACAAGCACCTCTTCCAAGTGCCCCGCTTTTTCCGAAACGGCGATCAAGGTCGTTATGACGAGCGGGAATACGGGTTCCTTGCGAAACGAGTCGCCGAGGGAGGATCCGTGCGTAACCCCTTCCTGCGCGATACGCCGAAGCGCCCTCTCGAACTGAATGTCCCCTACGGCCGTCGCCGTGAGCTCTAACGCGTCGATGATCGGGAGCCCCGCGGCGAGAAGCGACCCTAGGGTCGAGGCGAAGCGCTGAATCGCGATCCTCTGCATGACGGTTTTCACGACCGGCGTGTGCCGGAACGCATTATTCAGCTGGGCGCGCCCCGTACGCGTCCTGAAGAGATAGAACCATGCAGAAAATCCCCCGAGGATAGCCAGCGCTCCTACCGAGATCAGGTGCGCTGATAGAAAACCAGCGACCGCGAATACCCAGCCTACGAAGAAAGGTGGCGTTATGCCCGCCTGGCCGAACACGCCCGCGATGCGCGGCAAGGCGAATGTAACGAGGAACACGACGATCGCGGACGAGGCGACAAGGAGGATGGCTGGGTAGGTGAGCGCCGCCGAGATCTTCCGCCGCAGATCCTCTTGCTTCGCAAGCATCGCCCCCAAGTCCCCGAAAACCCGCTCCAGATTCCCCGACAACTCGCCCGCTTTCACCAGATTCACGAAAACCGGCTCGAATTCGTACGGATGTCGCGCAAACGCGGTATAAAACGGCTGGCCGCGCTCAAGAGACTCGCGGACTTCCAAAAGAAGCGCCTTCATCGCCGGCTTTTCGAAATCGGCGATCAGGATGTCGAGCGCGCGAAAGAGGTCGGTGCCCGCCCGGAGCATGAGCGCCAGGTACTTCGTAAGGAAAATCGTATCCGTTACCGTGATCTTCGACACGAATATACCCCCCGACTGAGGCATTGCGGACAACGATACGGGATGAAGACCCTTCCGCGCCAAGAAATCCAAAACGGCGCTCTCGCCTACGGCTTCGACCGTGCCCCGCACGATCGTGCCGTTACTTTCCGCGGCCGAATAAGAAAAGCGCATTGCCCTTCCAGTATACCATGCGCATTACGAAGCTTAGAGCCCGACGTTTGTTCCTACTTCGTAAAGTATTGCAGTCGTACCATTATCAGTCGATTCAACATCGTCTCCAATAACGCCCGTCGTCGACGAAGAGAATCGCGCACTTTCCATATTCGCCGTGAATTCCCATGCGCCATCATAACAAGCAAAACTATAATAATAACTACTATCAACACTTACAGAATCAGGATCCGCCCCAGTGTTTAAGTTAACAACCGGTTTCGGATCCATAGGCCATGCGGATATAGGCACACCTATTGAAATAGCTGTCAGGTCAAGCGGAATCCATCCACCACCATTTATCGCTTGAGATGTACTCGTAACAGTTGTGAAATTACGTGATAAAGGAACCTGCGGGGGATATGGGGGGACCTCCGAAGCCACCGAGCCCGTTCTTACATATCGCTGACCACATCTCACAGCGTCTCCAAATCCAGCAAATCCTTGAGAATTAAGCAATCCCGACTTCCATTCGGCGTAACATGTAGTAGCAACACCGGCACTTGGAGACGCCGGACATATAGCAGTCGGAATGCTTCCCACATTCGCTATGTACAAACTCATCGCCTTATTCATCTGATTCAAATCAGCGAGCCGCTGAGAATCACGGGCTTCCCGTAATAGATTCGCGGGATTTATAACCAATATGACCGTTATCGCAAGAATGGAGATGATTGCCAGAGCAATCATAAGCTCGATAAGCGTAAATCCCTTATGCTTTTTTATCCCTTTATTCATGCTCATATATCTCAATACTATAATTATAGCATGCAATCTACAACCCGACACCCGTTCCCACCTCAAACAGCGCGGGGCGGTTTCCGCCGTCGGTCGATTCAATATCGTCAGGCCCGCCCGACGCATACCGCACGCTCTCCATATGGCTTGAAAATTCCCAGACAGCATCGGACCCTCCCTCTACTTTGCATATAAAACTGTAAAAATGCGCGCTGTCCTCTTTAGGATCGATCGGCCATGAGGAAAGAAGTCCCCCGCCCATTGCCCGCGCCAGATCGACCGGGACCCATCCCGTACCATCAGTCGCCCGCGACTCCGTCGATGTCGCTGATACCGTTATCGCATAGCGTTCCGCGCAGGATGTTACATACGGCGCGTGCTGATAGCACCATGGACCTGGCACGACAGGCGGAGGAGGATTGAACGGTGGCGGCGATGCGCCGGGCGGAAGAGGCGGAGATCCCTGGGGTATCCCAGGCGGCGTAGGACCTGACGGCGGCGCGGCAGGCGTTTCGGGAATGCATACGCCCTGGATCGGCCCCGCGCCCGATGCTAGGAGAAGCCCCATCGCCGCATTCATCTTACCCATATCGGCTATGCGGCGAATGTCCCGCCCCTCTTCGAAAATAGCCGCCGGATTGATAACGAAAATGACGGTCGTCGCGAGAAGCGCGACGAGTCCGATCACGATCACGAGCTCGATAAGCGTGAACCCGCGCCGCAGCACATATTTCGCCATATCCTATGCGACCAGTATATCAAGAACAACGCAGGCATGCCCCATAAAAAACCGGGCCTAATGGCCCGGCTCGTTGTATCAGAACGATGATTACGTCACCGCCCCTCTTGTTGTCCCACCTTGATCGCGACGCACGAGTTATCCTTCATGTTCCCTTCTCGAAAGAAGTGGCTCACGAAGACAATCTTGCATGCGTCGCCTTCCTTCCATCCCTCGCCGATGGCGACCGCGCCGGTAATCACCTGATGAGAATTCTTCGGATCAGCTCCATTCTCCGAAGTCACGCGAACCAGAGTGACGCCCTTCACCGTCTTCACGACCTCCCGAACGATGCCGATGCCAAAATGTTCCGGCTCGTACTCGCTTTTGAACAGGGCATCGCTCTTCATCAGCTCGACCAAGAACGCCTCGTCCTTTGCCGCCTGCGCGGCGATCCGCGCCGGGTTGTTCGAAGGAACCGACTCGCCATTGCGCGTCATGATCGCAAGCGCGATCACAACACCCGACACGAGGAGAATCTTCCACCAATCGATCTTCATGACATGTCCTCCAAGTAAAGAATTATCCAACAAGCGCACAGTGCGCATATCGCCCACTTCAAAGATCTGCGATATATATTATACCATAATAAATAGTATTATGTCAATATATCCTGCGCTGTATTAAAAAAGGAAGGCCGGCCCGGATGCCGGGTCGGCCTGTCGACTACTGCGCATGCGGACGATGCGCTATTTCTCCCCCTTGAACGCGGCGAGTACGCGACGCGGGCCAGCCACCCCCGAAGGACGCTCGACCCATTTCACGAGACATCGCTCGCCGTCCGCGAAATCAGACTCACCCACGCCGAGCCAGAGCGTGATCGGGCCGGAGTCGCTTTCCATCTCGACCTCAGCGACCTTCTTCCCGTCCAAGACCGAGACGCTTTTTACTTTCCCCGTCCAGACGAGATCGGGAAACGGATTCCCAATGCTCTGGCCTCCCACCGCCTGCACTTTGGGAGTTCGTGGCCGCGTCCCTTTTTCGGGAGCGACCGCGATCGCGAACGCACATAGGCCGATGATAACCAGAGCCCTCTTCCAAAACGCCATCTTCATGCCATGTCTCCTTGAGGAATATATCGAATGGCGCACCATGCGCCGCAATCCGCACGTCAATGAGCACTATATAGTATATAACACGATTATATCATATTTGTCAACTCAATACCCCTTTATGATTACGATTTAATGCGGATGAATGATATCATTCGACTCCCAACACTATTCCCCGCATGCTATATGAATAGACGACTATCTTCCTCCTGATATCTCCTTTCGGAGTATCAGGAACGGTTTTCTTCCTTTCTTTAAAAAACGGTTGTCCTGCGAGATATTCGGAGATATGATGGATAGAAAATCAATCGCTATCCTGTTTTATGCACTATCGCGAAAGCGCGTACATGACGCCCTCATAACGACAAAAAAGCCCAGGAAAATAGCTGTCTGAGCTCCGTAGTCCGCGCACGGACAAGGGCGAGTTCTATTTTCCGACATGCTTTTAAGGAGTCATGAGGCTGCGGAATGCGCGCTGGAGCGCAGTGCGGAAAACAGGATAGCGATTGCAACGAGACCCTATTATTCCCGAATCACGCGCAGAACCTCCTCCACCGTCGTCATACCACGTTCCACCTTCCGCAATCCGTCCTCGAACAACGTTATCATGCCCATTTTCCGCGTTTCCGCGTAAAGCGTGTCGAGGTTGAAATCGGGCGCGGCGATGATGCGACGCACGGATTCCGTCGCGTCGAGCATTTCGAAAATACCGATACGGCCCTTATAGCCAGTACCGTTGCATGTCGCACACCCCGCGCCTTTAAACATAAGCTTCGGCACGGTAACTTTTTCCCCCACTTTTAAGAGTTTGAATTGTTCTTCGAGAAATGCAGCCGTTTCCGCATCCGGCTTGTATGAGGTGATGCACGAGAGGCAGACCTTCCGCACCAAGCGCTGAGCCAAGACGACATTCAAAACGGCCGCGGCGAGGAAGGGTAAGACTTTCAAATCGAAGAGACGCGGTACGGCACTTGGCGCATCGTTCGTGTGAAGTGTGGAGAGCACGAGATGGCCAGTCAAAGCGGCTTGCACGGCGATATCCGCAGTCTCACCGTCGCGGATTTCACCGACCATCACGATATTCGGGTCCTGCCGCACAATTTCGCGCAAACCCGATGCGAACGTGATCCCCTGCGCGGGATTCACCTGTGTCTGGTTCACGTATTTCATGTCGTATTCGATCGGATCCTCGATCGTCACGATATTCACGTCGGGGCGGTTTAAAAGACTCATAAGCGAATAGAGAGTCGTCGTCTTTCCGGAACCGGTAGGACCGGACACGAGAAGCATCCCGTACGTCTTTTTCGCATTCTCCTTAAGGAGTGCTATATGGTCGTCTAGAAACCCCAACTCCTCGAGTGACTGGGGACGGGCGGCGGCGGTCAGGAGCCGCATGACGATCTTCTCGCCGTAGAACGTGGGCATTATGCCGACGCGCGTATCGGTACTGTCCGCGCCCAAGGTATAGCGGAACCGGCCGTCCTGGGGCTTGCCATGCTCATCGAGCTTCAGGTTCGCAAGAAGCTTCACGCGTGCCACGATCGCCGGATGGACCGAGCGCGGAATGCGCGCGATCTCGTGCAAAATCCCGTCCACGCGATACCGCACGAGCACCTCGCCCTCGAGCGCCTCGATATGTATGTCCGACGCGCGGGACGATATAGCGTACGACAGAATCGTATCGACGATCGCCACGATCGGCACCTCGTCGGCGGCTTCCTTCGCCCCTTCCGCCCGCAAGCGAAGCGATGCCGCGATATTTTTCTCGATAATCTCCTTGAAGCTGTCCGCGGAACGGCGGCCATAGAAAGTAAAGCCGTAGTTCATGTCCTCGGACGATGCGAGATAGGCGATGACCGGCGCTTTCAAGGCCCGCTTCAGATACTCGATTGCCTGCAGGTCGACAGGGTTCTCCATAGCGATATGGAACGAACCGTCGTCCCCTTTCGCGAATACGATCGCGCGCATCTTCCGCGCGACGTCTTCGGAGATCGTTTGCACGATATCTTCCGGAATTGCGCGACCCGCGAGAACTACCCGTTCGACGCCGAAAAATCGCGCGACAAGATCAAGCAGATACTGGCGCGTAACCGTATTCCGCGACACAAGGATCTCCTCGACCCCTATGCCCATGCGACGCGCCTCGGTTCCGGCCGCCTCGAATGCCGCCTCGTCGACGACACCCTCTTCGACGAGGATCCTCTTCAGCTCGGCCGGAGGAATCGAAATCATCTATTCAGTATACCCCCGTGCCGCAAAATGGATATAGAACTACATGAAAAGATCGACATACCATCCGTATCGCACGAGATACATCTTCAGAGCGAACGCGAGCGCCGCGCACGGAAGCCAGAAGCGGTAGAACGATACGCGCTCCGCCCTCTTTGAGACGGCGAAGCGCGCGCACGATATGAGAAGATAGGCAGATAAAACAAGAATGAGATATGCGATCCAGCCAGGATGCCCGATCATGAAAATGCCGAATGCGATGAAATACGGCTCTTCCGCTTCGAAAAAGACCCCGCCGCGGCGCCTATTCGCATATGCCGCCGCACAGGCCACAAGAACGCCGGCGCATGCCGAGAGGACATACGGCGCCCAGATATGCCGGTACACATACCATCCGAAATATCCGAAACCGCTATACGGAGGCAGGAGATACTTGCTTAATTCGCTTCCCTGCCAAATAAGAAATTGCTCGCGAGATAGATAGGCGAACGTGAAAATGATTATGAAAAGTCCTCCCCAAAGCCCCCATTGCGCGAAACGCACCGCGCGCGAAGAAGAACGTCCCCCTATGCGTTCCGCATAGAGGGACGTTCCCCATACGACGAGGATTATGGATAAGCTAATCAAGCCTGTCCAATCCATATCGCGTTACAGTGTCGTCGAGGTACCGACTTCGAGAACCATGCTCTTGTCGCCACCATCCGTACCTTCTACGTCATCAGTACCGCCGCTCTTATACCGATCGCTCTCCATATTAGCATCCAGCTCCCATGTGCTGTTCGTTGTGTCGGGAGTGTAGCTGTAGAAGTAGCTTGTGGACGACGCGGCAGTGTCAAACGTCACCTTCGGGTCAACGGGCCATGCCGCAAGCGGCGATCCGCCCGAAACACCGCTCAAATTGACCGGAACCCACGCGGAAGACGACGAGGCTGTCTGGGACGAGCTTGTCGTCATCGTAGTGACCGTTGCGCTATACCTTCCCTGGCATTTGCCACTCAAGTTCAACGACGTGCTCGCGTTCGACATGTTTGCATTGGAAGCTACATATGCGTAGCACGTACCTGTCGTTCCCAAAGCCACGGTCGACGCGGTTGACGCGTACAAACTTAATGCCGAGTTCATCTGGCCCAAGTCAGCGATACGCTGGGAGTCGCGAGCTTCCTGGAAAATCTTGACCGGGTTGATGACCAAGATAACCGTGGTTGCGAGAATCGCGATCAAGGCGATGACGATGATGAGCTCGATGAGGGTAAAACCTTTATTCTTTGACATTTAATTAGTATCTATGACGACCTTTCGATTCGACTTATTTTTCTTTATATAGATTAAGCATACAAACCCACTGGTACGATTGCAAGTATTTTTGTGGAGAACTTTTGCTCGGACCTCCTCTCCTCCCCTTCAGCCTCTTCCGCCGAACATGCATCCGCCTCGCTCATACCTCTGAAGTAGCAGCGCGCTCGAACTCAACCTCATCCGCTCTTATAAGCGGATTCGGGATTCGAACAGCGAGCCGCGCCATAACTTCATTCCGCATCGCTCGGGATGCATACGGTTCGTCTCCAGGGGCTTCATACGGAGGAAAGGAGATCCTTCGCGTATAAAAAAGATGAGTCGTAGGATTTAAACAACTTATTTCTTCCGGCTTTCCCTTCGAAACATCGCATGACATGCAATGGACTAGATAATGTCCTCGAATTAGCCACGAGGATCCCCTTACTTCTGATTAAAAGCCTATACCTTCAGGTATTCCCGCACCTGGCGCACGAGCTCGTCGATAGGCGTCTGCGCCTTTATGAGATATGCCACAATCCCGAGTTCCCTCCCTCGCGCGATGTCGGATTCCTGCCCTAGGTTCGAGATAACGATAACGGGCGTTTTTCCCGCCGCCGGGTCAGCAACGATCTTCTCGATTGCCTCGAAGCCGGAATAGCCGGGCAAGATGATATCCATAAGAATCAGGTCCGCCGGCCCTTCTGCAAGTTTTGCAATCGCCTCGTCCCCCGACATCGCCCATATCACCTCGAATCCTTCTTTAACGAAGCGGTTTTTCATCAAGGATCCCAAGAATTGATCGTCTTCTACTAAAAGGATTTTCTTCATGCCCCTATCATATCATACGCTCCCTCCAGCCGCGATATTCCATAGAAAAACCCGGCCTGTGAAAGGCCGGGCTGAAAACTGACTTGTCTCATCGCCTCATTCTTACGACTTCCCCTCGAATACGGCTATACGGACCATATCACTCAAACGCTCGTCCCGATCACCAAATGGCTTGAAAAACCACTCGATTCCGACTTTCCATGCGTTACCCGCTTTCCTCATGCGCACGATGCCGCGCGATTTCTCCCTTCCTTGGGGATCCGTTCCCCACCAATCGATCACAACCCTCCCTAAAAGCGACATGAGCCAGGGAAAATCGAGCTGATGTTCTTCGAGCCAGAGCGCCTGCTCAAAGCCGGCGGAGAGCGGGAACTGGTGCGCTATGAGCTTCTCGTAGCCATCCCAACTCATATTCGCCGCTCCATCGGGAAAAACGCTCATTATACGGAGCTCCCCCCCCCGCTTGAATGACCGGCGCGCGGCGCCCGTCACCCACTTTGCGCATCGCCCCTCGATTCTCGAAAACGGAAGATCTTTCAGGTCGGGAATGGTACAGATCACCCCTTCCGTTGTTGTCAGTACCGATACTGTCGGTGCCGGCTGGGAAATGAGCGTTTCCGTACGCTCGTCTTGCGGAACCGGATCATCCGGGTCAATTTCCTCGACTCTGGGGACGTACTTATATGGAGGCAACGCATCTTCACGAAGCTCTTCATCCTCGCGCTCCCGCGCCGATTCGTTCGCGAAATCAATATCGTCTCCTCCGAGAATATGACTCCTATCCTCAGCGAGCTCGACATCGATATCCGTATTCATCGGGATCCAGTCGATATTCGTCCAATAATCGTAGCGATTGTCATCCGGCTCGTGCCCAAACATCTCGCACGCTACCGCCCAATCAGCATCGGATAGATAGCTCGGCTGATGAGCCGCATCGTCGCCGTCTGCCCATAGTTCCGCATCAGCCTCGAATGCCTGAATCGCCCAGAATATATCGTCTGGCTTGCACCGCAGCATCAAGGACGCTACGCGGCAGAGCCACTCGTTCCATTTTCCCGCGAGATCATGGCTTAAAAAAGGAGGGATCGCTCGCGAGAATTCCCCCATAAGCCGTACCATGTCGTCATGGCGAATCCTCATGATGACCCCCTCTTCGCATTGATGCGCCCGCATACCGCCCCGAAACGTTCGGAGCGCTGCCCCGCGCAATGGATATGTGCCGCCCATATCGTATCCCCGATGCGGCGTTACGTCAAAAAAAAGCCCGGTCGTATTGCGCGACCGGGCTCGTAAACTCGCATCAACCCCGAACTTCCATAAGCCAGCGCCAAAAGGCACCGTATTTTCCCTCTCCCGCCCAGCGGAACCGGCCAGCTTCGTATCCGCGGATACAGCGAAAAACGGGCCGGCCTACCGTATCGGTTCCCGCGATAGTCGCGACCCCGATAGGTCCCGCGCCATCGCTTTCGGGATACGCCCATTGAAACGCGTCGCACCACTCGCTATCTGGAATGATCCCGAGCGCGCTAAGCGCCTGTCGCACCGAGTCAAACCCGACTCTCTCCCCGATCAAGACTAAGACAAACCGCTTCGTTATCCCCCTGACAGAAAGATTGAACGTTTCCCCGGCTGACGGATACGGAGGGATC
>JAHFLN010000013.1 GCA_023244835.1 Candidatus Harrisonbacteria bacterium
ATACACAGGCACGAACGGTTCGGGTTCTTCAGGCTCTTCGGGTATCTGATTTTGCATCTCATGCCGTTTCATGTACTCTTCGCGGACTTTATTGAAGTCTTCTTGTGTGGTGCTGTCTTTCGCGACGCTGGCCCAAAGCATCGAATCCTTATGATCGACTATATTTTTCGCGAACGAGTCGAGCGTCTTTATCTTATCCACGTTCGCGGGATTCCCCGGATCCTGGTTCGCTTCTTCATACGCCTCATTCATCGTTTTAAGGAGTACGGCCCCCTTCTCGAACTCGCCGTCTTTCTCTATGCGGTTGATATGCACGGGGTTTAGGTTTGTGACGAAGTCCTTGCCGAGTCCGGGCAGGGAGCCGTTATCGCTTGGGATGTCAGCATTGCTCAAGAAGTCGGGATGGATGTCGTCGATATCCGACGCGCTCTTGAAGTTGTCCTTCATGAACGACTTGAACGATGCGGGATTCTCCGTGCGTATCTCGGCAAGAGTGGTGATAAGATTTGCGCGATGTTTCGCCTTGTCGGGAGCATTCAGCGTCTTCAGGTCACGGTTCCGGAGATTTTTGACAACCTCCTTGTTCTTAAGAGCGTCGGGGTTGATCTTCTCCATATCTGCCTTTGTGAAGTCTTTTGCCATAAAGCCGGCAAGTTTCTCCGTGTTCCAGCCGAATTTCTCATAAAGCTGGGGCGAGGTTTTAAGTATTTCTTTCTCGATGCCGAAGCGCTTTGCGGACGGCGTGAACGCCGCGAATTCCTCCGCCGAAAGGCCCTTCGTAGGATCGTCGCTGAACTTGCCTTTCGAGGCGATCACCTTCGCGATGGCTGCCATGCGTTCGGGAGAGAGGCGGATTTCGGCGCTTCGCGCATTCGCGAAGAGCTGGGTATCGGTGAGTCCGTTGTATTCCCCCTCGTATTGCTTGATGAGCCCGGTCGAATTCGCCATGAAACCCTTGAGCGTCGGCACGAGGCGGCGCACGAGGGGTTTTCCGGCGAGGAAGTTGCCGATTCTGTTGCCGAGGTTCTTGTTCGGATCCTTCACGCCGTCCGTAGAGCCTGAGAGCGCCGGACTCGTAAGTGTCCTGCGTGTGAGCGTGCCGGGAATCGACTTCGCCGCGCCTACCGCCCAATCCCTCACGCCTTCGGCCCACTCCACGGCTATTTTTCCGCTCGCGCCGCTCATCGAGCTCGACTTCACGATAGCCGTCATCATAAGGCCGAGCGTGATGATCATGTCGGTCATGATCTGGAAGGGGTGCGCCATATAGGAGAGGGCGGAATCCCACCCATCGGTTTTTATGGATCCCAGGGCATCCGCGAGTTCGCTTGAGCCGGCGCCCGGGGAGCCTGCGAGCTTAGACTTCACGGAGACGAACATAAGGACGAGATAGATGGCGAAGGTGGCGGTCGGCAGGTAGAAAAGCTGGTCAAGGAATTCCGTTTTCCACTTGTTCCAGTGCTTCTGGGTCTTCGGAAATACGGAGCAAAGGATCGCTCCGGGCATGGCGATGATCGCGACAGAAAGCAGGAGGAATCGCTTGAAAGTGGTAAGTCCTATAGCGAGCATGCCGAGTGCCGCCATGACGGTAAAAAGCGCGATGAAGAAGAGGTTCATGACGCCCGAAAGGAGGCCGCCGTTTTGGGAGCTGATCCCTTGGAACGCATTAGCCTTGTCGCTTAAGACGACAAGCTTCTGGGGGCCGAAGGCGCCTGCGAGCGAGAGGGCGAATTGGTGGGCATTCGCAAGCGGAGTAGAGGCGCCTCCGCCGATTGATTTCGAGACGAAGAACTGGGTCACGAGGTTTGAGGCGTCGATCATGAATCCGGCTATCGAGAAGCTGAAGTTGATCATGACGGCGGCGACGATGAAATTAAGCAATGTCTTCTTGATGCCGAAGCTCTCGTTGCCGAGCATGGTGGCGTAGGCGATAACGACGATGCCGATCGTGAAGCCGAGGTTTGCGAGGTCTCGCATGATGCGCCAGCCGAGCTGGACGACTTGGCTTTGGAGGATCGTGGTATTGAGATAGAGGCCGAATTCAACGAGGAGCGAGGCGAGCGAGAAAAGCACCGAGCCGATAAGGCCGACCAGGTAATTGAGAGCAAAGAGGACGAAGCTGATGCTCTTCAGACCAATCCATCCAAGAAGTCCTCCGCTTATCCCGCCTCCCGAGCTTTCTGTCGCGAGTCGGTCGCGTGCGGCTTTCGTTTGTGCGGCGAGGGCGCTTTCGGAGAGGGTGCTTCCTGCGCCAGGAACCGGAATAGTTGGCGTATTCGGAACGACGGTGTTCGCTCCTCTGGAGATTGGATTATTTAAAGACGGGGCATTCTGGGCGTGCACGGGAACGCCTGCGCCCGCGATGAGGAGGAAGAGGGTGGAAACGAAGATGGCTTTTCTCATAAGCGTAAGCATTGGTTCAAAAGCGTCTGGAGTTCGGGAAGGCGCTTGGCCGACTTCGCCGCGAGCGCGGCGCTTTGCGCGCCTATCGACGTGCGATAGCTTTCGGAGCGTGCCTGGCTCAAGAGCGGGTAGATGGGAGTGAGGATATTGTTCAGGGTCACGATGTCGGTGGTCGAAGTGGTCGTGAGAGCCGCGCGCGCATTCACGAGCGGCACGGTCTGTGCCTGGAGTTCTTGGATGGCGTTATTCATATCGGCGAGGGTTTTCTGCTCGAGCGTGAGCTCGACGACCGTGTCTTCCCTACCGGGAGTGTTTCGGCCGATTTGGCAATTATTCACCTCGCTCACGCGGCTCACGAGCATTTGTTGCGTCGTCCCCATAGCTAAGAGATCGCGCTGAGCGTCCGCGAGCGGCACGAGCGTCGCGTCGATCAGGTTCGCATAGGAAGAGCGCAAGAGTGTTACATTGCCAGCTTCCTGAGCGAGTGCGGCTTCGCATGCGGCGAGATCTTGGCCGAGAAGCCTGTCGCAAGGCTTTTCTTTTTTCGGTGCTTGCGGAATATAGCCGATGGGCGGGGCGTTTTCCGCTACGGCTCTTTGTATGCCACTGACCCCTTCCTTTATGAGGCGGTTGATGAGGGCGTCGGCTATGGCGGCGACATACTCAGCCATCGTGTCGCTGCTCATGAGCCAGTCGATGTTCGTGCCCATTGCTTTCGCGGTCATCGCGCCGACAGTCATGCCGGGAGTTGTAATGAAGCAGTGGCCCGCCCCATCGCATTTCTTAGTGCCGAGGAAACCCGCGCCCGCCTGGGCTTCTTGGAGCGCGGCATAGCGGCGGTCGCTCGTCTTAACCTCCTTTTCGTCCATGGCGAGGAGAAGCGCTCCGTAGAAATTATTCTTTGGCTGCCACATCTCCTGGTAGGCGATGAATCCCCCGGTCCGGAAATTATTATAGAAAGCGACCATATTCCCGACAATCTTGTCGAGCGTGCAGGTGACCTGGCTCGAGAAGCGCGGCGGCGCCATGACGGCGAGCTGGAGTTGGAATCCGAAGGGGCTGCAGACTGCGCCAAGGCCGAGACTCATCACGATGTCGCCGGTCACGATATTGCCATATTGGGCGAGGAATGCGCGCCAATCGGTTACGAAGAGAGGCTTCCCTCCTCCTTGGATCCATACGACGATCTCGTCGACGATGAAATCCAAGAGGCGTTTTTTTAAGGTCGCAAGTGTGACGTCTAACGCGGCTTTTACCACTGCCCTACGACTTGCATCGGCATCAACGACGACAAATTGGGCATGGACGCGTTGGTCTGGGAGGGGGAGCGAGCGCGGTAGGAGCGGCAGGGATCCCGTGATGATGAGCGCAAGAAGAGTTGTCGCAGTAAAGCGTCTCATTTCATCTGGTTTATGTTTTCCAAGGCAATAAGGGCATAGAGCGGATCCTTGTCATAGTTGGCGGCTGCCTCGAACATCTTCTCCTTGCCTAGTATGAGGCTGATCTTTTCGCGATGCTCTGCGGCGTGCGTAGGCGGTGTCGGGATTGTCATAAGCGTATCGGCGAATTTCCGATATTCGTTCGCAATGTATGCCATCTGCTCCGCGATAGGCGCCGTCGGGTCAGGAGAAGGTCCATTCGCCGCTTCGGTGAGCACGCGGCTCGTGGCTAGGAGATACTCGCTTTCCTTGGCTGAATTATCGATGATGATGGCGATGGTATTGGCAGGAGGTATAAAACGAGAAGGATTCGGATTATGGGACAGCTCCGCGAGTAGCTGGTCAGTTATCGTGTCGATGCCACCTACGGTGATCATGCCATCCTTCGGCCCGTCGGGATTTCGGTCGAGGATTCCCTTTCCGATGATCGTGGCGAGGTTTTTGGTTAGATTGCCATCTAAAGACGTCGCAGCCGCGAAAACGGAACCTTCAGAGGATGTTGCCGAGGATGGTTCGGGGATTGGTTTTCCGATAGCGAGGTCATCAGAAATCTTTTCCCGGGAAGTCTCGGGGGGTGTGTACATCACGGCGGTTTTCGGGGGTCCTACGGCATTTCCGAATGCCACGATGGCGGCAAAAAATCCGAGTACGATCAAAAATACCCAGGCCGTTTTTGAAGTGAGCCCAAACACCTCTTCAGTATACGGTAAAAAATACCGATCAGTGAGTGGATAACCAGGCAATTTCTCCGATCGTCTTCACAGTGAGGTTCTCCGGTCGCTCCGTTCCAGAGAGACCGGCTTTTTTAAGCAGATTGAGCGCGTCGTTTTTTTCGAGGGTGAGTCCATGCGCGAGATTATTGAGGATGGTTTTCCGGGGTTGTTGAAAGAGGACGCGGACGGTTTCATAGTAGTTGTTCGGTATTGCTCGGCGTGATTCTTCATCCTTCGTTTCGATCGCGATGATCGCGGAGTCGATCGTGGGAGACGGGTTGAAATCGGTAGGCGAAAGCGTCATTGCGAGGCGGGGCTCCCCCCAGGCCTGCACGCAGGCCGAAAGCCGATTCATGCCGGGAGGGGCGGCGCATATGCGGAGGGCGACCTCTTTTTGGATGGTGAGAATCGTGCGGAGCGGCTTTTCGGGAAGTTCGCCCACGATACGGAGCAGATGCCCGGTTATGTAGTAGGGAATATTGCCGGCAAGGACGTAGGGGGTTCGGATGCGTTCCGCGATTCGCGCGAGCTCCGTGAGAGCATCCCCTTCGATGATCTCGAGTTTCGGGCTTAGGGATGCGTATTTCGCCCGCAGGGCGTTTGCGAGCTCGTGATCTTTCTCGATTGCGACAACCGTCGTCGCGGGCGAGGCGATGAGGATGTCGGTGAGCTCGCCGTGCCCGGGGCCGATCTCGATGATTGTTGATCCCTCAGGAATAGCGAGAGACTTGGCAATCGCCTCGAGCGCCTTTGTATTTATGAGAAAGTGCTGGCCGAGGGATTTCTTGGGCTTCGGGACGATATCCATATCAGTCGTAGTCGAGCCACAAGTCTTCCTCCGAGGGCAGGCTTTTCGGGCGTCCCGGGCGTTCGGCCGCATTCGCGAATTCAACCAAATCGCCATCTATCTCGTAGAGGAATCGGGATGGGATGCCCGAGAAGGAGAAAAAAAGGCGCTTCGCCGCGCGCGTCGTCGCCACGTACATGAGGCGCCGCTCCTCTTCCATTTCCCCTGCTGAGGAAAGTGATCGGTGGTGCGGCAGCATTCCTTCGCTCGCGCCCGCAACGAACACAGTGTCGAATTCGAGACCCTTCGACATATGGATGCTCATCATATGTACGCCCTGCTTTCCCTGTGGGAGGTCTTGGCCCTGCGCAAGCGTCGCCTGTTCGAGGAAAGCGGCGATCCCCTTCTCGGCGAATTGCGCGGCGAAGCGCATAAGCCCTTGCACGTTCTCTATGCGTTCGCGGCTATTCTTGAAGTTGTTCTTGAGGTAGTCGAGATAATTGGTGCTCGAGAGGAAGTGCTCGATGATTTGAGACGCCGTCTTCGTCCCGCCGAGGCGCGGCAGGCTTTCGATGAGACCGACAGCCTTCCCTTTCGAGAAGTTCTTCATGAGGCGTTCCGCGCTCACCGTATCGCTCGGATTCGCCGCGAGCCGCAGGCCCGCCATGATATCCTTGATCTCTTTGCGCTCGTAGAAGCGGATGCCTCCGAATATGCGGTACGGGATGCCGCAGGCGATAAGCGCCTGCTCGAGCGCGCGGGACTGGGCGTTTGTGCGGTAGAGTATCGCGATTGCTTCGAGCGGGGTGCCGCCGCGCATCTCGGACAGGATCTTCCCTACGATCCATTCCGCCTCGTGCTCGTCGCTGTCCGCGGCATAGACCCCGATCTTCCCCCGCGAGGGATTATCAGTCCACATGGTCTTTTTCCTCTGGACGGCGTTGTTCTTGATGATGCAGTTCGCCGCGTTGAGGATCACGGGCGTCGAGCGGTAATTTTCCTCGAGAACGACCACTTTCGCATTCGGCCAATCGCGCTCGAAGTTCAGGAAGTTCCTGAAGTCAGCTCCGCGGAACGCGTAGATTGATTGCGCGTCATCCCCTACCACGCTCAGGTTCCTGTGGCCTTCGGCAAGCATGCGCACGAGCTCGTATTGGATGCCGTTGATGTCCTGGTACTCGTCGATCAGGATATGGTCGTATTTATTTCGATATGCCGCGAGGAGGTCGGGATGGGAGCGGAAGAGCTCGACCGGCTTTTGTATGAGATCATCGAAGTCGAAGGCATTGTTCTCGCGAAGCGCGGTTTCATAGTCGTTCCATACCGCCTCCGCCGTATCGGGTCCGAGGCTTTTCGGGCCGCGTGCGGCGGCCTCGCGGGCCGAGACGCCTTCGTTTTTTACTGTACCGATAAGGCGAGAGAGGACGGGAACGCCGCATGTTTCTTTCGGGAGGTTGCGGTTCTTCGCAATGTGCTTTAGAAGTGATCCGGCATCATCCTCGTCGAAAATGGTAAAGCCCGGCGTGCGTCCGAGCCGGGGCGCCTCATGCCGGAGCATGCGCGCTCCCCAGGAATGGAACGTGCCGACAAACATGCCTCCTGGGGCGTTCGTGCGCTTCTTCATCTCCTCGGCGGCCTTGTTCGTGAAGGTGATGGCGAGGATGCGGGGCGCGGGAACGCGGAGGGTGTCCATAAGGTGCGTGAGACGGGCGACGAGGGTATGGGTTTTTCCGCTTCCGGCCCCGGCGGCGATCAAGAGCGGCCCGCCCGGATGGGTGGCCGCCTCGTGTTGCAGGGCATTCAGTTTTTTGCTAGGATTCATGGTATTAAAACTCTCCGGATACAGCAGTATTTACTCGTAAACAGGGCCGTTATCGCGGTCATTTTCCTGTGTGGGGCCTCGCTCATGAACGGCGTTTCATACGCCCGATTGAATGAGGATGGGGGGCGAGTCCCCGCTTCCGGCGGACCAGCCTTCGCTTCGACGGGCGAAGCGTCCTTGGGAGAGGGGTACGGGCCGGTAGAATCCCCGCGGCCCGCCGGTTTCATGTTCCATGATGCACTGGCAGAAGAGTCGGGTCAATCATACGCTCCATCTGCGGCGGGAAGCGCGTCTGAGTTTGTACGGAGACTTTCCCTTCCTGCCCGGGGAATCAACTGGGGCGTCCTTCATGCGCATAATGCGATCGACGTGGCAGGTCGGTGCGGATCGGGAGTATACGCCGCCTTTCCTGGCCAGGTATCGATCTCGCACGAGGGTTGGGATGGCGGATATGGCAATTATATCGAGATTGACCATGGTAACGGGGTGAGTACGCGATATGCGCATAACGAGAAAAACGATGTTTCGCTCGGCCAGATGGTCGCCGCGGGAGACCGAATCGCGTCGATGGGATCGACGGGAAATTCGACGGGATGCCATGTCCACTTCGAGGTCTTGGGAACGGGAGATGTGCCGAATCCGTTCGCGAAGAAATAAGCGTAAGGGATGGGTGGCATGGAAGGAGAAAATCGTTTGAGGCTCGGCATCGCGGCGGCGCTCCTCGTCTCTTTGGGCTTTGCGCTTGGGTATTCGTACGGGCGCGGCTCGTCCGCGGCGCCGATCGTGATCGAGAAGTGTTCCGCGACGGAGACGCTGTGATATTCATAATCCTCTCGGCCGCTATCGCGGCCGAGAGGATTATGAGATAGACTCTAGATATGACTACTGAAGAAATTGCCAAATTTGAAGAGTCCCTGCTCGCGCTTCGCGACCAGCTTTCCCATGAGATAAAGGACGTGATCCAGGGCGCCGAAATGGGAGAGGGAGAGGATGCTGGGGATACGGAAACGGATGAGTCGGAGGAGCGGGGCATCGTGCAGGCGGAGGCGATAGCCTTGAAGGATCGTCTGCACCGGGTCTTGGATGCCCTGGAGCGCGTGAAGGCCGGGACATACGGCACATGCGAATTATGCGGAGGCGCAATTGAGAGGGCGATATTGGAAATCGATCCCGAATCGCGCGCATGCATGGCGTGCAAGGCGAAGAAGTAGGGATATTCGGTCCATGCAGACACACTTCGCGCGTATCTATTCCGGCGAGCTCGACGGGATCCGGGCGCGGTGCGTGGAGGTGGAGGTCGACGTTCACGTCGGCCTCCATTCTTTTTCTATAGTCGGGCTGGCCGACAAGGCGGTTACCGAAGCCCGGGAGCGCGTCGGCGCGGCGCTCACAAACAGCGGCATGAAGCCCCCGTCGCGGGAAAACAGGAAGATCGTGGTGAACTTGGCTCCTGCGGATATGCGGAAGGCTGGTTCGCAGTATGACGTGGCAATTGCCGTGGGATATCTCCTTTCGACGGAGCAGATGGGGAAATTCGACGGTTCGCGGAAGATGTTCGTGGGCGAGCTCGCGCTCGACGGGTCGCTGCGTCCCGTGCAGGGAGCGCTGAATATCGCGAGCATGGCATCGCTTCGCGGCATGGAGGAACTCTATGTTCCTAGGGCTAATGGGGCGGAGGCCGCGATCGTGTCGGGCATCGCGATAATTCCCGTCGGCTCCCTTACGGAGCTCGTCGCTCATCTTGAGAGACGGAAGACTATCGCGCCCGCGGAGCATGCGGGTGTATGTGTCCCCGAGGCGGCGATCGGGTCTGATATCGGGGATGTGCGCGGACAGGAGCATGCGAAGCGCGCGCTCGTCGTCGCGGCTTCCGGCGGACACCACGTGCTCATGGTTGGGAGTCCCGGATCGGGAAAGACCATGCTTGCGCAGGCGTTCGCGGGGATCCTGCCGCCGATGGACTACGGGGAGATGATGGATGTAACGCAAGTTCACTCCGCTGCGGGATGCCTGGGGGGCGCCTCCTGCATCGCGTCGCGGCCGTTCCGCGCGCCGCACCATACGGCCTCATCCCCTTCCGTCGTGGGCGGCGGGACGTATCCGCGCCCGGGCGAGATCAGCCTCGCGCACCGCGGCGTACTCTTTCTGGATGAGTTTCCCGAGTTCAGGCGGGATGTTGTGGAATCCTTGCGCGAGCCGCTCGAGGCGGGGAAGATCGCGATCGCGCGGGCAAAAGGAAGCGTGTCGCTCCCCGCGCGCTTCATGCTCGTTGCGGCGATGAATCCGTGTCCATGCGGCTACGCGGGTGACGAAAAGAGGGGGTGTTCATGCGGGGCGCACGAGATCGCCCGATACGCGAAGCGGATATCGGGCCCTGTTATGGATCGTATCGATATCCAGGTGTCCGTGCCGCGGGTGGAGCTTTCCGATCTTACGGCCGGATTCGGAGCGGGTATGAATTCCGCGACCGCGCGTGGAATCGTTACAAGGGCGCGCGCTGTGCAATATGCTCGCGGTGGCCGCCTGAACGGCGAACTTTCATCAAAGCAGTGCGAAGCCGTGATCGGGCTCGATGCGCCGGGCGAGCGATTTCTTGAGAAAGCGTGGAAGGGCGCGCTCCTCTCGGCGCGCGGTTATTATCGCGTGTTGAAGGTGGCGCGGACGATCGCGGATATCGAAGGGTCCTCGGGCGTGTCAGAACGCCACCTCGCGGAAGCGTTCGGATATCGCTTGCGCGGGGCATGAGAAAAGCCCGTCCATTTCTGGGCGGGCTTTCGGGCGAGCGGGAGTCACCCGGTTGGCGGCGGAACGATTTTGAAAAAGCGGAGCGGAAGCCCCGTATTCTTCTTTCGTCCCGGGATTGCAGCGTGCATCAGATAATGCTTTCCGTTCGCCATCCGTACGATGTGAAGCGGAACCTCCACGACTTTGGAGAAGTAGAAAGGACCCACTCCGAACCGACTCTTGAATGGAAGGGTTTCCGGATCTTCCGACCACGTGACCCATCCTTCGTCGTACGTGAGGGCTTGGCACATGCCCATCCTCCTTTCTGTTAGGGGTGCGTGCCGGCGGAGTTCTATAAGCAAGTCTATCCCGGATAACGTTAGAGCTTCAACATGTCGAGGGCTTTCAGGAGCCCGCCATACGAGGTGTTGATAATGACGTACTTGCCGAATATGCCGTAGTTGAACGATGCGCCGGGCTGGGACAGTGGCACGAAGCGGTTGACGTACGCGCTCTTAACCTGTCCGGTGCGGAAGATGTCGGGCGTTCCGGGAGTCGAGAGGAAAAAATTGGCGTACGAGGAGCTTTCGAGTTTCTGTAGGCTGGGGGCGAGGGTTGCGACATTCGGCATGCGCGCAGGGTCCATCTCGATCACGTAGCCGGGCCATATGCCTTTTTCGTCATAGAATGCATAGCTTGCGAAGCGCGGCGAGAAGCCGTTTGAGAAGAGATCGATGAGACCTGTTTTCTGCGCTTCGGGGAGGAGCGCGCCGAGGAACGTGGTGAAAGAAACGGGGCCGGCTGTGTCAGAAAGAACGAATTCTCTCACATCGCCTTCTTCCGGTTCGGTCGCGGCTTCTTTCGCGAGGGCGGCGATGATACCCGTAGGCGTCGTGTCAATCACAACAGTGGTTGCTGATCCTGGAGGGAGTCCAAGCGAGGGCGCTGGGGCGGGTGCGGCTGCCGCCGGAACTACTGCGGGCTGGGGTTCGGCGGGCGCGGCAGGGACCGGCGCTTGCTCGGCGGGCGCGACAGGAGAGGGGTTCGTTAGGTTGAGCATGGGCCAGAGATAGGCATAGGCGCCCCATGCCGCTCCGAGCACGATAATAAGCGCGATGAGCCATATAAGAGCTTTGCTGCCGCCTCCTCCCTGAGGCGCGGCTAGTTCCATCGCTTCGGGTGCAGGGGCTCCGGTCGGCGCGGGGAATGTGACAAATTGAGGTTCGGGTTCCCCCCCTCCGCTTGATTTGGCGGATGCCGCGTCGGACTCCATGGTGCGAACGCGCACATCAGGGGCGGCGGGCGGCGGCGGAACGAGGTTGCTCGCCTGCTGTGGGCGCGGCGGGATAGTCGGCGGGGTGGGCGGTAGGTTTTGGGGCTGCGAAGGGGTGGGAGGCGTTAAGGGGTTTAATGGGTCCATAGTGTTTTAAGCATAGCATTCCGCATGCATACAAGCTGTGGACAACTTTTTTCTCAGGATGTGGCGGGCGTCGGTATTGTGTGAAGAAATAAAAAAGCCGCGGATCGGGTGATCCGGGCTTAGTTGCGGAAAGTGAGATGCCGCTCTTTTACTTCATGCGTCGCGAGGGGTATGCGCCGGAGTGCCTAGAGTCCCTTGAGGCTGAGCGCCACTTTTCCATTCTCGGCGCGTATAATCTTCGCGCGCACGAAGTCTCCAAGTTTCACAACGTCTTCAACGCTCTTCACGTAGCCATTCTTCAGTTCCGATATATGGATCATGCCGCTTGCGCCGTTTCCCCACTCGACGATCGCGCCGAATTCAAGAATGCGTTCCACGGTTCCTTCTATGATATCCCCCACTTGATACTCGTGGGCGATGCCGTCCACCGCGTCTTTTGCCATGAGCGCCGCCTCCTTGTCCGGCGCGTAAATGAATACGCTGCCGTCCTGCTGGATATCCATATTAATAATGCCGGTCGCCTCGATGATGCCGTTGATGATCTTGCCGCCAGGGCCGATGATCTCGCCAATCTTCGACGGGTCAACCATGACTTTCATGACAACTGGGGCGTATTTCGAGATATCGGGGCGCGGGGCGGACAGGGCCTTCTCCATTGCGGAAAGGATGTGAAGCCGGGCGCGCTTGCCCTGCGCCAGGGTTCTGCCGACGATCGCGGGTGTCACCCCGTCGACTTTCACGTCCATCTGTACGGCGGTTACGCCGTCCTTCGTGCCGGCGACCTTGAAGTCCATGTCGCCGTAGTGGTCTTCCGGCCCTTGGATGTCGGTCAAGATCTTATAGATATTTCGGGCGGGGTCGCTCATCATACCCATCGCGATGCCTGCGACCATCTTCTTTATGGGAACGCCCGCGTCCATGAGCGCGAGGCATCCGGCGCAGGCCGAGGCCATGGAAGATGAACCGTTCGAGGAGAGGATTTCGGAGACTACGCGGACGGTATACGGGAATTCGTCCTGTGAGGGCATGATGCGTTTCAGGGCTTTTTCGGCCAAGGCGCCGTGCCCGATTTCTCGCCGGCCGGGGCCGCGGAAGGAACCCGTTTCCCCTGTCGCGTACGGAGGGAAGTTGTAGTGGAGCATGAACATGCGCTTGCCTTGGAAAAGCGCGCTCTCGACAAGCTGGTGAGCGTCGGGCGGCGCGAGGGTCACGGTCGCGAGGGCTTGGGTATTGCCGCGCACGAAAAGCGCAGAGCCGTGGATGCGCTCGAGAACCCCCGCTTCCGCGTGGAGGTCACGTACCTCGTCGAGCTTCCGCCCGTCGGGACGCTTTTCTTCCCCGTCTACGGGGTCGCAGATATTCTTGTGGACGATCTCGTCGGTATATGTCTCGAATAGGGCGCCCGCTTCCGCGATCTCGCTTTCTTCCGCGTCCTGCCCCTTCAGGAATTCCGTAAGTTCTTTCTGTACGTGCATGACGCTCGCCACGCGATCGATTTTCGAGGCAACATAGAGCGCCTTTTCGAGTCTGCCGTCCAGAAACGCGCGGACCTTGTCGCGGAGCGCGAGGTCGGGGGTAGCGAGGCTCACGGCCGCTTTCGACTTGCCGATCTTTGTCATCATTCCCTTCTGGAACTCGACGAGCTTCTTGATCTCTGTCATTGCCTTCTCAAATTCCGCAACGATCTCGGCTTCATCCGCGTCGAGTCCCTCGAGCTCGATCATGTTTATTTTTTCCGCGGTTCCCGCGACGAATGCCTCCCATTCGGACTTCGAGTCTGATTTCTTGATCGGTACGCCGGCTACGGGCCCGCTCCACGGAATGTCTGATATCGAAAGCGCGGCTGATGCGGCGATAAGTCCGGCGAAGACCGGGTCGTAACCCTCCTCGTACGAGAGCACGGTTATAACGACTTGGAGGTCGCGCCGGAGCCCTTGGTCGAAAAGGGGGCGGATCGTGCGATCGATGATGCGTGCGGAGAGTATCGCGCTGTCGGCGGCTCGGCCTTCGCGGCGCACGTAGCGGCTACCGAGAATCTTTCCGGTCGCGTAAAACTTCTCCTCGAACTCGACGGTGAGCGGAAGATAGTCTTTCGGGCTTTCTTTTCCTTCCATGACCGCGGTCGCGAGTATCGCGGTACCGCCGTAGGTGGCGATGATCGCGCCGTTCGCCTGTTCGGCGATGCGAGAGGTTTCGAGCGTCAGCTTCTTTCCCTCAAACGATGTTTCGAATCGGGTGCGTTGCAAGTCCATTAGAAATCATTAGCTCCTTCGGAGCTTTTCGCTGTGCGCGGGGGCCGTATCGGCGGGACGGCGGGGCGGGATGATGCGCGCCGGGGCGCGGGAGATGCCGTGCGAGTTGGAGCCGGCGCGGCTGCCGGTGCGGCTGCGGCGGATTTCCGTTCGCGGCCGATCGGAAGTAGCGTCGAAGGATAGTCATCGATCGTGACGAAGGTGTCGGCGACCTCTTTCAGCTTGCCGGACGTGCTGCGGGAGAACGCGGCAACCTCAACGGTCTTCCCGAGGCCCCACTTGAGGTATTCGACGAGCGGGATAAAGTCTCCGTCGCCCGTCACAAGCACGACGACGTCGAGCGAGCCGGCCATGCGGATCGCATCGACCGCCATGCCGACGTCCCAGTCAGCCTTCTTCGCGCCGCCCGCGAATATCTGGATATCCTTCACGCGCAATTCAACGCCTGACTTCTCAAGCGCCTCAAAAAACGAAGCCTCCCCTTCCGTCGTGTCGGTCTTCACCACGTAGCCGACGGCGCGCAAGAGTTTTCTGCCGGCCGTGATCTCCTTCAGGAGTTCTTTGTAGTTTATGCGCGCGCCGAACAGGTTCTTTGCGGAGTGGTAGAGATTCTGTACGTCTATGAAAATGCCGACGCGCTGTTCCTTATTGCGCGCCATGGCGTTCTGCGTACTTCATGAGACGGCGGCGCTTGCCGACCATCTGCAGGAGGCCGCGGCGGGAGTGATGATCCTTCGAGTGCTTCTTCAGATGCGCCGTGAGCTCTTCGATCTGCTTCGTGAGAAGCGCGATCTGGACCTTGGTCGAGCCGGTGTCCGTGTCGTGGGCCTTCGCCGTGCCTATTACCGTTTTCTTCTGCCGTATGCTGAGCATGTGAGTGATTATATAGTGATATGGTTTCTTATTTCGTTGGGAGCTTCAACATGATGCGCTTCTCCGCGGGCTTGATCGCCTCGATCACGAACGTCTCTTTCCCGCCGACCGAGAGGGCTTTCTGCATCTCTTCTGTGCCGCCGAATTCGGCCGCGCGGATGAGTCCTTGGAAATCGGCGTCAAGCTTCACAACCGCGCCGAGCTGGTTGAAGCGGTGCACGATACCCTCGACCGTCTGGTTCTCGGTATAGCGGGCGAGGACGGAATCCCAGGGATTTTCCTTAAGCACCTTGAGCGACAGGGAGATGCGGCCGTCCTTAATTTCGACGATCTGCGCGTCGAGCGTGTCCCCTATCGTCACGGCCTCGCGCGGATCCTCGATGAGGCGGTGGTCGATCTCGGAGATGTGAATCAGGCCTTCGACTGCCGGGTCGCTCTCGAACTTCACGAAGGCGCCGAAGTCCGCGACGCCCGACACGATAACCTTCACGGTCTGGCCAACGGCATATTTCGCGAGACTTTCTTTCGTGTTTTCGTCGAGCACGCCACGCTCCGAAACGATAAGCTTCGCGGTGCGGGGGTTGAAGTCGATGATCTTGACGGTGATCTCCTGCCCCACGAACTTTTTCAGCTCGTCGAGTATCTTCACGCGGTCGCCGTCCGTAACGCGCGGATAGTGATCGGGCGCGAGCTGGGAGACGGGCAGGAATGCCTTGAGATCCCGGATTGGGGCGATGAGGCCGCCGGTGTTCGCCGCCATAATCGTGACCTTGATCGGCTCGCCGCGCTCCTGCATCTCCTGAATCTCCTGCCAGGCCTTGTGCTTGGAGGTCTCATTGATCGAGAGCTCGACATAGCCCTCGTCGTTCTCCACATCAACGACTTTCGCGAGGATGCTGTCGCCGGGCGCGAGGACTTTCAATGTCTCGTAGGCATTCATAAGCTCGATGCCGTAGATGATGCCGGTGCCGAGGCGCCCGAGGTCGAAGAAGTGGGCGTGCTGGGTCTGGCCGATATAGACGACGGTCACGAGTTCGCCCTTTTTAAGGGCTACGGACGCTCCGGGCTCCTTGAAGAGTTGGGCGAGGGGCGAGTTGCTTTTCGCAGGATTCGGCATGGATTAGTACCCATTATCGTATCAGGCTTTCGGGAAAATGGCAACTTTCGGGCTGAAAGCCCTGCTTAGGCAAGAAGGAGGATGAGGATTGTCGAGGCGATCGATACGCCGGTCATCGAAAGAGCGACGCGGAGCGCGTGATATTTTCGGTGGGCGACTTGGGCGAGGCTCCATGCGTTGCCGTGGAGTGCGCGGGCGACCGAGATGTCATCCATATCCATCCCCTCTTTCGCATGGGCGTCTTTCGTCATCAGCGCCACGCTCTCGAAATAGGTTAGGTCGTTCTTTCCGGGTTTCCCGAGGCGGGGGTAGATTACGGCGATAATGCTCTTGAAGGCGAGGATGATCATGATAATGGCGAGGGCGAAAAAGAGAGTCCATCGGGGAGTCATTGCGCCCGAGGCTTTCACGGCGGTGAGTCGCGCCATGAGAGCCGCGGTCGAGATGCCGAGGACATAGAGGGTGGAGGTCGCTTTCGCATCGGCCTGCTTGATAAGGTCGGCGGTCTGCCCTGCGATGAATTTCGGGAAGTCGGTGTTCGCCATATGCGTCTATCGTAGCAAGAATGGACTTAATTTGAAAGTCGGTGTATTTTAGATGCGGTTCTCCATCACATGAAAATGCCCCTAGGGGGCTAGAAACGGAGCGCGTCTCATGCGCGATTTTACGAACACGCGAAGCCTTCTGCGAAGGCATTGCAAGATGTATGGCGAGGAGGGAATCGGCGCGCGACTTCTCTCGATCGTGGATAATTCAGGTACTGCGTTGGACGCGCTCTGCGATCGTAATGCCGGAAAGCGCCGCCGGCGCAACGTCTTCGGGGCGTTCCTCGTCTCCCCGGGCAGGATGCTGGGGGCGAACGGCGCGTGTTTGCAGACGGCATATCCCGAGAGGACATGCGACGTATTTGAAGACGATATCTCGACCGAGAGCAACGAGGAGTTCAATGTCCGAGTTTGTCTCGATCCGTATATCGCGTTCCAGTCTAACAGGAAGCGGACGCCGCACAGCGTCTTCGACGAAGTCAGGAGGCGCGGCATCGGGGCCGAGGCGACAATTTGGGATATCGCGGCGATGTTGAAATTCTGCAAGTCCACATTTCCGCGAAAGCGTTTCTCGGTTTTCTCGCTCCTCTCATATGTGTCGGGCGGGGTGAGGGGTGACAAGTATCGTTCCGAGGAGGGCCGCTTCTTCGCGGGTTTCTCGGTTGATGGCCCGCGCGCCGTCTTGCGGGGTTTCCACGAGGATCGGTGGATCGACGGCCCGATCCTCATCATGAGCTTCGCCGACAAGACGGTGGATCTCAATCCGGGAAAACGGAGATAGCGCGTATTCGGACAAAACAAGAGCCCGTCAGGTTCCACCTGGCGGGCTCGTTTTTTTTACTTCGGAAAACGGGAGATCCTCTCCCCTACGGCTTCGTGAGTTCGAGCCAGTGCGTTTTGGGTGAGAGCCGTTTCGAGCCTCCCTTGCAGAGCTCGCAGTCGCCAGGATCGCATGTTTTGACGTCGAAGTGCGCGAGGAAGATGATCGGATGATCTTCGACGCTGGCCTCGTCGCTCCGATGGACGGCCGTGAGGGCGAACGGCATGAACATGACGTCCGTGGGGTTTCCTTCGCGGATTCCCGCCCGGACGGCCTTCAGAGTCCCCGTGGTCGTCACGAGCTCCTCGACGTTCAGGACGTTCTGTGTTGGGCCGATCTGGAAGCGTTCCCAGATCTGCCGCTTGGGGTTTTCCGGATCCTTCCGGGTGAAGTCATGCTCGCAGCCGAAGAATTCGGCCACACTGTGCGAGAGCGCGGCTCCCGCGTGGTCACTGCCGACGACCCAATCGGGTTGCGGGAGGTCGTGTTCTGCCATGAACCGGTTCGCCTTTCGCACGAGCTGGTGCGCGAAGAGTCGGCAGATGTTCGTGAAGCGCAGGGCGCGCAGCACGTCGAAGAACCCGGTGCTGCATTGTCCCGACCTGAGTGCGGCATGGGGATGCTTAGGATCCCCCGAGTGCGTCCATGCGGCGTCGCAGAGCTCGAGAATATGCCTCACCTCGTCGGGCGTGATGTTGTGGTCTCCGAAGTTGACGTATGAGAGCGTGCGCAGGTCGGCGATCGACCGCGCGTCCATAATGTTCATAATCCGATTGGCCATGATCAGCATGCCTTTCTGAAGGAGTTGATAAGTCCGTGCAGTCTCAGCGCTTCGGCGCGGGCTGCCTCTGGGTAGTTGGGTTCTTGCGAGGCATACGTTATGCCGCTCGAAGAATTGATAACCATGCCGAGTCCTTGGCCATCCTGGCCATTCGTGACTGTCTGCTCCACATCCCCTCCTTGCGTCCCGATGCCGGGAATGAGGAGTGGCATAAGGCCGACGATATGCCTGACTTTCGCGAGCTCGAGAGGGTTGGTTGCCCCGACGACGAGCCCGCAGTTTCCGTTCGGGTTCCATCCCGTCATCACGTCGTACGCGATCTGCTCGTAGACGCGGACTCCGGTTTTCAATTGCATGTTTTGGAGCCAGTCCGAGCCTTTATTGGAGGTTCGGCAGAGGATGAGGCACCCGAGATCCTTGCGGCTCAAGAATGGCTCGAGCCCCTCAGGGCCGACATACGGGTTCAAGGTCACGGCGTCGGCTTGGCCGCTCACGACGAATTTCATCGTAGCGTCATTGGTCGAGCCGATATCGCCCCATTTCCCGTCGAGAATGACAGGCACGAGAGGCGCGACCGTGCGTATGTACTGGATCAAGTCTTCGAGCACTTCGAGCCCGTCGATTCCCGCCGCACGCAATCCGAGGAAGAACTGGATATTCGGCTTGTAGAAGCCGGCGATATCCGCGGTTGCGTCGACGATCTTTTGAAGGAACGTGAGAGGCGCGTCGCCGCAGGGAATGCGTTCGAGAACAGGATCGAACCCGATGCAGAGGAATTTTCTCCAAGCGTGTTGGGCTGCGAGCATCTTCATGAAGTTGCGCATGAAGCTAGATCTCCTTTTTCGTTAGGGTGTCAAAGGCCGCGTTCGGCCGTGCGTGTCCGGCCCGCGATGGGCCGGATCATGCGGTAGTAATACCTTAAAATAGCTCGAATGGCAACTGCTCGGGTAATCGTCTCGTTTTTTTCTTAGGCGTGACATTCGTAAGCGCGGCGGCATAGGCGCAATAGTCGCACGCGGATTTCGCCTCGGAAGGATCGTCATTCACGAGGCACGTCTTTGCCTCCATAAGCGTCGGTTCTACCCAGGAGTCATTCCCCGTGTACGGTATGAGGGTAATCGCAAATTCGAGCTTCGCGTCGAACGCTTTCATATCGGTCTTGCCGTTACAGTATACGAAGTAGCCGGTGTCGGATACGGAAAGACCGTTTTGGCGCAAGAGCCATTGATAGGTTTCCATCTGACGCTTATATCCCGCATGCCAGTCTTGGTCCAGGGCTGTTATGTCCCCTGCTTTCGCAGTTGCCTTGTAGTCGACGACGATATAACGGCCGAGGGAATCCTGCCACAGATCATCAATCGCGCCGAAGACGTAGAAGTTAGAAGGCGTATGCAGGCAACCGACGCCCGTGAAATTGTGGCGCCAGTCGGCAAGCTTCTCGTGCGGCACGGGCCGGGCATCGACGCCATACCGCTCGATCAGGGGGTGTTTCGAGCCCGCAGCGCGGTGGATATCAAACTCCTGCTTCAATAAATAATCTACGGCGGAGTTTAGCGAGAACGGGAATCCCGGCGGGCGGCCGACGCCCAGTCTGCGATCGAAGTAGAAGCAACGCGGGCATTCGATGAAGAGATCGATCTTCGAGCGTGAAAGGCGGAAAGGCTCCTTCGATGAAGGGTCGTAGAGATTCTTCGTGCGGTGGGGCGTGTAGTAGTCGGACATTGTTTAGCGCGTGAGAAATGCGGCGATCGTGGCTGCGGCGCCCGTCGCGAAAGCGCCCCAGGCGAGATCGGCGATGGTGACTATGACGGGCCATTCCCGTATGGTCGCCTGGTTGGTGAAGTCATACGAGGCGTATGCGACGAGACCGAAGAAGGCGCCTGCGAGGAATAGTTTCGGGAGCGGTTCGCCGATCATGGGGCGCGCGACGAAGTACGAGAGGCCGGCGGCATAGAAGGCGTAAAAGAGGCCCGCGGAAATGGGGTTAAAGGTGTTGATGAGGAATCCGATGTGCCGGGCGTAGAAGCCGCGCGCGACGAATCCGATCCATGCGCCGTCGATAACGGCAAAGGGAATGAGGACGGAAAGATAGATTTTAAGGAATGGGATCATGGGATGGGCTCTAGTATGCCACGGTGAGCCAAAAAACGCAGGCGATGGCGATGCGGTAGATGCCGAACGGGATCATGGTGTTCGTCCGTATATAACGAAGGAGGAAGGAGACGGCGATGAGGGCGATCGCGAAGGATGTGATGAAGCCCGCGGCAAGCGGGGCGAGGTCGGCATATGAGAAGAGCGTGTAACTTCGCGCGAAGTCGAAGCCGGTCGCGGCGAGCATGGTGGGCACGGCGAGGAGGAACGAGAACTCGACGATGGTCTCGCGGCGGAGTCCGAGCGCGAGTCCGCCCGCGATCGTCGCGGCCGAGCGCGATACGCCGGGGATGATAGCGACGGATTGGGCGCAGCCGATCACGAGCGCCTGCCGCGTCGTTATATCGCGAACCGATCCCGCCTCTTCTCCCCTCTCCGTATGCCGGAGCTCGAGGGCGATGAGGAGGATGCCGCCGATCGCAAGCGATACGAGGACGACGGACGTATTGCCGAGAAGATACGCTTTCGCGAGCTTGTGCGCGAGAAGGCCGATGATTCCCGTGGGGACGAAGGCGATGATGATAGTTTTGAGCATCGCGAAGTTGCGGAGCTTCTCGCGGTAGAGAGCTATGACCGCGAGGATCGCGCCGAGCTGGATCGCAATCTCGAAGCTTTTCACGAAGGGGGTTTGTACGATATGCAATAGGTCGCTTGCGAGGATGAGGTGCCCGGTCGAGGAAATAGGGAGGAATTCGGTGATACCCTCGACGATACCCAGGAGTACGGCGTGGAAGATGCTCATCACTCGACTGTATCACAGTGGAATATGAAAAGGAGCCCGGTTGGCATAGAGCCGGGCTCCTTGGTGCGTGATTGGGATCACGGGCATCTGGTTTTGAGGACATAGCGCGGGAGCGTTCCTGCGGGGGTCGTGACAGGTGCCGTGAATTCGGCAATCGGCATCCAGCGGAGGCCGAAAACGCCAGAGAGCTCGCGGAAGATGACGAGGCGGTCGGTCTCGTCACTGCTCTCCGTCTTTAGGGCGGTGCCTTCGACAAAGCAGAGGCCTCCCTTGCAATGCTCCCACATGCCGCGCACGACTTCCGTCGGGAGCGGCGGCTCGTCCGCCGTCATGTCCGCCTTAAGCGTTTCTTCAAACGATGAGGCGAACTTGATGAAGCAGAGGAGCATGAAGCAGACGACGCTCTCGATAGGCGTAAGCGTGTCT
>JAHFLN010000028.1 GCA_023244835.1 Candidatus Harrisonbacteria bacterium
GAATGCGACGTAGCGCGAATGGACGTTCGACAATCGCACTCCTTTGTTCTTATTCTCCATCAAGCCGGAACGGACATCGTTCGGAATATATATGACCCGAGGATCGCGCGCGATAATTTCCGCGACGACGGGTTTTGTATCGGGACTGCCTCTGTCGTCTATGATAAGAAGCTCGAAAGCGGCGTATGTCTGCGCAAGAACGCTCTCGATCGCGCGCCGCAAGAGATGCGGTCGATTGTATGTCGAGATAATGACGCTCACTGTCGGGGAAGCCGTGGTATTCATGATGCGGATGCCTTTGTTTTTTAAATGACCTGCGTCGTCATTTCACATAGCAAATCAGATCATCTTCGCAGCCGCGATGGAGATCGCAAACATACGCCGGACATATATCCGCAAGAAGACGGGGCAAGGATTCTTTGTCATGGGGGTGGTGATACGCCGACATCGCGATGACCGGCTTCCATTTTCTGATAGTTTCCTTTCCCCCTTTTACTATCTTAGCCTCATATCCCTCGGTATCGATCTTCAGGAAATCAACGCGGGAGATGCCCTGTTCGACAACGAACGCATCGATCGTAGTAACCTCCGTACGCTCGCGCTCTAGATCCTCGGAACGGTGGTGTCGCGCCGAAAGAATTCCGCTGTCTTCGAACGTGCTCCCGCACGTTGACCCCGGATAAATCAGTATGTCCTTGGCCTCTCGCGCGTCACCGAGCCCGCTCCTGAAGCAGGAGATAGCGGAATAAGGAGCCGTATTCTTTTTCAGAACTTCGAATGTGGCGGAAACGGGCTCGAAGGCATAAACATGCCCCTTAAAAGCGTGATGCGCCGCAAGAACCGAAAACGTTCCGATATTGGCCCCCGCATCGATCACGACGGAATCCGCTTTCAGGAACTTTTTTGCTTGATACTGATCCGAGACGATAACCTCGAAGAGCAAGCCGAAGAGGTCGTAATACTTATTGTCAGGCGGATAGAATCTGTTGCCGTTATAGATCACCGAACCGTCGGGAGCAATGAAATCCCTGATTAATAATCCGGCCTCCGCATTAAGGAAAGAAGAAAACTTGGTACGCAGCTCCTGAGACTTAAAACGTCCGGGGAGCTGAAAACGCAGAAATTCCCCCAAAGAAAAATAACCTCGTCGCCAGCCATGAAAAGAAAGCATCCTCGCAATGAGAAAGTGGGGATATTTCGTTTCCCAGGAAAGGCTTCGGAAGGCCAGGCTCCCCTTGAGCGCATCCTCATCCTTAAGAAATTCGGCTATATCCCCCCGCGAAAACGCTCCATCCGCCTCTTTCGTGTCTACCATTTCATGAAAACGGGTGAATAAAGAGTATACTAAAGGCCCAATTCCCGCAAAATCGGCTGAAGCAAGGGATATTGCGGCGACCTCTTCAGGTCTTCGGTCTTCATGACTTCGCGCAGGACATTGCGCGCCGCATCGAGCTGTCGGTCGAAATAATACACGAGACCCAGCTTGAGCTTCGATTCGGCGTTCCGCGAATCGAAAAGGAGTGCTTGCTGGAGATACCGTATCGAACGCGCATAGTCTCCGGCATCCCCGAAATACGAGCCGAACATTACCGCCTCGGCCGCGTTTTTCGGCGCCCTCCCGAGCCGCTCCGCCTCATCAACCTCCTTCGCGGCGCCTGACACATCCCCCGTCTGCAGAAGAAGCATGCTGTAGTAAAAATGGGGATCGGCGACCTCCGGATCGAGAGCGATGGACCGACGATACGCATCCGCGGCCCCCTGCTTGTCGCCCTTGAGATAGAGGATCTTCGAGAGCGTGTGAAGCGTGGTCTGCCGGCCGGGCGCAAATTTCTCGGCATCGACAAGTATCTGTTCGGCCTCGGAAAGGTACGAGGTATCGACATCGCTCGTATTCGCTGAAAACTCGGCGAATGCTATGGGAAAGGAATAATCACGAAGATTGTTCCGAACGGCCGTGCGCAACTCATCCGCCGCGCGCGCAATCAAGGCCCGGGCGTCGGGAAGCGCGAGATTTTGGTGATGCATTTGCCCGATGAGCTGCCCGAGATCTTTACGGACATTGTCGATATACGGCGTACGAACGGAAAGGGCTTCGTCGAAAGCGGCCCTCCCCTCAGAAACCCGCCGTTGAATGAATTCGTTGATGGAAGTCCATTCCGCATGGCTCGCCCGCCACACGGGATAATAGACGAAATAAGAAAGCGCGAGGAATGCGAGACCGAATGAAACGGCGAGCGGAACGCTGGGAGCGCGATGCGTAGAAGAAAAAGATGGATCGGGCGAGTCGGAGGAAACGGCGTATGCCGCGACGATTGCGAGCATCATGAAACTTGTCACGGTATCGAATGCGAAGAAATCCTGCGCGCAATACCCCGCAAGAAGCGCCAGAAACCATGGCTTGCGCCGGAAGCGGATACAAAGAAGGATCAGGAACGCGAGATATGCCGCAAAACCGACGATGCCCGTTTCCGCGAGCGACTGCACGAAGATATTATGCGGCTTGTCAAAGGCAATCTCGCCGGAACCGTACCGCAAGAAACGCGGATCATAATGCGCATTGAACCCGGCGTAGAAATTCTCGGAACCCCACCCGAAAAACGGCCGATCAGCAAAAGAAGCAAGGCCTATCCGCCAAGCCATAAGGCGTGGCGCGGCTTGAAGCCCCTGAGTGGATAAGCGGGAAAGAATCGGGACTGCCTGCCACACGGGATTGGAACGAGTCACGAAAAAGAAAGTGGAGAAAAGAATAAGCGCGGCCCAGGCGGCAAAAATAACCTGGCGTCCGCGGCGCGGCGAAATAAAACCAAGGGCAAAAGGACGTAAAACATACGAAACCGAAAAAACAGCGAGCCCAGCAACAAGACCCACGAGAGCGCCGCGCGTCTGCGTCATGAGAATCACGAGAAGATCGAAGATGGCAATAACCGAGCAAAATGCCGCGAGTCGTTTCCTCCCCTCCATCCGCGCCTCGATCGCGTAATGCCCCGCTATGAAAACATGGAATAGAAGATACGCCGCGAGAAATATCGGATTTCCAACGGTGCCCGAAAAGCGGAGGGCGGCAGGATCGAAGAATATCGAAGGAAAAATAAGCTGGAGTGCCGGAAAAAGCGCGACAACGAAGCTTATGCCCGACGACGAGATAAGGTACCTCCTCCAGGCAACGGGACCGCGGATAATCCCCGAAAGCACGACGAAGAACGCGCTAAGATGAAGCATGAAGAAGAGGCCCGTCATCCGCTCGGGAATGGACCAGAAACTGCGCGTGAAATCGATGCCGAATGCGGAAGAAAGGAAGAGCGTGGCAATATAAGCGACAAACGCGAGGCCTACGGCCGTCCGGCGCGGACGATATTCCGGCTCGGCATACGCGAGAACCGCATAGCACGAAACGATTAACGCGACAAAAATCTGGAAAAAAAGCGTCTTCGCGGTGATGAGAGGGCTCATCAAATGATGCTGAAAAACAAGCGGGGTAAGAAGTACGAGATAAAGCCCGAGGATTACGAAACGTTTAAGATGCGCGGAAAAATGCATGAATAGGAGGTTATATGGGCATAAGCATACGGCAAAAGCCCCTGGCTCTCAAGGCCAGGGGCTTTGCTATCCAACCCGATCGATCGCCTGGTTACGAGAAACTACTCGTAGTTCAGGTTCACGACCGTGAGAGGAATCGTGGCGTTCTGAGTCGCGGCGTTCCAGGAGATGTTCGTCGCGCTGCCATCAGTCCAGAGGATGTCTCCTGCGGCGTTGATGGTAACCGAAACGCTCTCTCCGTTCGTGCCGGGGTTCTGGAATCCACTCGAGTTGACGCGGACCTTGATAACCTTGGTCGAATCGCGCGCAATAGGCGCATTGGCAGCGAACGTCACGCTGCACGAAGTTGTTGCCAACGGCGTGCAAGTCTGAGTCGTCGAGCTAGCCCATGCGACATTGTTCGAATCGAGCAAGTCTACCGAGAAGGCAGCTGCCGGGCTCGCAAGAGCCAAGGTGCCCGCGAACTTGAGAGTAACGCTGCTGATCCGGAGACCGTCTTCCGGCGCAACGCCGTTAGCGCTCCAGTTCAACGTCGCTATGTCATCAAGCGAAACGCGGGGACGTGCCGACGAAGCGCCCAAGAGCGTCGTCGTAAGCATCGGCCTCATGCGGTAGGTGGTCTGCGCGGCGATCGATACCGGAGTGCCCGAGATCGTCACCGCAGCGCTCGAATCCTTGCCGTAAGCGATCACGTCGCTGATGGCATTGATGCCGAACACGTGCGATGCGCTCGACGTGGCGCCGCCAGCGCCGAAGGATGCGACGTCACCCTTCAAGGTAAGGGTCTTCGAGCCGTTCTTCGGAATCTCGAACGGACTGCCCGAACCGAGGTGGAACTCGATCGTCGAAGTCGCCGAAGTACTGCCAACGGTCGCGTTGATCGGACCAGCGAGCAGAGTGGCGCCATCGTACAACGACAAGGTGGTGAAACCGGTGCCGCCGCCCGTGTTGCTTCCGATCGTGTCGCGGAACGTGATATCCGTGACGCGGACGGCTTCCGTGTTGTCAGCCGCAAGCTTCAGCTTGTACAAGACGTTGTCCGTCGATCCCATGACGAGATACGTCGCGGCGACGTTGTCGGAATCGGTCGTGAGCGTAAGCGTGGAGCCGGACGAGATGGTTACATCCTGACCAGAGACCGCTGACGGCCACGTGATCGAGCTGTTCGACGTCTGTCCGGTCGCGCTGCCGCTGTTCAAGTCGAAGACCGCGGTGTAGGTCGAGGTCGCCGTGGACGTCAGAATGTCTGCGTACAGGTCAACCGTAACCGAACCGCCGGCCGGGACGATGATCGGGTTCGAACCCGAGAACGACATGGCTGTTTCCGCTGCTGCAGGCGCAACGATTGCCTGCGTGGTGCCGAACTGCGTTCCGCCGATCATCACACGCAAGTTCTGCATGATGATGCCGGAGGTCGCGTCCTTGTCGAAGGTCAGCGTGGAGACCTTTTCACCCTCAGCCGACGAAGCGGTAAGGACGAACGAGGCCATACGCTGGTTGTTCGCGCCAGCAACGTACGTCGCCGTTCCGAACGAAGGATTCTTCGCAACGGTAAGCGGCGAGGTGGCGACGATGAGCGTGTTGCCCGTCGCAGCGCCTCCGTTCGACGTCTGGAACGAGATCTGGCCCTCCAAGTTGGAAGTTGCAGAGCTCAATGCCGCGGTCAAACGCGTGACGTTCGAGGTGCTCAAGAGATCAACCTTCACCGAGAGCACGCGAGTCGTGTTCGCCGGGATGATGTAGTTGATGTAGCTCGAGCTCGTGCCAAAGTCTGCGCTGTACACGTTAGACGACCAGTTGCCCGAAGGCGACGAGATCGTCGTGCCCACCGAGTTGCCA
>JAHFLN010000014.1 GCA_023244835.1 Candidatus Harrisonbacteria bacterium
GTGTTCATACACGCCACAGTTTTAACGAAGGACGGAAAGCGCATGTCGAAGTCGCTCGGCACGGGCATAGATCCGCTCGCCTTGGTTGAGAAGTATGGCGCGGATGCTCTTCGCTTCGGGATCGCGTGGCAGGCGATGGGCACGCAGGACGTGCGCTGGGACGAGACATCGGTCATGGCCGGAAAGAAGTTCGCGAACAAGCTGTGGAACGCGGCGCGCTTCGTTGCGGGTCGTGCGGGAACGTCTGCAGTATACGATTCGAGGAGGCTCGGAACCCACGACAGGCTCGTGCTTGAAAAGCTTGCCACGACGAAGAAAGCTGTCGAGGAGTGCCTTGGCCGCTACGAGTTCGGGCAGGCGATCCACGCGGCATACGATTTCTTCTGGCACGATTACTGCGATATCTATATCGAGGCGGCGAAGGCGGAGCCGGGGAGTGAGACGGACGCGGTATTGCGCGCGGTGATCGAGAGTTCCTTGAAGCTCCTGCATCCATTCATGCCGTTCGTGACCGAGGCGATTTGGAAGGACTTGCCGGGAAGGGAGGGGCTTTTGATGGGCGCCTCGTGGTAGCTGTAGCATACCCCGCGCTACAAATCCGCGATTATGGAGATCGCGAAGCTATGCGCGGATTTGTAGCACGGGGTATACTGATACGATGATATCTCCGTCACTGTTCTACGGCGCTCTTGGTTTCTTGCCCGGGCTCGCATGGCTTTTCTTCTTTCTGCAGGAAGACACGAAGCGCGCGGAGCCGAAGGGGCTTATCGTCTCAACCTTTCTCTTAGGCGGTCTCGTGACGTTCCTCGTCCTGCCGTTTCAGGTGCTCGGAAAAAGCTTGCTTCTCGCGGGCGGCATCGCGGGTGGAAACCCGTTTCATCTCTTCATTCTCGCGGGAATCGAGGAGGTGTTCAAATGGGCAGTCGTCTACATCTGGATATCGCGGCGCAAGGAATTTGACGAGCCGATAGACGCGATGGTCTATATGGTGATCGCCGCGCTCGGGTTCGCCTCGGTCGAGAACGTAGCGACCGTTCTGCGCGCATCAAACGGCGTATCGCTCCTCACGCTCCGCTTCATCGGGGCGACGCTTCTGCATTGTCTCGCCTCGGGCATCGTCGGCTATTACTGGGCCCGGGGGATCATCGCGTGCCGGCGCGGGGCGTATCTCGCGTTCGGCCTCGTCGCCGCAACCGTCTTTCACACGATATTCAATTACCTTATGGTCATATGGGGCCCGGGAATGCGGGTGACGAGTCTCCTTGTGCTTCTGGCATTCGTTATATTGCGGGACTTCGAGGAGCTGAAGCGCCCAGGGGTCATGGCGGGGGGAGGGAAGTGCGAGCGTCCGTTCTGATATAAAAAGACCCTGTCGAATAACAGGGTCTTTTTGTTCTGTGCGTTAGCCTTCGTCCGTGGAATTCGCCTTGCTGATGCGGATGCCGTGTTCTTCGTCGCCGTTATTCAAGATCTCGATCTCGATTTCCCGCTTGCCGAAATTACGGGCCTTCTCAAGGGACATGAAGACGATGTCGATGCGCGCGGGAACCGCGTTCGTATACTTCCGGTTCATGCGGTCCTCAACGGTATAGATCTTGCCATTGATCTTCACCTTTGTGCCGAACGGGAGGTTGTTCGAGGCGATGACGCCCTCGCGCGTCCTCGTGCCGGCAGCCGTGAGCCACGGGGTCGAGTCGGTCTCTTCCGGGCGAGGTGTGTAGGCGGTCGCAATAACCTTCATTTTTACGGTGTCAGGATGCGTCATGATGGGCTCTGCCGCGATGGGCGAGCTCGTGAAAGTCGCAAGCGCAAGGCCGAAAAGCAATGTGTTCATATAGGTGTTAAGCGGTGTTACTACCCCAAAACTCCAACAAAAAGCCGCCGGATTGGCGGTTCTTTATCGTGTTTATAGTATACTCCCGGGGAAGGATTTTGTCAACCCTGTACCAGTCCGAGCGCCGTACCACCCGGCCGCTTTTCTCGGATGCGAAAAATCCTCATAAAATGATTATTTTGGGGCTAATACGGGGTAGTTCCAAAGCGGTATGAAAAGCGGAGCGCTCGGCTTGGTACGAGGTCAAGCGTTACCGGGCTTGGGAGCTATAGCGAGAAATACAAATATATAAAGGGTTTTTAGGCGAAGAGATGGTTGCGTGCGCGAAAAGAGCCTTCGCGATCGAAGGCTCTTTTCTTATGTGCTCCCACGGAGGATCGAACTCCGATTTCCTCCGTGAAAGGGAGGCGTCCTAGCCATTAGACGATGGGAGCGAGATACGGTCCAGTATGCAGATTTTTAAAGTATCAGGCAAGTATGAACATAATTATCTGCGCAGCGTAGCTTCGTAGGAGCGAGGCGGTGTGGATAACATGCCATGCTCAAAAAATAGCGTGGTATGCTGTATGCATAGGTTCGCAAAAGGTCGTTTCGGGGAAATACCAAATTACGAAAATTTATTTCATATGGATCTTGATGTGGGAATGTTAGTGCTGCGGCTCGCATTCGGCTTGATTTTCATCGTACACGGATGGCCGAAGGTGAAGAGCGTGAAGATGACTGCCCAGCATTTCGAGGCGATGGGCTTCAAGCCCGGCCACGTATGGGGGACTGCCGTCGCATTGCTCGAGTTCGTAGGTGGCGTAGCGATTCTTCTAGGGGTGCTGTCCCAGCCCGCGGCGATATCGATTGCGGCAATCATGATCGTCGCGCTCTTCTGGAAGATATCGAAGGGGCAAGGGCTCGTGGGCGGTTACGAGTTGGATCTGATCCTGCTCGCCGTCGCGATCGCCATCGCGCTTATGCATCCGGGCATATATTCGCTCGATGCGATGCTCGCGTCCTAGCGGTTTTCAGAGCGAGAGACAAGAAAAATCCCGGCCATGCGGCCGGGATTTTTTGATACGATCTTTATTCCAAGTGAATGGAATGCTTGAATTTCGCAAGGCGCTCCGCGAGGAGCGGAGACTGCTTCTCGCCATGTTCTTCCAGGGTGGCGAGGGCTCCCGCGCGCGCGGCTTTCACGAGTTCGATATTCTTCAGCGCCCCCATCATGGTATCGGGCAATCCTGTTTGGTGTTGACCGAGGAATTCGCCCGGGCCGCGCAGGAGAAGATCGCGCTCCGCGAGCTCGAAGCCGTTTTTTGCCGTCATGAGCGCCGTAAGGCGCTCGCGGGCGATCGTTGATCGGTTTGCGGTAAAAAGAAGGCAGGCAGACTGGTGTTCCCCGCGGCCGACGCGGCCGCGGAACTGGTAGAGCTGGGCGAGACCGAAGCGGTCGGCGTCTTCGATCGCCATGATCGAGGCGTTCGGCACGTCGACACCGACCTCGATCACGGACGTGGCGACGAGTATGTCGAGCTCGCCGTCCGCGAAGCGCTTCATGATCAGGGCCTTCTCGGCCGACTTCATCTTGCCGTGGAGCATGCCGACCCGGAGGTCGGAGAAGACGCGCTTCGCGAGGCGATCGTATTCTTCCTCGACGGCCTTCACATCGTCCCAGTGGCTTTTTGCGGCGGGGATGCCCTCGTCCGTGTCGGCTGAAGCGCGTTCGATGCGCGGGCAGATCACGAAGGCCTGGCGACCCTGTTTCACCTGCGCGCGGATGAAGTCGTATGCTTTGGTACGGCTTGCGTCAGGCACGATCTTCGTCACGATCGGCAGGCGGCCGGCGGGCAATTCATCGATAGTCGAGAGCTCAAGATCGCCGAAGACGGTGAGTGAGAGAGTGCGGGGGATCGGCGTCGCGCTCATCGAGAGGAAGTGCGGAATGAGAGGATGCGCGGCTTTCGAGGCAGCCGAAGTTTTCTTTCCGAGCGTCGCGCGCTGCTCGACGCCGAAGCGATGCTGCTCGTCGACGGCGATCAGGGCGAGCTTATGGAACGAGACGGATTTTTCAAGGATCGCATGCGTGCCGATCACGATATGCAGTTGGCCGTCTTTCACGCGTTCCGCGGCGCGGGCCTTCGGCACGGCGGTTTCGAGGTCTTCGCCATAGAACATCCGGGCTTCATGGCCGGTCATAAGGGCGACACTCGAGTGCCAGTCGTGGATTGCCGCGCCGAAGAGCCTTGCGATCGTGCGGTAATGCTGGCGGGCGAGCACTTCGGTGGGCGCGAGGATCGCGGTTTGGAAGCCATGCTTTGCCGCGAGGAGTGCCGCGATCGCGACGACGACAGTTTTTCCCGAGCCTACGTCGCCCTGGAGAAGCCGGTTCATGGGGTTGGGGCGGGCGATGTCCATAAGAAGCTCGTCGAGCGCGCCGCGCTGGGACAGAGTGAGCGTGAAGGGGAGCGCGGCAAGGAGGTGATCGCGCTCGGCGGGGGTCCATGGTATGGGGGTCGCCGGTTCCTGCGCGAGGCGCATCTTCGTTTGCAGGTTCGCCATTTGGAGGAGGAAAAGATCCTCGAACGCGATGCGCTTCTTGCCGGTTTCGGCTTGCTCGAGGCTTTGGGGGAAGTGCGCGGCATTCAAGGCTGTCGTGAAGTCGGGAAGCTTCGCATATTTCAAAACGGGCGCGGGAATGCAGTCGGGAATCTGCCCAAGCGCCTGGAGGATCGGTTTTACGAGGTAGCGGATGCCACGCGAGGTGACGCCTTTCGTCTCGGGATAGATGGGGATGAGCCCGCCCGTGTGCGTAGCCTCGGCTTCTTCCGGTTCGTAGACCGGGGAAGAGAGGCAGAGGCCGTTCTGCGCGTAGGTAACCTTGCCCGCGAAGCTGCCCGGGGTTCCCACCGCGAGCGTGTTCATGAGATAGGGCTGGTTGAACCACACGGCGCGTATCGCGCCCGTGTGGTCGGCGATTACGGCCTCGATGACCGTAAGATTGCGGCGGAAGGTGCGGCGCATGCTGATCTTCCGCACGTGTCCGCGCACGGTTGCCGTCTGCCCGATCGCGAGATCGGCGATGCCCGATGCCTGGGAGAAGTCGTCATACCGCGCGGGAAGATGGAGCAAGAGCCCGCGCACGGTCGCGATACCCATTTTCGCGAGGCCCGCGATGATCCTCTTATTAATGCCTTTGATGTGCGAAAGCTCCGTGTCTAGCGTGAGCATGATGCGATAGTGTGTACCGTAAGACGAAATGGTGCCCCCACAAGGAATCGAACCTTGGTCAATTGATTAAGAGTCAACTGCTTTGCCATTAAGCTATAGGGGCGTTGCGAGAACCTAGTCATAATCCTCTCAGTCGCGATAGCGGCAGATATGCGCACTGCCACGAAGCGAGGACGAAGGCGCATCCTGATACGTTGAGGATGAGCGACATAGGCAGTGCGCATATCTGCCTTATCCCCACGGGTTGTGGCTGATTATTGCGCTTCCTGCGTTATTCCTCGTCGCAATACACCGGCATGGCTCCTCATCATGCCTTGCGAGGGCAATAATCATCTCGCAACGCGGTTCGAGGGGGTTATGGGCTAGGTTCTAGTATAAGGAAAAAAAGAAAGGGGATCAAGGGAATAAAAGGCGACCCGTACGTCAGGTGACATACGGGCCGCGGAGTCATAATGCGCTCGCTTAGTTGGGGTCGGCTTACGATGCCGAGAGCGTTGCTGCGGAAGCCTGCTCGGGGAGCAGGGCGACCGCTTCAACGAATTTCGCGAGCTTTGCAAGGAGAGCGTTTTTGCGAAGAGCGAGAAGCTCGACCTTAACGCTCGGGCAGCCATCCTCGATCTCGTCGAACCCCTTTTCAAGGGCCTTGGCGAGATCATTGAGCTGCTGTAAGGTGCCGGGGATATCGAGCGTATCCAGGCGGTTAAGCCTTTCGCGAAGCGTCGCGAAAGACGTCGTGAGCGGAGCGATCTGCGGCGCGACGGTTTCGATCCGTTGCACCCGCATCTCAAGACTCCCATTATCGTTCGCGAGTTCCCGTACCAGCTTCGGGAGATCGTTATTCCTCCCTTCGATAGTCGTGAGCTGGTCTTCGAGCTTGCCCACGGCCTTCTGGAATTTCGCGATGAGTTCTCGCAAGGTGAACTCGCCGTCGCCGTCTGCCGCCGTGAGGGAGGCTTGGATCGATGCGAGCCGTTTTCCGGCGGCATCGATAAGCGGTTTCAATTCCTCGAGCTTTTCGATGCGCGGGGCGAAGGCAATGAGATCGGCCTCGATCGTCTTCAGGTGGGCTGCGAGATCACCCTTGCCTTCGATGGCTTGAAGAGAAGTCGAAAGCATGGTGTGCGCCGCGGACAATTCGCCGATGAGGGAGACGGTAGCGGTCTTTCCGTCAGCGAGCTCGCGCGCCCGCCGGTTCGCATCTTCGAGAAGGCTTTTGGCGGATGCGATGCGTGTACTGATGCCGTCTTTAGCCTCGGCGAATTGCCGCTCGCTATCTGTGAGAGCGGCAACGCTCGTTGTAGTATGCCGCTCGATATCGTCGAGCTTGCTCTCCAAGCTGCGCTCGCCGTTTGCGATCGCGAGATCGGCGCGCGTCGCTTCTTTCGAGACCGAGTCCAAGACATCGTGCGCGAGGCCGATCTCGCCCGTGAGTCCTGTGAGTTGTTTCCGCAGGATCGCGTTCATGCCCATATAACTCATGAGCGCTCCCGCAAAGAGGGTCGGTATCCCGAAGACGGCGGCGAGGAACAGAATCTCGTCCTGCGCCGTCTTTCGGCGGAATGCCGAATCGAGGCCCGCTCCGATCGTTTCACGGATCGAGTGCGGATGGTCGACCGACTCGGGGGACATATTAGCCCCGAAGAGAAGGACGACGCAGAGAAGCCAGAGAACAAGAAGAATCGCTATCAGGTGACGCATGAGAAAACGCTCCTTTCAAGAGAGGGTTTGAGGTTGCGCGTCTGGAACCTATCCATAGGTTCTGGTTATCAAGGTCAGCGTTTAAAATACAGTTTTTATTGGAAACTGTCAACTATATCTCATGTGTCCCCGGAGAGAATCGAACTCCCATCATCTGGTTCGAAGCCAGGTACTTTATCCATTAAGCTACGGGGACGTATTCGGAAAAGAGAGTGGAGGTTCCTGTTAAAACGTAGCCTTTTCCGGACATACGTGCAATTATTCCCATAATGAAGATTCCCGAAGAAATCATGCGCTTGGGCGCGGTCCTGCATGAGGCGGGCTTCGAGGCGCATGTGGTCGGTGGCTGTGTGCGCGACTATGTGCTCGGGAAAGAGCCGTATGACTGGGACATGGCGACAAATGCGTTGCCGGACGATATCGTGCGACTATTTCCGGAGAGCGTATACGAAAATACCTTCGGTACGGTAGGCGTGAAGACGGGTTCGGAAAATCCAAAGCTCGCGGTCGTAGAGATTACGACGTATCGCACGGAAGGCGGCTATGCCGACATGCGCCACCCGGACGCGGTCACGTTCGTGAAAACGATAGAGGAAGATCTCGCCCGCCGTGACTTCACGGTAAACGCGATGGCGCTTCCGGTTGCCGATCCTTCGGCTATCGTCGATCCATTTGGAGGAAGCAAGGATCTGGAGAATAAGATTATCCGCGCGGTAGGGGATCCGGATACGCGTTTCACGGAAGACGCTTTGCGTCTCATGCGCGCGGTGCGATTCTCGGCCCAGCTCGGATTCGGGGTTGAGGAAAAAACCATGGTGGCGATCAAGCGCCACGCAGGCCTTTTAGAGGCGGTGGCGAAGGAGCGCATTCGCGATGAGCTATTCAAGCTAATCATGGCCGAAAAGGCCGCAGACGGCGTCCGTATGCTCGTGGATACGGGGCTTATGCCGCATGTGATGCCTGAAATTCTCGAAGGCGTTGATTGCGGTCAGAACAAGCATCATATCTATACGGTGTTCGAGCATAATGTGCGGGCGCTCGACTATACGGCGGGCAAGGGGTATTCCTTCGAGGTCCGTCTTGCGAGTCTGTTGCATGACGTAGGAAAGCCCAGGACGAAGCGCGGCGACGGGCACGATAGTACGTTCTACAACCATGAGGTGGTAGGCGCGAAGATGGCGCTCACGATGCTCGACCGCCTGCATTTCCCGAAAAAGACGGTGGAGCACGTCGCGCATCTCGTGCGTTGGCACTTGTTCTATTATAACGTGGGCGAAGTAACCGAAGCGGGCGTGCGCCGCTTCGTGCGGAAGGTGGGGCCGGAATATGTTGATGATCTCTTGAAGGTCCGCGAGGCGGATCGCATCGGCTCGGGCGTGCCGAAGGCGGTGCCGTATAAGTTGCGGCACCTGATGTTCATGATCGAGAAGGTGAAAGCCGACCCGATCGATACGCGCATGCTGACCTTGGACGGGACGGACGTGATGCGTCTCGGGGGAATGGCGCCCGGGCGGAAGGTGGGGTGGATTCTCGCGATCCTTTTAGAGGAGGTGTTGGACGACCCTGCGAAGAACTCCGAAGCGGCCTTATCCACGCGCATCGCGGAGCTGAACGCGCTTCCGGACGAAGCGCTCGTAGCGCTTGCGGCGAAGGCGAAGGAGACGAAGGAGGAATTCGAGCGCGGCGCGGAAGAGGGGATCAAGGAAAAATTCCACGTACAATAGCGCGGGGGAATTGGTGTCGGGGTGCCGGGAATCGAACCCGGTCTTTACGCACCCGAAGCGCACGTACTGCCGGTATACTACACCCCGAAAAAGTGAATCGTTCATGAAGCATACGCCATTCATGCGCAAAATAAAAGGCGCGAGGCGCATGGAATAATTGACAGTCATTTCAAGGGAGTAGTACGATATATGCATCGTTCGAGTGTCGACCGAGTCGAGCTTGTGAACGATGACGTTTGAACCTTGTGAGGTGTATCATGATCTGGCTTCGAAAGTTGCGTGTGCCGTGGATTGCGGCAGTGCTGACGGTGTTGGCGGTGTTCTCGATGTTCGCAGGCGCTCAAGTCGTGCAGGCTGGTAGCGCGGACGAAACGGCGGTGGCGACATTCACCCCGATCGATGCGATGGTGGCGGGCGAAACCGGGCAAGCGGCCTCTGTGCCGATTGCCGAAGATGGCTCCTCTGCCGGTCAAGAAACCGCGGCTTCGCAAAGCGCGCGCACGGCTCACAAAGGCTCGACGCTGTTGAATGTGGGGAGTTCCCCATACTCGGGTGTGGCAAGCGCCACCTCGTGATCAAAGCGCCGTTTCGGCTGTGTGAAGCAACAGAAGTTCAAGTGTACGAGCCCGTTCCTGGCGATTGCCGGGGCGGGCTCAATTTTTATAAAAGAGGGCCTTGACAGGAAAAAGTGGGTCTGTTACGATATTGTTTCACTCTACGACGTGTGTCCCGTAGGTGTCCGCTAAAAGGCGGAAGAAAAGGACATAGAAAGTCAGTTCATTTCAAGAGGAGGTTCTCATGAAGAAGTCGCTTTTGTCGGCGATGGTCGCGTTGGTGGTTGTCGGGTCTTCGTTTTGCGCCGCTAGCGCGGCCGAACAAGCGCTCCCGAAACGGGCGGTCGGACTCGTGGTGGTTCAGCAATCGCAGGATCAGAAGTCCGACAAGCAGACCGCGATCGGCGCGGAAGCCGCGAAGCAGCAGGTTCCCGTGTGGAAGTTCCAGATGGTGCTTCCGAAGACGCAGACCAATTGGTACGCGTCGCAAGAACTCACGGCGCTCACGGCCTACATCAACGCCGCGTCCGGCAACGATGTCACGACCGCGCTCACGCGCGATCCGAAAAGCCGGGAGTACCTGATCACGGTGTCCCTGAAGCAGTTGAAGTCAGCGAACGGAGACATGGCGATCACGCCGGATATTCCGGGGCTGGAATCGATCGAAGTCGATTCGCAATGTCCGCGGAATACGCACTGCATCGTGACCTTCAAGCAGGGAGCGAAGCCGAGCGAAGAGCAAATGCTGAAACTGTGTGATCTCGTCCGGTTTACGGCGACTATCAACCATGGTCTCAGCGCGACGACGGAAGCCGTCATCAACGGCATCGATCCCAAGACGGAAGCTTTGACGACGAAGCCAATCATGAAGTCGGACGGAACGATGTCAATTGTCGTGACGTTCCCGGCGACGGCGTTCGAGCAGCAGTATCAGCCGACGCGGTTCGTGAGTGGCGTGCCAGTCGTTGATGCGTTCTAGCTTTGGTGGGATGCGACGATTTCTCGGAGATGCGTGCCGCGCTGTTGTGCGGTTCGCAGTGTTGCCGGGTGCGGGAGGTCCGTATCCCGGAGGTTGTGTCCGGCGTTGAGCCGGATGTTGCGGAGGGGGGTATGCGTTCGCGCATGCCCCCCGTTTTTTTTGTGCGAGGTATATACTATATGCATATGAAGCACGACCCGCGGACGTCCTATCATTTCCTTCTGCTCCTTATTGCCGTGACGGCAGCCCTCGCGTTTTTTATACTGAAACCTTTTCTGTACGCGCTTATATTAGCCGCCGTATTCGCCGTGATATTCGAGAAGCCGCATGGGCAGATACGCGCGGCAGTCGGGGGTAGGGAAGGCATCGCCGCGGGGATATCCACGGTTCTCATCCTCGTTCTCATTGTGGCGCCGCTTATATTGCTCGGTGCGCAGGTATTCAAGGAGGCGATGATTCTCTATGGGGCGGCGCAGGGGAGCGGGGAAGGGAATATGGCGCTCGAAACCATGCGGCAGTTCGCGGCCGACAAGCTTTCGTTCGACGTGAATGAGTATATAAAACTAGGACTCGATTGGATTACGAGCAATCTCGGTGTCCTTTTGTCGGGGGCAGTCAGGTTCGCGGTGAGTGGTATCGTGTTCGTGATGGCTTTGTATTACATGCTGAAGGATGGCCGTGCGCTGAAGCGCGCATTCGTCTTTTTCAGCCCCTTATCCGATAGCGATGACGAGGCGATCGCACATACGCTCTACCGTGCCGTGAATTCGGTGATCGTGGGGCGGCTCGCGACCGCCCTCCTACAAGGCGTTATGGCGATGGCGGGCTTCTTCGCGTTCCATGTGCCGAACGCGGTCCTATGGGGGAGCGTGGCGGCAGTCACGGCGCTCATCCCGGGCATCGGCACCGCGCTCGTCGTCGTTCCCGCGGTCGCGTACCTCTATCTCGAGGGAACGAGCTTCGCCGCCGCGGGCTTGGCCGTGTGGGGTATCGGCTTCGTGGGGCTCGTCGATAACATAGTGGGGCCAAAGCTTCTCGGCCGGGGCATCGCCCTGCATCCGTTCTTAATTCTCCTTTCGGTTATCGGCGGAATCGCCTTCTTCGGGCCTATGGGCTTCGTGGTGGGACCGCTCGCGGTCGCCCTGCTTTTTGCCCTACTCGACGCGTATCATAGGGAAATGGCCGGGCGCGTTTGACCGGAAACGCACGGTATTGCTACCATATGCCCATGATGAAGAAGGTGAAGAAGGGGGCGTTCTACGCGGTGATGGCGCTTATGATAGTCATGTTCATCGCCCCTCTTTTCCTAACCGGGCAGTATTAAACTGTTCAGACACGGGCCTATAGTTCAGGGGCAGAACGCGTCATTCGCATTGACGAGGCGGCGGTTCGATTCCGCCTAGGTCCACACATAATAAAACCCCTTGCTAGGGGTTTTATTATGTGTGGCTTCGACAAGGAGAATCGAATGAGGGTGAGGTCGGAGGGGCGAGACTGGTAATATATTGACAAATATATATTTTAATGTGATAATGAACTTGTGTAGATGAGGTAAGTTATTCGATAACCTACGGAACGAAAAAAGGACGGATGCCAGCATGAGAAAGATTGCGCTAGTGCTGATGTGCGTGTTGATGGGGATGCCGGGAATTTCCTTGGCCGACCATTTCTCAACGCAGATAAAGGACAAGTACGTCCTTGGAAAGGGTCTGAATATCTATGACGACCCGGTGATCCAGAGAGACGTCTTTGTCGAGCTGGGGAGGGGATTCTACGTCGACCTGTGGTGGTCTACGGGATTGGACGAGCCAAACTTGAACCTGGGAAATGATGACGAGGTCGATTGGACGACTGGGTGGAAGGGGGAGGTGGGCGGCAATTGCAAGCTCGATATCGGGATTGCCTATTTCGACCTCACCAAGATCTTCAGTATCGAAGAGGGGGATGTGATACAGCCCTTTGCCGAGCTGGGGAGAAAATATGAGCTCGATAGCCGTCATTCCTTTACGCCCTATATACGGGCGGTCGGGCTCGTCCCGATCGGGTGGGATAAGGACGCGAGAAGCGGCGCGCATATCTTCCTAGGCCTGAAGCACGACTGGCAGCCATGCGAGCTGCTCGGCGTATCGCAGAAATTTGCGGTCATGTATGACACGGGCACGCTCGTTTCGTCTGATCGGGGCTTTCTCGGCAACTATGACCTGGGACTGAACTGGAAGGTGTCGAAGAGGGCGACCGTGAACTTGCCATCATTCAAGTTGATCTCCCCGATCAGCGACCTCGATGATGGGCGGAAGACCCAGCACGTCGTAGGGGGTGGAATCACGTTCTCGTTCTGAAGGGCGCTTATATCCTCGCAAGGGGACAGAGTAAAACTGCACAATACGAAAGTATTGTCTCTGGGCATAAAATGCAGTTTTTTCACGTGCCGTAAGAATCCTGCGCACTGTACTATGCATGAAAAAGGCCCGGTAGAGATGGACTCTGCCGGGCCGATGCCATTATCCAAGCAATTCTGCTCGGAATCAGGCGGGTTTCACGAATTCGCCGCGCATCAAGGCTAGGGTCTCGGCGTACTTCGTGGGATCGGCGGGAACGGCGAAGACGTGCTTCGTGTTTCGCCCGTCGATCACCTGTTTCGCCGTCGGCTCTCCCTTCGCCGCCCGTTGGATCGCCGTCCGCACGCACCAGTAGTTGTTACGGAAGATATTCTCGTCATCCTGCGCATTCGCATCCCAGTGGATGAAGATGGCGCAGATGATGCCGAGTTTTTCCGGGTCAGTGGTGAGGAGGTTAAACGTGCCGGCCTCGAGCTCGTCGGCAATCGCTTTCGCGGTCGCGTCTTGCCCCACGCCGAACATGCGCCCGGCTTGGACGCCGTCTTGGATCGTCACCTTCGTGACGGTCAGGGTCGGCGGTTTCACGATGAGGTTCGGCGTGCCGGCGAGGAGGATGCTGTGCCCCCTGCTTTGTCGGGAGAGGGCATTCAACATCGCAGGGCCCATATGCCCTTCGCGGTTGCCGATGGCGAGGTCGATGTGTCCAACCGCGTTTCCTTCGCCTCGGAGAGCTTCGCCGAAGAGGATGAGATTGGGTCGCGCATCGCACATGAGCGCCGATGGAGATGGGTCAGGCATTCGTAGGTACCTTTGCTGAAAGTGGGAAGAACATGCCCGCGCCGCGATAGTGCGGTTCGAGTCAGGTCACTATGACATGAAATATGAAAATATGCAAGAAAAATGAAAAGTGCGGCATTGAGAATGGTATTTTAGAGTTCTCCACAGGGTGAAGCGCGGGGTGTGATGGTAGTATTAATCTAATCACCCCAAGGCGCGTGATTATTGAGTGAAGATACGATTCATCGCTTTCATCGTCGCAGTACTTTCCATTGCGGATTTCGCATTCGCGCAGACATACACGCAGACGCAGAGCCAGGTGGGCGGGGGGATAAGCATTTCCTCTGGTAGTTACGACATGAAGGGGGCGGTAGGGGATGCGGGCGTGGGCGTGACCGTGTCGGAGAGCGCGAATTACATATATGACCATGGGACGATATGGGAGGGAACATCGACCGCTTCCGAAGAGCCTATCGGAGGGTCTGGTCCCGGGGGCAGTGGGAGCGGGTGGGACGAATGGTGGGATATTGAGGATCCTGACCTAGGCATAAGCGCCTTGACGCCTACGAAGAACCCGACGGTTGTCGAGGTTGTGAAGGCCGTAAAGGCGGTTGCTCCGGCGACGACCGGAGCGGTTCCGGAGGCGCAGTTTGTCCCCACGCTTAAGAAGGCTCTTGTGAAGCCGACGTTCGTTCCTCAGGTGATCGCGACGGTCAATGCGGAAAAGAACGTTAAGGAGATCGCTATCGTTCTCACGAGACGCGTGATTCCGTGGCCGCTCTGGATCGCCCTCGTGCTCGCTGTTCTCGGAATTATCTCGCTTGTCCTGTTCGGCATAGGTCGGGGCAGGGAGGCGCGCTATCTCTGGGCGGCGGGGGCGCTGATCGTGCTTGCCATAATCATTGCGCTTGTGACGCGGTCGGTGTATCGGGCGCGGTATGCGAGTGAGGAGTTCGGAACGATAACGGATTCGATCGTTGTGTCGGGGACGGAAGCGGGGGATGCGGTAAAGAGGGTGATGGAAGAGCTGCCGCTCGGGAGTCATCAGATAACGGTAACGGGCACGTCGTTGGCTCCAGAGCTCGTGATAACGATCTACGTACGGCAGGCTTTGCCCATTTAATAGGTCATGAAACAACGCATAGCATACGGAATAGGATTGGTCGGGTCGATTGTCCTGCTCGCGCAGGGAGCCTTCGCCGCCATTCCGCAGACGATCAACTACCAATCGCGCTTACGCACGTCAGGAGGAGTTCCGGTTACGACGGCCACGAAAGTCTCGTTTTCTCTCTATTCGGCGCTTTCGGGGGGGTCGCCTGTATGGACGGAAACATATGATCAGGCGAGCGGCGCGTGCAAAAAGCCGACGCCGGACGCGGATGGATATTTCTCCGTGAGCATGGGTGGATGCGCGGCTTTCCCCGCATCGCTCACATTCACTGACCCGCTCTTTTTGGGTGTTACGATAGAATCCGATGCCGAGGCGACTCCCCGAATTAAGTTTTCAGCGTCGCCTTATGCCATAAACACGGTGCGTTTGGGGACGTTTGCGGGGGATCCGGCAACAAACAAGGTAATCGCGGAGACGACGGGCACGGCGACTTCGGGAACGCCGGGATTCGACTCGTCGGCACTTGCGTTTCGAGGATCGGGTTGGAACGGATCATCAGCACAGACGAGGGAAATAACGATGCGTGGGAGGGTGTCAAACTCGACTACTTCGCGTTTGGGATTCTTCAATACCGCAGGAAGCGAAATTGTTTCTATAACAGATGGAGGGGCTGTGGGAGTCGGCGTCACAAGTCCGATGGGAAAAATGGAGGTCGCAGGTGACTTGTATGCGGACGCGTTCATAACTCGTGGAGGAACTGTTATTACCTCGCTGGACGCAACCGGAACTAATGACCAGACAAGGTTCACAAGGCCTAAATATTTAATTAGCGCATCTTCGACCGTTGATTCGACGCTCACGCCCCTCGTCCAATACGAGTCTACGGGTACGACATTCCTTGAAAATGCGAGCTTTAGCAAGCTTGTTTCGATAACTAACCGGCAGATCAAGTTCGGTTCGAGCACGCTCACGTTCCCGACGTCGACCCCTGCATCAGATGGCCAGGTCCTCTCGGGAACTACGGGCGGGGTTCTTTCGTGGGTGGATAGCGGAGCGGTGTCGTCGGTAGGTATTACATTGCCGAACATCTTCTCCGTGTCAGGCTCTCCCATCACCTCCGCGGGAACAACCACGGCAACCTTCGTTTCGCAGGGAGCGGGAACAATCTTCGCCGCGCCAACCTCGACCTCGGGAACCCCGACCTTCAGGGCATTGGCCGCGTCTGACATTCCGAACCTCGATGCCTCTCAGATCACAAGCGGCGTATTCAATATCGCGCGCATTCCTTCCATCCCGACCTCCTCCATCACGGGCGTCTTCGGCGTATCCCAGGGAGGTACGGGTCTCTCGTCGGTGGGCACGAACGGTCAGGTCTTGACCGTGGTATCGGGCGCCCCCGCATGGGCGACATCGTCATCGGGAACCGTGACATCGGTTGCGGCAACCGTCCCGTCCTTCCTGTCCGTATCAGGCTCGCCGATCACGTCATCGGGAACCCTCGGATTCTCCTTGGTCTCGCAGGCGACAGGAACCGTATTCGCCGCCCCGTCAGGATCATCCGGAACACCGACCTTCAGGGCCTTGGCCGCGTCTGACATTCCGAACCTCGATGCCTCTCAGATCACCTCGGGAACTTTCTCCGCTGCGCGTATCCCGCTTCTCTCGACCAGCTCGATTCCTGATCTCGACGCGTCGAAGATCACCTCGGGAACATTGGCGGTTGCCCGTGGCGGTACCAACCTCTCCTCATACACCGCGAACGCCATCCTCTTTGCATCCAATGCGTCGACGATCGGTCAGATCACCGGGGGATCGAATGGCAATGTCCTGACCTTGAACGGATCGGGCGTGCCGACGTGGAGCGCGCCTGCGACAACCGACCTCACAAACGTGGCGGTCGTGATCCAGCCTGACGTTGCCGGAACGAGGGGGGTGGGCTCCGCATCGAAGCCGTTCGGCTCGATGTTCGTCGGCTCTCTGAACGCGACCTCAATCATTGCCGCGACCGGAATCACAACAACCGCATTCACCGCGACCGGCCCCTCGAGCATGACCGGTTCAATCGCATTGGGAGACTCGACCCTTGATTCGATCACCGTGAACGGTTCCTTGAAGATCGCAAGCGGCAATCCCGGAGCGAACAAGATATTGACCTCGGATGCCACAGGAAATGCGACATGGGCAACTTCAACCGCGGGAACCGTCACCTCGGTCGGCACCGTCCTCCCGAACATCTTCTCGGTATCAGGCTCTCCCATCACCTCCGCGGGAACAACCACTGCAACCTTCGTTTCGCAGGCAACGGGAACAATCTTCGCCGCCCCGTCAGGATCATCCGGAACACCGACCTTCAGGGCATTGGCCGCGTCTGATATCCCGAACCTCGACGCGTCGAAGGTCACGACCGGCGTATTCGCCGCCGCGCGTATCCCGCTTCTCTCGACAAGCTCGATTCCTGATCTCGATGCCTCGAAGATCACCTCAGGCGTATTCAACATCGCGCGCCTTCCATCCATCCCCACCTCCTCCATCACGGGCGTCTTCGGCGTATCCCAGGGAGGCACAGGTCTCTCGTCGGTGGGCACGAACGGTCAGGTCTTGACGGTTGTCGGGGGAGTTCCTGCATGGGCGAATGCTGCAGGGAGCGGATGGAGCCTGACGGGCAATGCCGGGACGGTAGACGGAACAAACTTCATCGGGACGACGGACGATGTGCCGTTCACGATACGGAGGAATAACGCTCAGGTGGCGAAGTTCACAAGCTTTGGAGCAATTATAGGAGGGGGTGGCACCCTTTCAGGGTTAGCTTCGAACGCGCTCCTTGCGGGTGGCGGTGGTCATACGGCGAGCGGAGCGAACGCGGCGGTGGTAGGCGGCGGCAGTAACACGGCAAGTAATACCGGTTCGGTGGTTGCGGGTGGTAATAGCAACGTGGCAAGTGGTGAATTGGCTTTTATTGGAGGCGGTACAAATAACACGGCGAGCGGATCGCAGTGGTCGGCAGTCGTAGGCGGAGGAATGAATACTGCAAGCGGCATGGGATCATTCATCGGGGGTGGCAGCGATAATACCGCGAGCGGATCGCGCGCAGGGATTGTCGGGGGGCAATCGAACGTTGCAGGTGACGGTTCATTCATCGGCGGCGGCAGTCTACTAACACTAGGTTCAAACAGTTTTGGATTCAGTGCGGCTGGGTCTCCGACGAATTTATCCGGAATGGGGAGCGTAACGTATTTCGGTTCCGATGTTTTGATCGGCAATGTGAATAATAGCGCCAAGTCGCTGAAATTCTACGAGCCTAATTCCAGCGCGACATACACAGGAACCAACTTCACCGCCTTTAAGGCGCAGGCACAGGGGGCTGACATAACATACACATTGCCGGCGGCCGCGCCGACCGTAGATGGGCAGGTGCTTTCGGGGAAGATGGATGGAGTGCTCTCATGGGCGACCTCGTCATCCGGAACCGTTACATCGGTCGGCACTGTCCTCCCGAACATCTTCAGCGTGTCAGGGTCTCCCATCACCTCATCAGGCACTACAACCGCAACCTTAGTATCTCAGGCCGCCGGCACCATATTCGCCGCGCCGACCTCAACCTCGGGAACCCCGACCTTCAGGACTCTTTCAGCGTCTGATATTCCAACACTCTCAACCTCCTCCATCCCGAACCTTGATGCGTCGAAGATCACCTCGGGAACATTGGCGGTTGCCCGTGGCGGCACGAACCTCAGCTCATACACCGCGAACGCCATCCTCTTTGCTCCGTCGTCAGGCGTGATCGGTCAGATCACCGGGGGATCGAATGGTCAGGTGTTGACGCTGAACGGTTCAGGCGTTCCCGTATGGGCAAGCTCGACCCCCGCGGTCGATCTCACGAATGTGAACGTGGTGATTCAGCCGGATGCTGTAGGAACGCGAGGTGTTGGATCCGCGGCGAAGCCATTCGGCTCGATGTATGCGGTAAGTATGAATGCCTCGGGATTCGTTGCGAGTTCGTCGATAACCACGCCGGCTTTGATGGTGACGGGCGGGACGCTTGCAACTGGCAATGTCTTGACTTCTGATGCGTCGGGTAATGCGACGTGGCAGGCACCGGCTGCGCCTATCTGCGAAGCGCCGGTATTTGCGGGCGATAAGACGATTACGGGTAATCTTTCCGTGGGAGGGATATCGTCTCATCTTATTCCGTCCGCGGCAGCGACGTATGATTTGGGTTCGGCAGCAAACCCATGGAGAAGCTTATATGTAAGCTCTTCGACCATTCATCTTATCGGAGCGAGCGGGGAGGAGATCGCTTCGTTGAGCGCGGGGTCTGACGGTGAATTGTCGACGGTGAACAAGAAAACAGGCGTGAGGAAGTCGTTGACCGGCGGCGGCGCAGGCCTCGCGGGATTCGAGAGTAAGATCGATGCGAATGGGGATGCCGTTCTTACCGGGGTAGGGACCAGTACCGATGCTATTTTAGGAACAGATAAGGAGAGAGTCGATGTTTTCGCGGGAGATCTTGAGGCGCAGACGTTGAAGATCGCGACAGGCGGAGTGGATGTAAAGGGTAAGGCGCTTGCCGTAAAAGACGTAAGTGCGGATGGGAAGATGGCGACGGTGGGCTTCGCGTCGCTTACGGATGAGCGCGTCGAACCTTTAAGGAATGAGGTGGATGGATTGAAAGCGCAGCTCGCGAATCTGCAAGCGCAGTTTGCGATGCTCGCGGCGAGTATTATTGCCGAGACGCCTAAGGAAAAGGAGCCGCTCGTATGCTCGAGCGCGAATGTTCAGATATCGCTTACGGGTATGAAGGGCTCTGGCTGGAAGATAGTGGGTGCGCCGACTGCGGCTCCAGCCCCTATACCGCCTGCATCAACCCCGATTGTTCCGCCGACACCCGTGATTTCAGTTTCGCCCGTTTCGGTCGCTGTGGTTCCTCCTACGTCGCCGATCATAACCGTTCCGCCGACCGCAACCCCTCCGACCCAAGCTCCCTCTGCGCCAGCTTCGGGAAGCCAGACGAAAACCGCAGGACGAATGATTAACGTGTACGGAACGCCGCCCACGTCTGATATGCAGTGGAACAGCCAGGGCGGGGTTGTGAGGGCAAGTTATGTCACGAACAGCGCGCATACGATTGCAACGAAGAGTCAGATATTATCCGCGAACAATTTCGGATTCTCGATTCCCGAGAATGCGAGGATAACGTCAATTAAGTTCTCGGTGAATCGCGCGTCGGCAAGAGGGAATGTGAATGATGATACGATATACGTTGTGAATAACGATGCTGTGGTGGGAGACAATATGGCGGCTGGGGCGAAGTGGCAGACCGCCGCTTCAGCCGTCGCATTTACCGCTCCCGCTAACGCGCTTTCGCTTACGCCGGCTAATGTGAATTCGATCGGTTTCGCGCTCGGTATGCGCGCTCTCGTGGGGTCGGCGGATACGGCAACCGTCAATTCGGTTTCGGCGACTATCGCGTATACCGTCCCGTAAAACTATGGATATGAAGAGAGAGGGGAAACTCGCGAATGGAGCGGTTTCCGCCCAAACGATCGTTTGGTGTGGATTTTTATCACTCCTCGCTCTCCCGCTCGTCTCCTTTGCCGCGACAGCCTCGATCGTCACGTCCCCGGGTCAGCCAACGCCACCTCTCGAAGCATGCTTTGATCTCTCATCGGCCTTCACAACCGGC
>JAHFLN010000015.1 GCA_023244835.1 Candidatus Harrisonbacteria bacterium
AGCGGTTTAATGGGCCTGTCTTGAAAACAGGAATACCAGAAATGGTATCGGAAGTTCGAATCTTCCCGCCTCCGCCCTGTACGGGAAAATAAGAGCAATTATTGTGAGCGGGCATCTAATCGCGCGTTGTATGGGATGCGAGGAATTTCTTGTTTCCGTCAAACTATGAAATTAGTATCACTGAACATTGAAATGAACCGGCATAATCGAGCGGTGTTGGATTTTCTCAAACAAAAGCCAGACGTCATCTGCCTTCAAGAGCTTCTCGAAGAAGACGTGTCTCTATTCAAAAAAGAATTAGGACTCGATGTTATTTTCCAGGCATGCAGGCATGAAAGAAAGGCCTCGGGATGCGTAGGAAAAAAAATAGGAGTCGCGATCTTCGCGAAAAACATAACGGCACGCGGCTCGATTTTTTATATCGGTGAGGAGCAAGACGTTTTGCGGCCCTTTGATAGCGAGCATTTTGAAAAAAGCGAGGCTCTTGTTTGGGCAACCGTACAAGACGCTCATGGAATAGCGTATACGTTTGTAACCGCTCATCTGCCCGTGACAACAAATGGCGAATCAACTCCCCTTCAGCTCGAAGAGCTCGGGAGGTTCTTTGCGAAACTTGATACTCTTGGAGAATTCGTGCTGTGCGGCGATATGAATGCTCCGCGGGGATGGGAAACAGCCAATCGTTTGGCAAAGAAGTATAAAGACGCTATTCCGCCGGAATACGAAAGCAGCCTCGATCCGAACCTATTCAGGGTGAAGGGACTGACGCGTATGGTTGATTACGTTTTCACAACGCCTCGCTACACAGCAACGAATGTAAGGCTTGTGGATGGTTTAAGTGACCATATGGCTGTCGTTGCCACTATTCATAAAGATTAACTTTCTGTTATAGGTTATACTCACGCACATGCTTAAAGACACTCCAATCACTATCGAATTGACCGAAAATCAGTATGAATGCTTGTTGGGGGCCGTTGAGATCGGCTCATCCATGTATGGCATCCTCGGCGATGTCGATTCGAAGAAGTACGGGAAGCGGAGCGATGAGGCGGAGGCCTTAAGGAGCTATCTTTTAAGCCTTGCGCCTGAGTATGGCGCGGGGGAGATAGTCGAGCGGTTCGAAAACGAGATAGTTGTGAGCGATGCGCTGTCGGAGAAATTAGAGGAAGCGCTCGACGACTACGATGACGAGATTTTCTGGTTCGAGCTGGAAACGCGTCTCGGGAACAGGGACTTCGAGCGCATGATGACTGAGGATGAGAAAAAGGAAATGAAAGCAAGTGACGGGCCGTATCCGGAGCGGATTCGCGAATCATACGAGAGTTGGAGGAAGGAATTCGAGCGGCACGGGATCGAACGGCTCGGGATTGCGGAAAAGGCGATAGGGCCCGATTTGCTTCGGCGCACATCTCGCCCGTAACTCATGAAAACGATCCTTGTCGACGCGGTGTATTGTTTCGTTATAGAAGCCGAGAGCGGCAATTTCGAGATATTCGAAGACATGCACGAAATGCTCGAGATGTTTCCGAACAGGAAGATACTTCTTACGGGCGCTGACGACGCGCAATTTCGGGGATTCGGATTGGACGCGATGCCGTACGAGGTTTTTACTTTGAAGCATGATCCCGAAAAGACCGATCCGGAGTATTTCAGGGCACTGCTTGCGCATTTTAATTTAAAGTCGGATGACGTTGTGTATTTCGAGCATAGCCTTCCGGCTGTCGAAAGCGCCGCATCCGTCGGCATCGTTTCCTATCATTACGACAATGCCGCGCGGGACCTCGGCGCGCTTAAGGAATTTCTTGCGAAGAATCTCTAGCGGCTGGGGATATCTTTATTGGTAAAAAAACTTCGGCGGGAATAGAGTATAGATACGTACTCGCATGGCAGCACAGAAGAAAACATCCCCGTCTTTCTTCGGGCGGGCCGTTTCATTATTTAAAAAAGCCTTTTTGAAGCCGCCTGCGCCGAAGGCGAAAAAGAGCGGAACTTCGGTTCGGAAAAAGACGGCGAAGAAAGCTGCCGTATCGATACAAAAAACAGCTTTTGTTCCGAAGAAGGCAGCACGTACACGGAAAAAGCCTATAGAGAAGGCGGTTTTTACCAGGAAAAAAGGGGTCACCACGCCGAAGAAGACTCCTTTATTTCCTCTTGTGTCACCTCCTTCCGTTCCAAAAAAGAAAGCTGTTTCGAAAAAGAAGCCGGCTAAGAAATTCGCCTTCGTAGCGGCGAAGCATAATCCTATCATTGCGCCGAAGTCCGAGCATGCGTGGGAAGCCTGGCAGACATTCAATCCTGGCGTGATCGAGCTTGCGGGGGCCGTGCATTTCATCTATCGGGCGATCGGGAGCGACGGCGTTTCCCGCCTCGGCTACGCTTCGTCTTCCGACGGTTTTTCGATCGCGGAGCGGCTCGCGCATCCCGTTTTCGAGCATCGGGCCCGCCCCGCGAAATTCAATCCTTACTCGTATTTTTCCGGCGGGAGTTTCAGCGGGGCGGAGGATCCGCGCCTCGTGCGCGTGGGGGACGAGGATACTATCTATATGACGTACACCGCTTGCGACAACGGTCTCCGTGTCGGCCTCGCGTCCATCAAGGTCAGGGATTTTTTGCAGAAGAAATGGAAATGGAATCCGTCAGTCATTATTTCGCCGCCTGGCGAGGTACATAAAAATTGGGTGATATTTCCCGAGAAGATCAACGGCAAATACGCGATTCTTCACAGCATCAATCCGGAAGTGGCGATCGAATATGTGGACAATCTCGATTTTAAGGATGCTCTTCCGATCAAGAGTACGCACGGCGGTCCGCCGCGGAAAGATGGCTGGGACAAGTGGGTGCGCGGCGTGGGTCCCGTACCTCTTAAAACTCCGCATGGGTGGCTCGTGTTCTATCATGCGATGGACGACGATTGGGGTAAATATAAAGTTGGGGCGATGCTGCTCGATTTAAATGATCCGACGAAGGTCCTTTGTCGTGCCAAGGAGCCGGTTCTTGAGCCTACGGAGGCTTATGGCAACGAGGGCTTCAAGCCGGGCGTGGTGTATGCGCCCGGGGCGGTGATACGCGACGGGAAACTTCTCCTGTATTACGGCGTTGCTGACAGCTATGCGGGCGTTGCGCATGCGGATGCGGGCGTATTTCTCGATGAGCTTCGGAAGAATATGGCGCCGAAGGCGCGGCGGAAAACGACATGATAGTCCGGCGTTCTGAGGAGAACCCGTTACTAAAACCCCTCCGCGAACATTCCTGGGAAGCCGAGGCTGCGTTCAACGGATGCCCTATACAGAAGGGGAGGGAGACGTATTTGTTGTACCGGGCTCTTTCGCATTCGCATTACCACACGTCCGCACGCACCGAGATGATGGTTTCGGATATCGGAATCGCGCGGAGCGCGGATGGCGTGCATTTTTCCGATCGGAAACGTTTCGTCGTGCCCGAAGAGCCATGGGAGCGGTTCGGCTGCGAGGATCCCCGCGTAACGAAATTAGGGGATACATACTATATTTTTTATACCGCGCTTAGCGCATATCCCTTCCGTGCCGACGGTATCAAGGTAGGCGTCGCGCTTTCAAAGGACTTAAAGACGGTTTTCGAAAAGCATCTCGTGACTCCATTCAATGCAAAGGGAATGGCGTTGTTTCCCGAAAGGATCGGCGGGAAGATATGGACGATGCTTACGCTTCATACCGACATGCCGCCCGCGCATATTTGTCTCGCATCGTTCGACAGCGAGAGCGACCTATGGTCGAAGCCGCATTGGGACAGATGGTATATGAATCATAAGAAATTCATCTTACCGCTCGAGCGGCGGCCTGAAGACCAGATCGAAGTTGGCGCGCCGCCCATACGGACCAAGGATGGCTGGCTCGTAATCTATTCCTATATCCGGAATTATTTCTCGCCCGTGAAGCAGTTTGGCGTGGAGGCCGTCCTTCTCGACCTCGAAAATCCCCTAACGATCGTCGCGCGCACCGATGTGCCCTTTCTCGTCCCTGAGGAATATTATGAGCGGATCGGCCTGGTTCCCAATGTCGTGTTTCCTACCGGCGCGATTATTGAAAAGGGCTGGGTGAGGCTCTATTACGGCGCGGCCGACATGACGTGCTGTCTGGCTTCGATCGAACTTGATTCGCTTTTGCGCTCCATGACGAAGAAGGAGGACGGAACGGCGACGCTCGCGCGCGCGAAGGGCAATCCGATCCTTGCGCCTATCGCTTCGCATGCGTGGGAAAAGAAGGCCGTGTTCAATCCCGCGGCAGTGCAGTCCGGGGGGAGATTCCATATCGTTTATCGCGCGATGTCCGACGATAATACTTCTGTTTTCGGCTATGCCTCGAGCGCGGATGGCATCCACATCGACGAGCGCCTTCCGGAGCCGATATATATGCCGCGCGATGCCTTCGAGCAGAAGCTCGTCCCCGGCGGCAATTCGGGTTGCGAGGATCCGCGCCTTACCCTAATCGGCAGCCGTATATATATGCTCTATACCGCGTTTGACGGCCAGCATCCGCCGCGCGTTGCGATCACTTCGATCAAGCAAGCTGATTTTCTGGCGAAGAAATGGAATTGGGCGCCGTCCGCGCTTATCTCGCCGCCCGACATCAGCGACAAGGACGCGTTTGTCTTTCCCGAGAAGGTCGGCGGCAAGTGGATGATCGTGCACCGCATCGGAGACTCGATCGATTTCGCATTCCTTAAAACCCTCGATTTCAAGGGAGATAATTGGATCGAGGAACACCGTTGGATCGGTCCGCGCAAAGGGTGGTGGGATAGCAAGAAAGTCGGCACCTCTACGCCGCCTATACGGACCGCAGACGGCTGGGTCATGCTCTATCATGGCATTTCTGACGACGGCACATATCGCGTCGGCGCCGTTCTGCTTGATCTTTCGGATCCCACGAAGGTGATCGGGCGGCTCGATCAACCGCTTTTCGAGCCGGAAACCCCGTATGAAATGAACGGTCAGGTATCGCGCGTCGTCTTTCCCTGCGGGGCCGTGCTTTCGGGTAAAACGCTCTTCGTATACTACGGCGGCGGGGATAGCGTAGTGGGAGTCGCGACGATCCCGATCGCGAAGCTTCTTAAAGCTTTGAAATTCTGCTCATGCTAGATATCGCCGGTCTTAAAGCGAAGAGAATTATCATGTTCGATTTGGATGGCACATTAGCCGAGAGTAAATCCCCTTTGGATTCCGAAATGGCATCGCTTCTCGCGCGGCTTTTAGCCAGTAAGACAGTTGCGGTTATCGGTGGCGGGAGCTATGCGCAGTTTCAATCCCAGTTTCTCGCGCATCTCGCATTTCCTCCCAACCTTCTTTCTCGTCTCTTTCTTTTGCCGCTTTCAGGCGGAAGCATGTATGCGTATCGGGCTGGCGCGTGGGAGCGGCTGTACGAATTTTCTTTTTCCGACGCCGAAAAGGCCGCGATTATGGCCGCATTCGATCGGGCATTCCGAGACATTGGCTATGTTCATCCTCCTGTCATATACGGTCCGGTCATCGAGGATAGGGGGAGTCAGATAACGTTTTCCGCGCTCGGCCAGGAGGCGCCCGTTGCCGCAAAGACGGAGTGGAATCGGACATCCGATATCCGCCTCGCGCTCAAAGCTTCCTTGGAACCGCTTTTGCCGGATTGCGAGGTTCGTTTCGGCGGACTTACTTCGATCGATGTGACTAAGAAGGGTATCGATAAGGCGTATGGCATAGAGCGGGTCATGGAGCTTCTGCACGCCCCGATCACGGATATCGCGTATGTCGGCGATGCGCTTGAGGAGGGCGGGAACGATCATGCGGCGGTGCGTACGGGCGTGATGACGGTCGATGTTGCGGATTCCGAAGAGACGAAGGCCATCATCCGTTCTATCATCTGACATGGCCGCGCCCGTTACCCATATCGTTTTAGCCGATCTTGCCCATCGCCGTTTTTTTCCCGACGTTCCGCGGCGGGAGTTTCTCATCGGCACGAGCTTTCCGGATATCCGCTATCTCGTGGGTATCAAGCGCGAGATCACCCATTTCCCTGATGTTTCGGTGCGCGGTTGCGAAGGTTCGAGTCCGTTCATGGCCGGGGCGAAGTTCCATTCGGTTGTCGATAATGTGCGGGAGGCATATGTGCGTTCCCGCAATGCGTATGACCATGTTCCCGCGTCGCGCTACGCGAGCCAGGCATTGAAATTTTTCGAAGATGAAGTGCTTTATGATCGGTTCGACGGCTGGCAGGGCGTGATAGGCGATTTCGCGACGATCCCGTACGCGGAGAGTCCTTTTCCCGTGGAGAAGAAGGGGATTGACGCGTGGTATGCTTCGATCCGCCGGTATTTCGCGACGCCTCCGACTCCTGAAACGCAGAAGGAATTTATCGTGAGCACGGACTTGACCGAAGCGGCGGCTATTGAGATCCGTCGCGTAATAGACGGCATGCGGGACAATGCGGCGCTCTGCGGCATCATCGTCGATTTCCACGGCAGCTTCCTGTCCTTGCTCGAAGCGGAGTCATGAGGCAGAGTTAAGCATTCATATGGCTACTGTTGATTTGAAGGCAGACGGCGTGCGGTGGGATCTGTCGTGCATGTATTCGGGCGTCGACGATCCGCAGATCGACCGTGACATGGCGGACTATGTCGCGTTCGCGAAGAAGTTTAACGCGGATTACAAAGGAAAGCTTCACGATAGGCTCGGCGCGGCGATCGCGGATTGCGCGATGCTTGAGATGCTGTCGCATAAGATCGGCATTCATATGTTCTTGCGGCAGAGCCTCAACGTCGCTGAGGCGAGGTGCAAGGCGAAGATCGCGGAGCTCGATCGGATTTTTTCCCATACCGACGGCGAATACATGACGTTTTTCGGGCTCGAGATCAAGGATATTCCCGAGGATATTCTCGCGAAGCTTTACGCGAGCGATCCCGTCGTTTTGCGGCATAAGCCATGGATCGAGCACATCCGGCTTTTCAAGCCTTTTTCCCTTTCCGAGGAGGTCGAGGTCGCGCTTGCGAAGCGATCATCGTTCGGGCCCGGGGCATGGGGCGAATTTTTCGAGGAGTGCGAGTCCGACCTGCGCTTTCTGTGGAATGGGGCGGAAAAGACTTTGCCCGAAATGCTCGATATTCTAACGAATGATCCTCAAAGTTCAGAGCGTGCTATGGCGCTTAAGGCGATTAATGACGGGCTTGGTGGATATTTTGCTAAATATTCTGCCCAGCATTTATACCAGGTGGCGGGCAAGTGCGCGGTTGAGCGGAAGGAGCGCGGATACAAGCACCCGATGGAGGCGCGTAACAAGTCGAACCAGATTCCCGATGCGGTCGTTGACGCGCTCCATGCCGCGGTTGTGAACGTGTCGGGGCCTTTGCTTCGTCGCTATTTCAAGCTGAAGGCCGAGATGCTCGGCGTCCCCGTGCTTCGTTGGAGCGATCGCAATGCTCCCTTGCCGTTTTCCGACACGGCGCAGATTCCGTTCGACGAGGCGATGACGACCGTCCTTTCGGCGTACGAGAGCTTTAGCCCGACCTTGGCCGGCATTATCCGTACCATGGCTGCCCAAAAGCGTATTGACGCGCCCGCTTTGACCGGCAAACGCGGCGGCGCGTTTAATTATTCATTTTCACTGCCAGGCGAGAAGCCGGTATCCTTCACTTTTTTGAATTATCTCGGAAGTTCGACGGACGTAATGACTTTGGCGCATGAGCTCGGACACGGCGTGCATGGCATCCTGGCCGGGGAGGCGCAAGGAACGCTCATGGCAGGCGCGCCGACAGCGTATGCCGAAACCGCATCAACCTTCGGCGAGGCGATCACCTCCGATTTTTTGAAAAAAAACATGCAGGAGCGGGGCGAGACAGCGGCTTTAATCTCTTTCATCGCGAAGCGGATAGACGAGCAGCTTGGCACGTGCGATCGGCAGATATGTTTTTCAAATTTCGAGCGGCAAGTCCATGGAATGAGCGCTGATTATTCCTCGTGGGGAGAGGTACAGAAGCGCTCTGTCGAGGAGCTTGACGAGTTATGGCTTCGGACGACCATGGAGCTTTACGGTTCCGAAGGAGAGGTGTTTACGTACGCGGATATGAGCCATATGTGGGCGTATATCCACCATTTCCATACACACGATCCGTTTTATGTGTACGGTTACGCCTTCGGCATATTGCTCGTGCAGAGTTTGTACGCGAAGCGCGCGGAGCTCGGCGCTCGTTTCGAGCCGCTCTATCTCGACTTACTTCGCTCGGGAGGAACGAAAGACGTGATCATGCTCACTAAGCCGTTCGGGCTCGATCCGACGCACGAGAGTTTTTGGGCTGATGGCATCCGCGGGAGCCTGGGCGCGATGATCGACGAACTTGAGGCGTTGTATCGGGGGACGAAGAAGCAGTTATAATAGGTTTTTTAGCGTGCGCGCGCGGCAACGAGCGCCACGACGTTTTTCGCGCCGCATTGTTTCATGACTTTCGCCGCCTCGTGGAGCGTCGCGCCCGATGTCGTCACGTCGTCGACGAGCATAATACTCCTTCCTTTGAATGCTTCCGGGTCGAGCGCGTGGAACGCTCCGCGGATATTTTCTTCGCGCGCGGCATAATCTTTCTGGTCTGCCTGCGCGGATGTTTTCTTCGCACGCACGAGATTGCCCGCGACGACGGGAATACCGAGATAGGCTGCCATACGCGTGCCTATGACGTGTGCCTGGTTGAAGCCGCGCGACCACTCCCGATTCTTATGAAGAGGGATCGGCACGACGGCATATCCTCCAAAGTCGTGGGGCAATCCTTGCATGTATTTCGTCATGAGTTTCGCGATAGGTTCGGCTGCCGATATCCAGTTATGATATTTGCATTGCCAGATTAGTTTTTGCACGGTCATATTGCCGTAGTTCGCTGCGGGAGCGAGGACGTATTTCGTTTCGGGGTGACAGAGCCGTCCGCCGTGCGGGATCCGGCGCAGGCACGCGGGACAGAAAAGGCCGTCATAGAGAGGGACCGCCGTGAGACATGCGTCGCATGAGACGGATGATCTCCGATGGCTCGGGAGGAGTTTCGCGCAGGTGAGGCAGAGCGGCGGAAAGAGCGCGTCGAGCGCGATATCTTTTATGCGAGCGAGCGAGATCCGTGGCATACTGTGAGTATAATGGCCTTCGGATTTTTCAAGAAACTCATAGGTGGCAGTACCGACTATGCGGTTGGCGTAGACATCGGCACCGCGTCTATCAAGATGGCCGAGCTTGCGTGGGAAAATGGCGCGACGCGCCTCGTGAATTACGGCGTTTTGGATACGCTCGAGTATCTTGAGCGGGACAACGCCGCGATCCAGGCGCATTCTCTGAAGCTTTTCGAGCAGCAGACGATACGGTATGTACGCGCGCTCGCGGACAGGGCGGGCATCCGCACGCGCCGGGCGGTCGCCTCGCTTCCCGCATTCGCCGCTTTTTCGACGGTGCTCGATATCCCGCCTATGCCTGAGAAGGAAATTATCCCCGCTCTCCAGTTCAAGGCGCGGCAGTATATACCACTCCCGATTTCCTCGGTATCGCTCGATTTCGTGCGGATTGGCCCTCAGAAAGTACTTCTTCTTGCCATTCCGAACGATATCATCGCGAAATACAAAGCTATTTTTAAAGGCGCCGGCTTCGATCTCGTTGCTTTAGAGACCGAGGGGGTGAGCCTTGCCCGGGCGCTTACCGCCCATGACGAGGAAGGGGCGGGCCCCGCGCTCGTCATCGATATCGGCGCGCGTTCAACGGGGGTGTCTGTCGCGGAACGCGGTCTTTTATTTCTTGCGGGGCAGACTGATTTTGCCGGCGCGTCGCTCACGCACGGAGTTGCGTCCTCGCTTTCCATCGCCATGCGGCGGGCGGAGGATTTAAAACGCGAACGGGGGCTCGTGAGCGTCGGATTCGGCGCTGATCAGGAGTTATCCACACTGCTCTTCCCGCTCACGGATGTTATACTTGATGAAGCGAAACGCCTGCGAGAGCGTTATTCTGCCGCTTATGGAACTGACATCACGCGCGTAATCCTTTCCGGTGGCGGGGCGAACCTGCCGGGTCTTCAGGACTATGTCCGTAAGAGATTCGACCTTCCTGTTTCGAAAGCGGCGCCATATGCGGGAGTCGCATATCCTCTTTCTTCAGAATCGATTCTCGTACCGCTCGGACCTGCGCTCGCGGTAGCTGTGGGGGCCGCCGAGCGGGGATTCGAGAACGCGTAAGAATATCATGGTATCGGCATTATTAGATGAAAAAATAGGGAACGAGCAGTTGCCGGTCGGCTGGCCATGGCGTTTTTTCCTTTTTTCTGTGCTCATTGCCGCGACGGCAGCCGTTTCCGCGCTTGGTCTTACCTTCGGTTACAAGCCCTTTCTCGAATCCAATCTCCTGACACAGGATAGTAATATAGAGGCTTTAAGCAAGCAGATACCTGCCGGCCAGCAGGATGAATTCGTGAGGTTCTATTCCCAGCTCGCGAACCTTGACACTGTTTTGAAGAAGCATGTTTTTTCTTCTTCTCTTTTTGGCTTGCTCGAGAGTCGGACGAATGCGGAAGTTATGTACACCACGATGGAGGCGCGGATTCCCGAGCGCAAAGTCGTGCTTGAAGGCATGGCCGCGAATTACGCCGTTTTTTCCCAGCAGCTCCAGGCATATAGCACGTCGCCCGAGATAGTGGGCGTTATCGTGAATGACTCGAGCGCGCAAGACGGCAAGGTTCGTTTCCGAATATCTCTCACCATCGCCCCGTCGGTATGGAGTACCCAAGGTTTATGATGAAAGCATCTGCCAAGCGCGCGTTTTCCCTTTTCGTTTCGATGATCCTCATCATCGCGTCGCTTGCTATCTATGCTTTATACGTGCGGCCCGCGTATGACGAGGTGACGACGTTGCGCGGCACCATGAAGGCCAAGCAGGATCTCTTTGCCGAGAAGCAGGCGGCCGTGGATAAGGTGAAGGCTCTCATTATGCAGTATAAGGGAGCAGGACGGCTCGAGGATGTCATCTCCCTTTCACTTCCCCAGAACGAGGAAGTTTCCTCGGTATTCAACCAACTTCAGGCGATTGCTTCGTCGAACGGCATGTCGGTCGAGGTATTCAACGTGCAACCGCTTCCGATGCGCGCGGCCGATGCCGAGCCCTCAAAGGGCAAGAAAGTCTCTCTCGTCCGCCCTCTTGGCACGCTCCGCCTTTCGCTTCGTCTCACTGGAAGCTATTCCGCGTTTAAGGATTTCATTCGCGGACTCGAGACGAATATCCGCGCCATGGATGTGGTTTCCATGAAGGTCGAGCAGGCGGGTGCTAAGGGCGGCGATTCGTTCGCTTATACCTTGGTCGCCGACACGTATTATCAGTCACCATAAGGAAAAAGATATGGCGCTTATCATGGAACAAAAGCAGACGCGTGGATCGAATTGGTTCGCCATTTCTGTATTCGCGTTCATTTTCGGGCTCATTCTCCTCGGTGGTTATTTTCTTTTCTTCGCGCCGACGCCCTTAATCGACACTATCGCTCCGAGCGGCCTCGTGACCGCGGAGAAAATATCCGAGGTCACGCTCGATTCCTCTAAGATCGTGAATGATCCCGTCTTAAAGACACTTCGTGAATACGGTACGGTTCCCTCGATCGGCACTGTCGGCAGACCGAATCCTTTTTCGAGCTTCTGACCGATGGATGACAAGGCACTGATCCAGGCGCTTGTCGGGACCCAAGCCGTTTCTTCGGAGCAGGGGGAGGCGCTTATGCGCGAATCCGCGAGCATCGGCAAGCGCGTTGAGGATATTCTTTATGATCGCCGTCTTGTTGACGATGTGACTGTCGCTCGCGCGAAGTCCGGACTTTCGGGCATACCGTACATGAAGGTATCTCCGGATACGATCACGCCCGAGCTTATGAGGCTCATTCCCGAAACTTCGGTTGCGACGTACAAGGCAATTCCTCTTTCCCGGCAGGGCGATATGCTCGTGGTCGGCATGGTTCATCCCGACGATGTGAAGGCTCAGGAGGCTTTGCGCTTCATTGCTCAGCAAAACAAGGTTTCGCTTGGCGTGTATCTTATCACGCCGTCCGATCTTGAGCTCGTGCAACGCAAATATTCGCCGTTCGGCGCCGCCGTGCAGGCCGCGGTGCGTGACGTGCAGGGCGTGGTCGGTAGGGGTAAGTCAGGCGAGGGTCGGCCCGGACCTCGTACGGTGAAGCTTGAGGATGCGGTTTCGGTGAATGAGGACGCGCCCGTGATCAAGATCGTTTCCTCTACGCTTAAGGAGGCCGTTTCTTCGGGTGCTTCGGATATCCATATAGAGCCCCAACGCGACCGTCTACGCATCCGTTTGCGGCTTGATGGCGTTCTTCAGGAAGTCGCGACCATGCCGCTCGAACTGCATCAGCCGATCATTTCCCGTGTTAAGATACTCGCGAACCTGAAGATCGATGAGACTCGCATGCCGCAGGACGGCCGGTTCCGCACGGTTCTTTTCGGGCGCGATATCGATTACCGCGTGTCCACGTTTCCCACACCCTCCGGCGAGAAGATCGCGATTCGCGTGCTTGACCCGCAGACGGGCTTAAAGAAGCTCGCCGACTTGGGACTCACGGGCAGGAACGCCGAGGTGGTAGGGAAAGCGCTCCTGAAGCCCTTCGGCATGATACTTATAAGCGGTCCCACGGGTTCCGGAAAGACGACGACTTTATACTCCCTTATGCGGGGACTGAACGGCGACGGCGTGAATATCGTGAGCCTCGAGGATCCGGTCGAATACACGATTGACGGCGTGAACCAGTCGCAAGTGCGCCCGGAGATCGGATACGATTTCGCATCCGGCCTGCGCGAGATATTGCGGCAGGATCCGGATGTTATCATGGTCGGCGAGATCCGCGATGCGGAAACTGCCGAGCTTGCGATCCACGCGGCGCTCACGGGGCATATCGTCCTTTCGACGCTTCATACGAATAATGCCGCGGGCGTAATCCCGCGTCTCATCGACATGAATGTCGACGCATTTCTTTTACCCGCATCGCTGAATCTCATGATTTCCCAGCGGCTTGTGGGCAGGCTGTGCGACGCGTGCAAGGAGGCGGTCGAGCCGCCTCTAGAGATTGCCGGGATTCTCGCGAAGGAGCTTGGCGCTCCGAAGGACGGCGCATACAAGATTTTCAAATCGAGGGGATGCGCGACGTGTCGCATGAAGGGTATCGTCGGCCGCGTCGCGATCTTCGAGATTCTCGAGATGACGCGGGAACTGGCCGATATCGTGACATCCGGTCCTACGGAGAACAAGATCGTGGATGAGGCGAAGCGGCAGGGAATGGTTACGCTCCGCGAGGACGGTCTCCGAAAGGCGGTAGACGGACTCGTGAGCATCGAGGAGGTCTTACGCGAGACGAGCGAGGCTTAGCGCAGTTTCTATTGACTTTTAATACTATACGGTATATTTTAATATCGTAGCGTTTTTACGAACTTTCCCAATTCAGGAGGATTAGAATCATGCCTAGTATGGGTATGAGCGTTGCGATGTCTCAATCGATAACCATGAAAGTCGGGAATTCCGCATGGGCGGCCCTTATTCAGGAATTCCTCGGCACTCCGATTGACGAAGTGCCCGTACGAGCCGTCGTTTCTCCCGATGCGAAGGGGACCGGTTCTCCGTCTCCTTCGCCTTGGGTCTCATATGCCGTTGCCTTGAAGGAGCCTGATCGTGAGCTCTTACGGCGCGTGCAAGCGCAGCCCGCGGCCTTATGGGTCGATGATGCCGGTACGCTTCATGAAGCGGTGACCGAAACGTGCGGGCCGGACGACGGTTTGAAGAAAGCCGGCTTCCGTTGGCTCTTGGACGTCCGTTCGCAGATCATGACGAAGCTTGGCGCGTTCGTCATGGCCCGGCAAGGCGCCTTTTTCGCCGATCCGGACGCGGAGCTCGTTCCGGTTTCCGTCCGCGCGTTCGCGCGGGACGCGGATATCTCTCCGACATTCGCCTATGCGGCCTTACGTTCGTCGCACATTCTTATAGACGGTCGGGCATATCCACTTCGGATGTTCTTCTGCAAGAGCAAGAAAGTTCATCCCTTCTCTTTGCGGCGATGGGTGTGGAATTATCTTTCATGGGCAGGAGAGCCGATGACCGCTGCCGAACTCTGTAAGGCGTGGAATCGCAACTATCCTTCCGATCCTGATAAGCGGATGAAGGTGAGGGATTTCGAGCGGATGGCTGGCCTGTACGGCATCGCAATCGACAAATTCCTTTTCTTGTCCGTTTTGGATCTTCCGGAATAGCGGCGGGGGCGGGTTGTCATGCCGGGGCGCAGCGATGCGTGCCCGGCTTTTTTCATGCGTTGCGCGTTCTGCGTGTGGTATACTTTCCATAATGGATTACAAGGCGAAGTTGAACGAGCTTCTGCTCATCACCGCGCGCCAGGGCGCATCCGATTTGCATATCGGCGTGGGCCAGCCGCCCACGTTGCGCATCGACGGGGCGCTCGTACCGCTTCAGAATCAGGACGTGATTACGCCGGACATGGCGCGCGGGCTCGTGCTCGCCCTTTTGAACGAGGATCAGCAGAAAATCTTTTTGGAACAGAAGGAATACGACTTGTCTTATTCGCTTGAGGACAAGGCGCGGTTCCGTGTGAACACCTTTATGCAGAAGGGCTTCATGGCCGCGGCACTTCGTTTGATTCCGGTCAAGGTTCGCACGGTCGAAGAGCTCGGCTTGCCGCCCATCGTGCATGATTTCGCGAAGCTTTCCCAGGGCTTCGTGCTTGTCGTAGGGCCCGCGGGCCACGGCAAGTCGACCACTCTTGCGGCTTTAATCGATGAGATTAACCACACGCGCAACGATCACGTGATCACGATCGAGGATCCTATCGAGTATCTTTTCAGCCAGGATCGCGCGATCATCTCCCAACGGGAGGTCGGGGCGGATACGACCGATTTCGACCGCGCGCTTCGGTCTGTCTTGCGGCAGGACCCCGACGTGCTCATGATCGGCGAGATGCGCGACCCCATTTCCATATCCACCGCCATGACAGGGGCGGAAACCGGCCATCTCGTTTTCGCCACGCTCCATACTAATTCCGCCGCGCAGACGATCGACCGGATTATCGACAGTTTTCCTGCCGAACAGCAGTCGCAGATTACGAGCCAGCTCGCGGCGACCCTGGTCGCGATCGTTTCCCAACGTCTCATTCCCAAGCTCGATGGCGGGCGCGTTCCCGCCATGGAGATCATGTTCGCGAATGCCGCCATTAGGAACCTCATCCGCGAGCGCAAGTCATACCAATTGAACCTGGTTATCGAGACATCCGCGCAGGAGGGGATGATAACCCTGAACCGCTCGCTCGCGAGCCTGGTCGACCGCCGCATCGTGTCGCTCGAGCAGGCACTTATCTATTCATTAAATCCCGGAGAGCTTAAGGTGCTCGTGGAGAAGAGCGCATAGCGAAATTCGAAATCCGAAGCTCGAAATTCGAATACGATGAATCCCGTTAGAGACCGATGTGGTGCTACACGTATGTTCTTCGGAGCAGGAAGGATGGGAAGTGGTATACTGGATATACGAATGACGTTCGGAAGCGCTTGATCCAGCATAATTCGAATATCGAGGGTTGGACGAAGAATCGAGGGCCTTTCGAATTGATATACGGAGAATTCTGTATCAATGAGCAGGATGCAAGGTCGCGTGAAAAATATCTTAAATCAGGAATGGGTAAACGATATATTGCAAATCGGATTAAGCGCTTCCTGTCTCTAACGGGATGAAGTATAAGTATAGCGCGCGAACCAAGACGGGCGAGATGCAGGTCGGTTTCGTCGAGGGCATCACGAAGGACGCCGCTCTCGACAATCTGCATAGCCATGACTTGTATGTCTTAAGCATCGAGGGCGAGGCCGCGACATCGTGGTACGCCCCTATTTCGAATTTCTTCAATCGTGTCCGCCGCACGGATCTCATGATTTTCACGCGGCAGTTCGCGACCATGCTCGAGGCCGCGATACCTCTCGGAGACGCCTTGAAGGCGCTCTATCGGCAGACGCGCAATCAGACCCTGCGTAACGCCTTGTTCGAGATAAGCGGGGATATCGATTCCGGATTATCTCTCTCTCAGGCTCTTGAGCGGCAAGGACAGATTTTTTCCGAATTCTACATCAATCTCGTGAAGTCGGCCGAGGTAACCGGCCGCGTCCAGGAAACGGTCCAGTTCTTAGCCGATTATCTCGAGAAGGAGAACGCTCTCGTTTCGAAAGTGCGCAATGCCATGATCTATCCGATCTTCGTCATCGCGCTTTTCCTCGTCGCGGCCGGAGTGCTTATGGGCGTCGTGTTTCCGCAGATCGAGCCGATTTTCGTTGACGCGAACGTGGCTTTGCCTTTCATCACTCGTACATTTCTTGCTGCGGGGCATTTCATAGCCAATTGGTGGATCGCTCTTATCGTGATCATAGGCGCGGGGATCGCGTTTCTTGTCGAATATGTACGGAGCGACGAGGGGCGCGTGGTATATGACGAGATCGTGCTTTCGGTTCCCGTGATCGGAACGATGCTCCGGCAGGCGTATGTCGCGCGTTTCGGCGAGGCGATGAGCGTGCTCATCAAGGGGGGTATTCCCATCGCGCAGGCTATCGAGACTGCCGGGCATACCGTAGGGAGCGTAGCCTATCGCGACGCTTTGCATGAGGTTGCTGAGCGCGTACGCCAAGGCGAGCTCTTGTCGCGCTCTCTTGAGGCCGAGGAGAATTATTTTCCTCCGCTCGTCGCGCAAATGGTCGCGGTCGGGGAGAGTACGGGCCGGCTCGACGACATGCTTTCCCGCGTGGCGCAATTCTACACTCGCGAGGTGAACAGTCTTGTCGAGAATCTTGTCGAGCTCATACAGCCGGCGCTCATGGTCGTGATTGGCGGGCTTGTCGGTCTCCTGTTTGCCTCTATTCTCTTGCCGATATACAATTTAGTACAAGTATTCTAACTATGGACCAAGACAGACAGGCTGGTTTCACCCTCGTCGAAATTCTCATCGTCGTATCGATTATCGGCATGCTCGCCTCGATCGTGCTCGTGGGCTTAGGCTCCTTCCGCTCACGCGGCCGCGATGCGCGTCGCGCTGCCGATCTTCGGGAGACGCAGAATGCCCTCGAGCTTTATTACAGCAAAGAAAGCGCTTATCCCGACGTGAGCGATTGGCAGGCACTCGAAGATGCCTTAAAGGATGCTGAAATCGGCGTTACGAGTATTTCCGATGACCCGCTCGGGGGAGATACCCATTATTTTTATGGTTCGAACGGCCAGAATTATGTGCTTGGCGCGACGATCGAGGATCCTAATAATCAAGTGTTGAAAGATGATGTTGATGGATCGGGTGACGAGACATTCGGCGTCGATTGCGGTACGCCGACCGGGGATACTGAATATTGCCTGAGGTTTTAGCCGATGGTTTCGCTCGCGATACTGTTTATTTTCGGCCTCGCGATAGGGAGCTTCCTTAATGTCGTCATTGTGCGGTATGCGGGCGACGATTTTTTCTCATTACCCCGGATTTCAGGCCGTTCGATGTGTCCGCATTGCCATTCCCAGCTTGCGTGGCATGATCTTGTTCCCGTCCTTTCTTTTCTTTGGCTTTCGGGCGCGTGCCGTTTTTGCCGCGCGCGGATATCCTTCCAGTATCCTGTAGTCGAGCTTTTGACGGGCTTCGCGTTCGTCCTTACAGCCTCGTATTTCTACCCCCATTATCTTTTCCCTTCGGTTCATCCCTACGCCCTTCTTATGGCGTTCGGCTGGGGAGCCGTTCTTCTTGCGCTCATCGCCATTTCCGCGGTCGATATGCGTCTTATGCTTATTCCGAATGAGCTTTCGGGAATAATTGCTTTCATCGGCCTCATATTCGCCGCACTTAACCAAGTCGCGGGATTTTCCGATTCCTTCCTTAGTAATTACGTGTTTTTATTCCCCCATGCCGTTCAGCCGTTTTTCAACCATGCCTTTGGAGGAATTGTCGGCTTTGCGTTTCTCAGCACGATTGTTCTCTTTTCCCGCGGCCGGGCGATGGGCATGGGCGATGTAAAGCTTGCGGGCGCGATGGGACTCGTGGTTGGTTTCCCTGATATTATCTTCGCGCTTGCGTTTAGCTTTCTCGTAGGCGGCATATGGGGTCTCGGGCTCGTACTTCTTCGCGCTCGCCGGGCGCGGGACACCATGCGGTCCATGATTCCGTTCGGCCCATTCCTCGTCGCGGGGTTTCTCGTGCACGCGTTCTTCGGCCATGCGCTCTTTGCGTGGTATTTCTCTTTGTTGTAGCTATATACTCATAGCATGCACGTAGAGCCTAAGTATAAGGATCTGCACCGCGTCGCTTCCACGGCGATTATCCATAAGGACGGGAAGTACCTCATAACGAGGCGGAGCTTGGACAAAAAGTCGTCACCGGGCAAGTGGACGGTTCCGGGCGGAGGACTGGAGACTGACGACTATATCCATCAACCCGCTTCGACCGCGGACGGAAAGCAGTGGTATGGCGCTTTGGAGACTTCGTTGCGCCGCGAGATTCTCGAGGAGGTCGGTCTTACGGTCGGACCTCTCCATTATCTTCTCGATCTCACGTTCATCATTCCCGATGGGATCCCTGCCATAGTTCTGAGTTTTTATGCCGATTATGCGTCTGGAGATGTCGTCTTGAACAAGGAAAGTATCGATCATGCGTGGGTCACGCCGGATGAGGCGAAGGGTTACGATTTGATCGATGGCATCGCGGAAGAGATCGCGATGGCGGATAAGGCGATAGTTGCCGGCCGCTAGTCCTCGTGCGACAGTAGGGGAATGGACCAATCCGCTTTCAAGACGCGCCTTGCGGCGCTGAATACCGAGCAGCGGGAGGCGGTTCTCCTCGAATCGGGCCATGCGCTCGTGCTTGCGGGCCCGGGAAGCGGGAAGACCGAGACGCTTGCCATGCGTATCGCCTATCTTCTTTCGCGCGGAGTATATCCGGGCGGAATACTTTGCCTCACCTTTACCGAAGCTGCCGCGGCGAACATGCGCGCGCGGCTCGTAGGCCTTGCGGGTGCCGCCGCATATCGCGTTCCCATCCATACCTTCCACAGCTTCTCTTCCGAGCTCATCGGCCGCAATCCCGAATATTTCTATGAAGGCGCCTCGTTTTCTCCCGCAGACGATCTTGTGCGCATATCGCTTCTCCAAGATATTTTCCGCGAATTGTCCCATGACGATCCTCTTCGCGCAGAGCATTCCGAGCAGGGATTCGTTTACCTAAAACCGGCCCAATCCGCCATTTCCCAGCTGAAGAAGGCGGGAATGACACCCCTTGATTTCGAGGCGTTTCTTGGCGCCAATGCAGTCTCGTGCGACGCAATCGATGCCGGGATCGCTATTTTCGATGAGAGGCTTTCCGCGAAGCGCATTCCCGCCATTCGCGCGTATGCCGATTCTCTTCTTTCCATCGGCGTTCCTTCTCTAGAGGAGTCTCACCACGCACCTCTCCTTGCTGCCGTGCATGATTCGCTTTCCCGCGCGCTTGATGTGGCCGAGGAAGGGGGAAAGACGGCGTCGCTTTCCGATTGGAAGGAGCGTTTCACGAGAAAGGACGATGGCGGAGTGCGCGTTTTCAAGGACTCGGCCTATCTTCCCAAGCTTGCTTCCTTGTGCCGGATCTATGCCTCGTATCGGGCGCGCATGCATGAGAAGGGCCTGTATGATTTCGACGATATGATACTTGACGTCCTTGAGGCGTTTAGGACGCGCCCAGGGTTCAAGGCGATCATTGCCGAACGTTATTCGCATATCTTGGTTGACGAGTTCCAGGACACGAACGAGGCGCAGATGGG
>JAHFLN010000001.1:0-68956 GCA_023244835.1 Candidatus Harrisonbacteria bacterium
GTAAACGGACTATCTTCGTTTTTCGCTTCTCCGTACACTTCGTTCGCCGTCCGGATCTCTTCTATTGTCGCGAGCTCGTTCGTCTCCTCCGCTATCCGTACGCGTTCGTCTGCCGACGTCGCCCGATAGCCGCGCATCCTGAGCCCTTCCTGCATGATATCCTCAGCGTTCTTCATTGCCGATACCCACTTTTTCCTATCCGTTCTTGATTGGATATCTCTCATCGTGTCGTTCCATAGGCGCCGCATGCGCCGCGTAAGCGCGGCTTTCGAGCCGAAGCGATCAAGCCACTTATCCGATACGAGGTGGTGATACCTGCTCTGGACTATCGAATAGATCGCCCCGAATATGAAAAATGCTGAGAGTAAAAGCGACGCTCCTTTTAGAAATGGCAATATGGTTTCATATCGGGTGAGCAGGGAAATCGCGCCATTCGAAATATCGCTTCCGAGTCCCGTGAATATGGATGCGATGGCGCTGTTCATGATGCCATTTTGCGTTCGTATTCTCGGCCGAGTCCTAGGAGATCGTGTTCGTGGAAGGGCTTTCCGATGAGCTGGAAGCCGGGAGGAACGACGAGCGCGGGAACTCCCGCGAGGTTTGCCGTTATCGTGAAGATATCCGACAGATACATGGCGAGCGGGTCATTCGTCTTCTCGCCGAAGGCGAAAGGCAGGGTCGGCGATACGGGCGTGAGGAGCGCGTCCACTTCCTCGAACGCCGCTTTGAAATCATTCGCGATGAGCGTTCTGACTTTTTGCGCCTTCGCGTAATATGCGTCGTAGTATCCCGAAGAGAGCACGTACGTGCCGAGCATGATGCGCCGCTTCGCCTCCTCTCCGAAGCCCCGGCTCCGTGCGGCTACATATCGCTTTCCGATATCCGCGCTTCCTTCGCCTCCCTTTCCGTAGCGGATACCGTCGAACCGGGCGAGGTTCGCGCTCGCTTCCGCGGGCATAATTATGTAATACACGGACAGCGCCGAGGACGTATGCGGCAGACTCACCTCCTTGAAGCGGATATCCATTCCTTTGAATGCCGCGATTACTCCTTCCATGCGTTCTCCGATTTCCTTCGAGATCCCTGTGCCGAAGTATTCCTTGGGCAGGCCTATTGTCATTGCCCGAATCCGTTCCGGGTGAGACTCATACAATTCCTTGCCGTAGGTCTTTTCGACGCTCGTTGCGTCATGCGGATCTTTGCCGCTTATCGCGCCGAATAGTATCGCCGCATCATCAACCGTCTTCGCTTCTATGCCCACTGTATCGAGGCTTGAGGCGAGCGGGATCAATCCGTAGCGCGATACGGCGCCATAGGTCGGCTTCAGGCCCACTACGCCACAGAAGTCTGCCGGCTGGCGGATTGAGCCTCCCGTATCTGACCCTAGGGCCGCGATCGCCATATTTGCCGCGACCGCCGCGGCTGATCCGCCCGATGATCCGCCTGGCACTTTCGACACGTCTCTTGGATTTCTTGTTTTTCCGAATGCCGAGTTTTCGGTAGATGATCCCATGCCGAACTCGTCCATATTCGTTTTTCCGACCATGACCGCTCCTTCCGCTTTCAGCTTCGCGACCGCGGTCGCGTCATATGCGGCAACGTAGCCTTCGAGGATTTTTGAGCCTGCGGTGCAGGGTTCTCCTTCGAGCAGGAGGTTGTCTTTGATTCCGACCGGGACGCCGGACATAAGGGATACGCGCTCCCCTCGCGCGATTCTTTCATCGACAGCTTCGGCGGCGCGTTCAGCGCCGTTTTTCGCAAGCGAGAGATACGCTCCTATCTCCTTATTTTTTGCATCGATCTGACGATATGTTTCCTTAAGCGCCTCGATTGCAGAAAATTCCCTGCTTGTCAGGCTTTCATGAAATTTCGCGATGGTCATCTCGCACGGCTTCATAATATCTTCTGCACTTTCAGGGAGTCTCCCGCGCGATCGGGAAATGCCTCGAGTATCCGTTCACGGAGGAGCCCGCCTCCTTCCGGCGTTTCGAGGTCTTCGTCGTCCGAACGCATCATGTTTTTCGCGTCTGCGGCGCCGATCATCGGCGTTATTCCCTCGGTATCAATTTTCTTAAGTTCTTCGAAGTGCTTAAGAATCGTCCCGAGATCATGGCCGATTTTTTCCGATTCTTTTTCTGAGAGGCCGAGACGCGCGAGTTTTGCGAGACGGGCGACGGTTTCGGGTGCGATGCGCTGGATGGGCATAATGCGTATGATTAGGCTAGCAAAAAATAAAAGAAGCGGCCAGCAGTGGGCATTTCTCACCTTTCGCGGAAAAGGGGAAATGTCGCACGCCAGCCGCCGGCGGACTTAGATACCGCTCCTCGGGACGTCCTCCCATGAGATGTGACTAAAAGAAGAATATGACATTATCCGAATTCTTGTCAACCCCTCGCACTTACGCGCGCGAGGGCGCGGGGGTCAATCTTTTATCAATTCCATAAATTCTTTCTCATGCATCACCCGTACGCCTAGTTTTTCGGCTTCCGCGAGCTTCGATCCCGGATCCTTTCCGGCTATGAGGCAACCCGTTTTTTTTGAAACGGATTCGCTTGTTATTCCTCCTAATTCCCTGATCCGTTCCTTCGCTGCTTCCCGCGCGAGCGTTTCAAGCGTTCCCGTAAGAACGAAAGAAATTCCCATAAGACGCGTATCGGTCGCTTTTTTTATTTCCTTTCGTATTCGTACGCCTGCCGTTTCCAGCCGATCGAGGAGATTTTTGTTTTTCGGATCAGCAAACCAGGCATGAACGCTATCCGCGACTACTGCTCCTATATCCCGTATTGTTTCGAGTTCCTCTTTCGTCATCATTTCGAAAGCCTCTTTCACGTTTTTCGGCGTTTTGATCGCCGCTTGTCCCAGCGCATAGGATGCGAGCGATCGGGCCGTTTCTTCTCCGACGTGCAGGATGCCGAGCGCCTGTAGGAACCGCGGTAGGGATATCTCCTTTTTCGCCGCTATTTCGCGAACGATATTCGCCGCAGATTTCTCTCCTAGTCCGGGAAGCGTCGCCATGTCGCCTTCTTCGAGGGTGAAGATGTCCGCGGCGTCCGCGATCAGCCCAATGTCCGCGAAACGGTTCAGAAGCTTCGGGCCCAATCCCTCGATATCGAAGGCGTTCCGGGCGACGAAGTGCCGGAGCGATCGCCGCACGACTGCGCCACATTCTTTGTTTGAGCAGCGAGACGCAACTTTTTCTTTTACGAGCGCGGATCCGTCAACTGGGCAGCGCGTCGGCATAGAGAAGGGTTTTTCATGCCCCGTGCGCAGTTCTTTGAGCACGCGCGTTATTTGCGGGATCACGTCTCCGGCTCGCGAGACGATTACCGTATCCCCTGTCATGAGGCCGAGCCGGCCGATCTCGTCTTCGTTGTGCAGGCTCGCATGCGTTATGGTTACGCCGCCTACTGAGACTGGCCTCATGCGCGCGACAGGCGTAAGGACGCCGGTGCGACCAACATGGAGGACGATCTCTTCTACGATCGTCGTCGCTTCTTTGGGCGAGAACTTGTACGCGATGCCTCCGCGCGGCGCCTTACCCACGACCCCTCCTGCCTGGTATGTTTTGTTGTCGTTGACCGATATGACCGTTCCGTCAATCTCGTAGGGAAGTTTTTCGCGCATCGCGGAGATTTTCTCGCGGAACGCGAGAATTCCCCGTATGCCGATTACCACCTCGCCGTACGGGTTCGGAGCAATGCCGTATTCACGAAGCGCCGCATATTCGGCCGCATGCGTCGGATATCGCTTGAGGTATGTCTCGTCAGCTCCTACAATGCCATAGGCGTAGAAATCAAGCTTGCGGCCCGCGGCCACCTTCGGATCGAGCTGGCGCAGGGTTCCTGCCGCGAGGTTCCGCGGGTTGGCATAAGGCTCTTCGTCTTCTTTCGCGAGCGCGGCATTGATGCGCATGAATTCTCTTTTCGAGAGAAATGTCTCGCCGCGCACTACGAGTCGCGATGGCGCGCCCGTGCGCAGGCGGAGCGGGATAGCCTCGACGGTTTTCAGGCTCTCCGTGACGTCTTCGCCTATTTCCCCGTCGCCGCGGGTACTGCCCGAAACGAAGAGGCCGTTTTCATATACGAGCTCGACCGCGAGGCCATCCATTTTCAAGTCACAGTAAAACTCTTTCGGTTCCGTGCCGAGATAGTTTTTTAGGCGCTCGAGCCATGCGCGGACGTCATCTTCTGAAAAGGCGTCGTTTAGGGAATTCATCCGCGCCTCATGGCGCACTTTCGCGAACTTCTCAATCGGCTTCCCCCCTACGCGCTGGGTCGGTGAGTCGGGCAAGACGAGATCGGGGAACGCGAGTTCGAGGTCAAAGAGCTCTTTCTTGAGCGAATCAAGCGCTTCCTCCGAGATCTCTTGTTTGTCCAAGACGTGGTAGAGATAACGATGGTGCCGAATAATATCTGATAAGTGCGCTATGCGCCGTTTCGCCTCGGCTTTCGTCATGTCCATATCGCTTTGATGATAGTAAAAAAAACAGCCGCCGTCGACATTCTCCCGCAGGATTTTGTCAACGGCGGCATCAGCGTGCGGCTTCCGATCGCGATTATTCGAGGCGATGGTCAGCCGCGGGGTCGAACGCTTGTCGGCCTTGTTCTTGGCAGGCGACTTCTTGGGCGGTGGCAGCGACGAAGGCGGCCACACGGAAACGGGAGGCAGAAAGCAACATGATCCGGGTCTCCACAGTTTGCAAAAGGTTCTACGTCCACCGCGTGCGCACACCCTGTGCCACGCAGTACCAGATTTTCCGATCGGGACGTTCATTCGAACGACTCCGTCGATCTGATACCATAATAGTATCAGATCGAGTTATCCACAGCAATCCCCAGTATCTGATCAAGCCGATCGGACATGAGGACCAGGCTTTTTAATCTTTGAAAATGATTTCGAATGCCCGGTTTACCGGCCGAGGACATCGCCCTTCGGCCGCCGTTCCTATCACCCTGCCTACGCACCCTACCGATTGGATCGAGGTAGAAGACGAGACGATCGCGAAATCCGCCTGACTTTCAGGACTGAATAAGGGTTTCGGATACTCCTTTCCTTCTTCCGTTTCCGCGAATTTCCGGTAGAGTTGCCATTCGAGGCCGGTATCCGCGGCGAAGAGCGCTTGGAGCGATTGGCCGAAATTCGTCGCTTGGCGAATTTGGTAGCGCATGAGGAGGCCGGCGACGGTCGTCGCGCCCAAAACGGTACCTGATACGATGAGGACGGTGAGAAGCATGACCTGGCCGCGCATATCCTCTTAAGAATACGGCAAGCTATTAATATTGGATACCCTCGTCATTTCAATATGACGATGAATAAAAAATCCGCCAGGGAGAGATGAGTCTCCCCGGCGGTATTCGGTTTCATGGCGTAATGAGCACCATGGCTCCATAGCGCCCGCATCGGGCTTTTACGGCGGCTATGAGCGCCGTCAGGGTACGTCACGGAATCCAATCGAATCCCGTTCCGAACCGAAGGTGTCCCAATCGGACGTTTCCTCCGAGAAGCGGTTTCGGCGCACACCAGTTCCGCCAGCCGTTCTGGCGATAGGTGACGCCGGCTCCGACGCCGAGTCCCAAGGCATTCACGCCTCCGCTTGCCAGCGTTTTTCCGCGCGGTTGCTGGTTGTTGCAGCAGCCGGGCTGTCCGTACGGAACGCTCGTTGTCCATCCTTGTGACGGGATTGACGGGCTTTGAAAGCCCTGCGACGGCAGTCCGTTGAATTGCGCGTCCGGGATCGGTTCGGGGGGCGGGTTTTGCGCCCGCACCTCGAGCTGGGTTTGCCGTACGCGCGATTCGCGCGCCCGCACTTCGCGCAGGCGCTCGGCATCTCCCGAGCTGATTTGCGGCGCGCCCTCGAATGCGCATTGGCAGAAACTCCATCCGCATTTCGAGCAGAACTCAAGATTTTTGGGAATCTTCACTTTGCAGTTTCGATCCGCACAATGATGAAAGTGCCACTCATCGGGCTTCATTCGGCAGCCTTCGCATCGGTGCGAGTGCTTCACCCGTCCCGTTCCTTCATCGAAGCCGAAGTTGATCTCCGGCTTCCCCTCTTTGATCGGCCGTGCCGTTTCGGGTTGTCCGATGAGGCGCGGCTCGTCCGGAACGCTTTCCGGATCACCCAGTCGGATGAACGGTTCGTCGGCGAGCGCTGCGCCCACCATCAAAAGAAACGTAAAGGAACACACGAGATGTCGCATCTGGACTCCTCCTATTCGGTTGACAACGCGTTGGATACGGTCGTATTACGGCCCCTATAGCCCTTTTCCGTCAGGTCGCGTTCTGCGCATAGTATACGCTATACGCTCTATTTTGTCAACCTCGTTAGAAGCCCGCTTTTTAGCGGCAGTCGCCTAAGGCGTCTTGCTTCTAACGCGGCAAATATTCTTATTTCGTAAGTATTATAGGGCCGTTTTCGGTTATTGCCACCGTATGCTCAAAATGGGCCGCGAATCCCCCTTCTTTCGTCGCGAAGCTCTCGTCGGCCAGCTCTTTCACCGCACCGCTTCCCAAGGTCACCATCGGTTCTATCGCCAGTACCATGCCCGACTCGAGGCGCGCTCCCAATCCCGGCTTTCCTTCGTTGTAGACAACCGGATCCTCGTGCAGGCGCCGGCCTATGCCGTGGCCCGTGAGTCCTTTTGCCACATGCATGCCGTGCTTGCGCACGTAGGCATTCACTGCGAATCCAATATCCCCCACCGCATTGCCCGCTTGGCATTCGTCGATCGCGAGCGTGAGCGCGTCTTCCGTGACCGCCATGAGCCGTTTTGCCTCGTCCGATATTTTTCCGATGCCGACCGTTATCGCCGTATCCGTATAGAAACCACGATATTTGAGGCCAAGGTCGAGCTTCACGATATCCCCCTCTTTAAGGCGATATGCACCCGGAACGCCGTGCACCACGACGTCGTTTACCGATGCGCAGATCGATGCCGTATAGGCTTTTTTAGCCCATGCGGGCTTGTATCCTAAAAATGCCGGAACGCCACCCGCCTCTTCCATTAACTTTTTCGCGAGGAGATCGAGCTCTTTCAGGCGCGCGCCTTCCACCGCCTTTTCCGCGAGCATGTCCGTAACGCGGCGGAGGATCTTTCCGCCTTCTGCCATTATCGCGATCTCCTCTTCCGTTTTCAGCTCGATCATACTGATGCCGCGAGCAATTCCTGTACCGAGGCGATTTCCCCCTCCCCTTTCACCTGGATGAGGCGACCATCGTAATAGTCGATGACTGGCATGACTTCGGTCGTGAACCATGAGAGGCGGTTTTCGATCGCGTCCGGCGTATCATCCCCGCGCATGCGGGCCGTGAGCCTCCTGCGCGATTCGTCTTCCGAGATATCGATATGGATCGCCCGCGGAGCCGAGCGGCCGAGATTTGCCATAAGCTCGTCCAAGGATTTCGCCTCGAAAAGCCGGCGTGGCGCACCATCTAAAATAAGCACCTGCCCCGTGCTTTTCAGGCTTTCCGCGAGCTCGTCGACCAGGAGCGTGAACGCGAGCCAGCTCGGGAAAGCCGCGCCTTTCCCGAGCATATCTTTTACCCAGGCGCCGATGAGTGTTTTTCGCGCGCCGAGCGCGCGGCCCAAGTCTCCGACCGTAAGGCGTAGGACGTCGTATCCCTCCGATTCGAGACGTTTTACGAAAAGTTCCGACTGAGTTCCCTTGCCGCTTCCGGGCCTGCCTATGAATACGAACGTTTTACCCGCGAGATCATTCATGGTGTGAGGATACCATATCGAATTATGAAAAAGGAGTTTCGTACGAATACGAAACTCCTTTTTTCAAATGCGAGCTAGAAGCTCGCGTCGTATTCGCGCACGATGAGCTGGCTGTCGATCTGCTTCATGGTTTCCAAGGCTACGGAGACGACGATCAGGAGTCCGGTGCCGCCGATCGAGAGGCGCTGTATGCCCGTGATCATCTGCGTGAGGTTCGGGAGCACTGCCACGAAGCCCAGGAATACCGCGCCGAAGAACGTGATGCGGTTCAGAAGTTTCGAGAGAAAGGCGGTTGTGGGCTCTCCAGGCCTGATGCCGGGGATGAAGCCGCCTGCCTGCTGGAGGTTCTTTGAGATCTCCTTTGGGTCGAAGGTGACCATGGTGTAGAAATAGGTGAAAATAACGACAAGCACGAAGTAGAAGGCGCTGTAGATGCCTTGGTTGTTGAACACGTAGCTCACCCAGTCGTTCACTTTCGCGGACCAGTCGAGCGAGACGATCGCGATGATCTGCGCGAAGAATTGCGGGAAGAGCATCACGGAGATCGCGAAGATGATAGGCATCACGCCGGCCTGGTTCACGCGGAGCGGCAGGTAGGTGGCGACGCCGCCGTATATTTTGTTTCCGCGTACGCGCTTCGCGTAAGATACCGGCACTTTGCGCTCCCCCTCGGTAACGAATACCACGGCGCCGATGATTACGACGCTCAATACGGCGAACGCGAGATAGGTCATGAGCACGGTCGGGTCATAGGTCGCGATCGCCGTCTGCAGTTCCTGGGGTAGGCGGCTTACGATGCCGGCGAAAATGATCAGGGAGACGCCGTTGCCTATCTTTTGTTTTGTAATCAGGTTTCCGATCCACACGAGCACCATGGAGCCTGCGGTCGCGATGATTACGTTCGTGACGATCGTATATATACCGAAATCCGTGAAGATTCCCTGGCGGTTCAGGAGGTTTAAGAGGCCATAGGATTGGAGCGCCGCGAGCGGGATCGTGAGATAGAGCGAGAGGCGGTTGAATTTTGCCCGACCCATGGCGCCCTCTTCGTAATAGAGCACTTTAAGGCTCGGGAAAACCATGGTCAGGAGCTGCATCACGATCGTTGCCGTGATGTAGGGGCCGACCCCGAGCATCACTATGGAGAGGTTGTTCAACGCGCCGCCCGAGAATACGTTTAGGAAGCCAAGCAGCTGGTTCGATGAGAACAGCTCGACGAGCCGCGCATGGTCGATGCCCGGGAGCGGGATATTTGCCATCAGGCGGAATATAAGAAGGAGGCCGGCGATGACCCCGATCTTTCTCCGGATTTCCGGGATTTTGAATGCCGAAAGGAATCGGTCGAGCATGCTATTTGACGGTTCCGCCCGCCTTTTCGATCTTCTCGCGGGCAGTCTTCGAAACCGGGCCGTAGACGGTTACCGCTTTCCTCACTTTTCCCTTGCCGAGGATCTTCACGCCGCGGGGAATTTCCTTCATCGCGTCAAGGTCACCCACGTTGATGATGGGGAGCTTTTCCCAAATAGGCTTGTTCTGATGGGTGCCGCGGCCGCGCATTTTCGGAAGACGCTGGACCAAGTCGCGAACTGCGGGGTGGATACGGCGGCCGGCGTGCGCTTTCTGCCCCTTCGTGCCGCGGCCCGAGGTTGTTCCGCGCTTTCCGCCGCGACCGATTCGTGCGCGGGCATTTTTATTGGATGAGGGTATTTCGTGGAGAAGCATGGTTTTATTTCTTCGCTTTCTTAGGTTTCAGCTGGCTCAAGGCCTCGATCGTTGCCAAAGCGTTCGTGAGCTTGTTGGGCGTGCGGCCGAGCGTTTTTGCCGTGATGTCCTTGATGCCGCATAGCGAGAGGACGACGCGCGCCGCGCCGCCCGCGCGCATGCCGTGGCCGACCGAAGCAGGTTTCAGGCGGATATGGGCCGCGGAGAACTTCGCCTCGACTTCATGCACTATCGAGCGCTTGTCGAGTTCCACCGTGATGAGGTTCTTCTTGGCCGCCGCACGGCCCTTTGCGATCGCGGCCGGCACGTCGATGCTTTTCCCTACGCCTACGCCCACGCGGCCCAGGCTGTCGCCAATCACGACCGTCGCGCGGAAGCGGAACCGCTTGCCGCCCGCCACGACGCGGGTGACGCGGCGCAAGTCGAGGACCTTGTCCTTGAACTCGTCCTGGGGCTGTCGTGCGAAGCCGCCCTTATTCCCCCCTCCGTATGTGCGCTGTTCTGCCATATGTATAGTTTTAGAATTCAAGCCCGGCTGCCCGCGCGCCGTCGGCGACCGCCTTCACATTGCCGTGGTAGCGGTACGCGCCCCGGTCGAATACGGCCTTCGTGATGCCGGCCTTCTTCGCGGATTCGCCGATTTTCTTTCCGAGTACTTCCGCGCGCGCGACGCTCTTCTTATCGTGCGCGGAAAACACCGTCTTGCCTGCCGTGTCATCGATCAGCTGAACCGATACGTGCTTGTTGCTGCGGAATACCGTGAGACGCGGCTTTTCAGCCGTTCCGGTTATGCGGCCCCGCGTGCGGTTCCTGCGCCTCATCCTCTGGTTGTTGATCGCGTTAACTCGTTTCATGGTTTCGTTATGCCTTGGCTCCTGCCGCCGCGGCCTTCTTGCCCGCCTTCCTGCGCACGAATTCGCCGACATAGCGGATCCCCTTGCCCTGGTAGGGCTCCGGCTTCTTCAGTTTTCTGATTTCCGCGGCGACTTTTCCGACCAGTTCCTTGTCGATGCCCGATATGCTCATGATATTTTTCGTCATGACGGCCGCGATTCCTTTCGGAACAGGAAAATTCACCGGGTGGCTGAATCCGAGCGCGAGGACGATCTTGTCTCCCTCTACCGTCGCGCGGTATCCAATTCCTTCGAATTGAAGCTTTTTCTCGAATCCCTGCGTTACGCCCAGGAAGGCGTTTTTGAGAAGTGATGCCATGGTTCCCCAGTTCGCCTGTGCCTGGCGGCCAGGATCGCTTATCGTGACCTGCGCCTCCTTCTTTCCTTCTGCCTCCTTACTCTCAACCGAGCAATACGGAAGAATGGGGAGAGAGAGCTCTCCTTTCGTTCCCTTCACGTGGGCTATGCCGCCCTTGATCTCGAGCGTCACGCCGTCGGGTATCCTTACCGGCCGTTTTCCTATCCTGGACATAGATATATGCGGTTTGCGAAGTTTTCTCATCATAGCACGGCTTTTTCCCGCGCGCAATGGGAAAAAAGAACCGGCTTGGCAGACCTGCCTGAGCCGGAACCGTTATCGTCCGAAAAATGCCGTGCGTACGAGCTCTAAAGGCTTCCAACCCGCGAATGCGGGCATCGCTTCCATGTCGGCTAGCAGCTCTTTCACCTCTTCGTCGTCGTGGATCAAGACGGCGTTTCCGAGGCGGTAGAGCGCGCGCCAATCGTCCATTTCCATGGTTTCGGGAAGCTCGTGGATGGTTCTGCACACATCGCGCCGGAGGTCGTCATACGAAGGTATTTCCACGCGCAGTCCGACCTGGCGGCGGATTAGCCATTCGTAGGCGATCGGCAGGATGACCGATGCGTAGGCGAGCGTCCGCGCATCGCGCCTGCAGATCTCCCCCATGGCGAATCCTACCGAGGCGTATGTCAGTCCGACAAACATGGTTAGCGAGGCCATGATACCCGCCCGTTCGACGCGACACATTGCTCGCGCGCGAATCATCGCATGGCACGTTCGGAAGACTGTCATGAAAAAGCCGTACTTTCGGTTGAACATGGCATCCCCCTTTCTCTCTGAAAAGCTTTTTTTATGATGCCATGAAATCTACTCTATAGCTATAATGAAAAATCCGGCATTGCGCCGGATTTTTCTCTTGCAGCGAATTAAGTTGGGCTACCAAATTTCGAACAGGAGTTCGCCGCCCATATTCGCTTTTTTCGCTTCGTGATACGCCATGATTCCTTTCGGGGTCGAGACGACGCCGAGGCCATAGCCTTGCTTTACCGGGCGCAGTTCCTTCGCTCCCGCGTAGATGCGGCGCGAGGGGACGCTTAAATGGCTTACGCCCTTGATGGCGCCCGATTTCTTTTCGTCGTATTTCAGAATGACCTCGATCACGCGTTTCGGCATTCTTCCTTTTTTGTTCACGCCCGCCACGTATCCATACTTTGCGAGGAGGTCGAGCACGACCAAGTCCATGTTCGAAAAAGGCACCTTGAGGCTTTCCTTCTTCGCCGCCTGCGCGTTGCGTATTCTCGTTAAGACGTCTGTGTACATATGATAGGTATTACCACGATGATTTCGTTACGCCCGGAATCTCGCCTTTTCCGGCCATTTCTCGGAAGCAGATCCTGCACAGTCCGAACTTGCGGATATATCCGCGCTTGCGCCCGCACTTGAAACAGCGGAGCACGGCGCGCGTCGAATATTTCGGCGTCTTCTTCGATCGGGCTATGACGGATGCTTTTGCCATGGTTTATTTAGCGGTTCGTTTCGATTTCGTCCTCGTTTTGGGAGCGGCTGACCTCGCTGCTGCCATATCCTTCTCTTTCTTGAGCGGCACGCCGAGCGCTTCGTAGAGGGCGATCGAGCGCTCGCGGCCGCGGACCAAGGGCACCATCGTGACTTCGAGTCCAAAGTCGATCTTCGAGTTTTCAGGCACTATTTCCGGAAATGCGGTGTGTTCCTTGATGCCGATCGTCAAATTGCCGTTGCCGTCGATATTCTTCGGGTCTATGCCGCGAAAGTCGCGGACGCGGGGAAGGACGATCGCGTTCAGGCGTTCGAGGAAATCCCTCATGCGCTTGCCGCGGAGCGTGGCGTTCATGCCAACGATCATTCCCTGCCTCAGTTTGAATCCTGCGATTGAGGCGCGGGCTTTTCTCAGCGCGGGCTGCTGGCCCGTGATCGCTTTGAACTCGGCGATGATTTCGGGGAGTATCTTCTCCTCGAAGTGCGCGTTCGACGTGGAGAGGCGGCCGATGCCGGTGTTCACCACGATCTTCTGCAATCCGCTTTGAGTTGTCGCTTTCGTGATCGCCATATTATTTTATTTCCGCGGAGCATTTTTTGCAGACGCGCGACTTCCCGCCGTCTTTCAGTGTTTTGTAACCGATGCGCGATGTTTTGCCGCACTTCGGGCAGATGAGCATAACGTTCGCGACGGAGACGAAACGGGGCGCGGTCACGATCTCGCCCTTTTCGCCCTGCTTCCGGGGTTTGCGGTTATGCTTCAGCATATTCAGTCCTTCCACGAGAACCATGCGGACGGCTTCCTTGGCGCGCAAAACCTTGCCGCTCTTTCCGGCGTCCTTGCCGACCGTCATTTGAACCGTATCCCCTTTCTTTATCTTCATGGGAACTTAATGGGAATAGTATATCAGAAGCGGATGCGATTATCAAGGATATTGTCATTTCCTTCTATAATCGGCATACTAGCATTCGCACCTTTCCATTACTCCTAATCCAGAAAGGGTTTTGCCGTGCATCCGAAACGATCGGTTCCCGCGTGGTACGATATTGCGTTTCGCTGGTTTTTATCTCTCGTTCTCGTCGCTGACGCTCTCGTCGTGTGCCATGCGTTTTCTCTGGCATTCGCATGCATGGGCATGGCTCCGCACGTGCCTGTTCCGCACGAGATCCGGAACGCCTTCGATATTTCGTGCATGGGCGCTCTTGGCATACTTATCGCTATCCGGATCGATTGGGGGTCCATGCCCGGACATCCGCCGATTTCTGAGGATGCCGATTGGGTTCTCTTAAGGATCTTCTTAATGCTCATTTTCGTCGCCTGGGTCATGATGCGGATTATGGGGCATCCGTCATGACTCTCCGTTGCGATCGATGCTTGTGCTAAATAAAAAAAAGCCTGCTCTATCGAAAGGAATGAGCAGGCTTTTTTCTGGCATCAGACGCATTGCCAATTATTCGATGTGACAGTATGATTCCGCGTGAGCACATTCCAATTCCCCCCACCCTCTTTTCCAGAAGGAATTTCCCATGGACCAGGATCCTATGCCTCCCGTGCATATTCGCCTCGTCGGCATCGCGGTCGTTCTTGTTTTTGTACCAAGTCTTTGTATGTGGATAACCGGTCTCATCGCCACATGCGCATCGGCCCTGCTTTCGCCGATTACTCCGATTTCGCTTGAAGGACGGCGGATATTCGGGATTTCCTCGATCTCCCTTCTTGCGAGTCTGGCACTTCTTCGCCTTATCATCGACCGATATCCGGGACATGAGATCACGCCGGACAAAGACGCAGGATTTCGCCGTATCTTCGTCCTCGTTTCCGTCATAAGCGCCTTGGCGCTTGTCGTGATGGCCCGGTCGTGGCGGATATTCAGCTAAGTCGATCATGCGGAGAGGTCGTGCGCATCATCAAAAAACCCGCGCCAGATTGCGCGGGTTTTTCTCTCCTATTTTTTATACGATCTCTTCCGCGAGGGAGAAGATGCCGTCGAAGCCCATTTCCTTGATTTCGCGCGGGATTGGCCCGAAGATGCGTGTCGCGCGCGGCTGCTTCTTGTCGTCGATCAAGACGACCGCGTTCTCATCGAAGCGCAGGCGCGTGCCATCGGGGCGGTTTATCGCGTGCGCCGTGCGCACGATGATGCATTTCACGATATCCTTCTTCTTTACCGCCTTCCGAGGCTCTGCGGTCTGGACGGACGCGATGACCGTCTCTCCGAGGTGTGCGTAGCGCTTGCGGCTCCCGCCGAGCAGCCTGAAGACACGGACGAATTTCGCGCCCGAGTTATCCGCAACTTTCAGTATCGAACGTTCCTGTACCATACCCTGTGTTACAAATTAAGCTTATTACTTATAAATCTATTGAAACTTGATTATACTCCCGATTTCTTTATTTGCCTAGTGTGTTTGCGATTCTTTAATCCCGCATTTTGCGGGATGGCTGAATTTGTAACACGGGGCATATGCTTATTCGGCCTTGCCGACGATTATCCAGCGCTTCTCTTTTGACATCGGGCGCGTGGCGTGGATTACGACCGCGTCTCCCGTCTTATATTCGTTCTTCTCGTCATGCGCCTTGAATCTGGAGTGGACGGTGTATTGCTTCAGATACTTGGGGTGGCGTTTCGTTTCCGAAACCTCGACGACGCGGGTCTTCATCATCTTGTCGGAGACGACGATGCCCTGCCGCTTGCGTACGTTTATCGCTTTCTTTTCCATGATATTTATTTCTTTGCCGGGGCGAGCGCTTTTCGGGCGGTGAGTATCCGGGCGATATCTTTCTTCATCGTCCGTATTCCCTTTATATTCTTGACTTTTCCCGACATCAAATCGATCTTAGATTGCCATAATTTTTCGCGAAATTCAAGGGCGAGCTTTGCGAGCTCCGCATCTGTCTTCCCTTTGAAATTTTCCTTAGCTTGCTTTGCCATATGGTTATTCGAATTTGGATATCATCTTGGTCTTTACCGGCAGCTTGTGCCCAGCGAGACGCAAGGCTTCTTTCGCGACTGTGGCCGATACGCCATCCATCTCGAACAGAACTCTGCCTTTCCTGACCGGGAAGACGTAAAATTCCGGATTTCCCTTACCGCCACCCATCGTAATGTCCGTCGGGCGCGAGGTAACCGGCTTGTCGGGGAATATGCGGATCCAGATCTTTCCCTCGCGCTTCACGAAGTTCGTGAGCGCCCTCCGTGCCGCTTCGATATGGCGCGATGAAATCCACGCAACGCCTTCGGAGCGCAGTCCATATGAGCCATAGGAAAGCGTGAGTCCGCGCGTCTCAACCGTGCGCTTCCTCGACCGTCCTTTTTGCCACTTCCTGTGTTTTACTTTCTTAGGCAGTAACATGTCGTTTTTTTTAGGCGTTTTCCTTATTAGCCGCGATATCCGTTTCGAATACGTCTCCTTTATAGATCATGACCTTGATGCCGACCGTTCCGTAGGTCGTGAAGGCGGTATTTTCGCTGTAATCGATGTTCGCCCGCAGGGTCTGGAGCGGCAAGCGTCCCTTCGCGAGCCACTGGCGGCGGGCGATTTCCGCTCCGTCGATGCGGCCCGAGAATTGGATGCGCGCGCCAAGCACCCCCTTATTCATCATGATCGCCTCCAGCTGCTTTTTCATGGTGCGGCGCGAGGGCATGCGCTTTTCGAGATCGGCCGCGATATTCTGGCCGACGATTGCCGCTGAAATGTCGAAGCGGCGGAGTTCGTCTATCGTAAGGCTGACTGAGAATGACGGCTTTACCGCTTTTCGCGCGCGGAAGAGCTTTGTGAGCGCGTCTTCGAGGGCCTTATGGAGCAATTCGATACCTTTGCCTCCCCGGCCGATGATGAAGCCCGGCCGCGCCGCCTTAATGACGATGCGGTAGTTGTTGTTCATCGTGCGTTCGATGTCGATGCGGATGATTCCTGCCGCGGCGATTTTATCCTCGATAATCGTGCGCAATAATAAATCCTCTTCAAGCTGGTTCCTGAAGCTCTTCTTGGCGAACCATCTCGACTTCCACGTTTCGATGATTCCCAAACGCAATGAATCCGGTCTGATCTTGTGTCCCATATATGTATTATCCTGATTTACGCCTAAAAACGCGGCGCATGAATCCGGGGTCTTCCGAGGATTTCTTATCCGGCTTTTCCGCGGGCTTCGCCTTGCCCTTCGGGGCGCCCGGAACTCTTGCTTTCTTTTCTTTCGATTCCTTTTTCTCGCGCGGGATCATTACGAAGCGAGCGGGCTTCATATCTTTTTCCGATTCCGCGAGGATGATCGAGATGTGGCTCGTCATTTTGTGGATCGGCGAGGCGCTTCCTTTCGCGCGCGGGAGCGAGCGCTTCATCGTCGGTCCCTGGTCGACGCGGATTGCCGCAACGCGGAGCTTTCCCATAACCATCTTCAATTCATTCGCGTTTGCCATCGCTGAGCGGAGCAATTTCAAGATTGCCGGCGCGGCGCGCTTCTTCATCATCATAAGTTGGGCTTCGGCTTCGGTTGTGGCCAAGCCGCGCACGACGTCGATAACGAGGCGCACCTTACGAGGCGCCATATGGAGATGATTCAATTGTGCCTGCGCGTTTTTCATGGTTATTTCTTGGCTGCCGGGGCGGCTGCGGGAGCGCCTTTCTCTATATCGCGCTGCATCTTGCCGCCGTGTTTCGTGAATTTCCGGGTCGGCGAGAATTCGCCCAGGCGATGGCCGACCATTTCCTCCTTCACGGAAACCGCGGTGAACTGCTTTCCGTTATGAACGCCTATCGTAATGCCGACCATTTCCGGCGAGATCTCGGAATCGCGCGACCAGGTCTTAATTCCTTCGGTTGCTCCACTCGCCTTCAATGCGGCCACCTTCTTCAGGAGCTTCGGGTCGATCCACGGGCCTTTTTTAGAACTTCTGGACATATATATGTATTACCGGACTTTCGGACGGCGGCGGAGAATCAGCGGGTTCGACCACTTCTTCGGACTGCGTGTCTTTTTGCCGCCGGTTATGTTTCCCCACTTATCCTTCGGGCGGCGCGTGCCGCGCGGCTGGCGCCCTTCACCGCCTCCGTAGGGGTGATCGCAGGGGTTCATCGCGCTTCCGCGCACCGTGGGCCTTATACCCATCCAGCGGGACCTGCCTGCCTTCCCGAAATTCGTGAGGCTCCAGTCGGGATTCGAAACCTGTCCTATCGTCGCGAGTGACGTCCAGAGGATGCGACGCACTTCTTTCGAGGGCATCTTAAGCGTGGTGTAACCGGCATCGTGACCTAATACTTCCGCCGCGGATCCCGCCGAGCGGATGAGCTTTCCTCCCGCACCGCGCTGCATCTCGATATTATGCACCTGCGAGCCAACCAGTATGTTCTTTAGGGGCATACGGTTGCCGGGCGCGAGCGCCACGGTTTCAGAGGTGAGTATTACGTCGCCTTTCTTCATGCCTTCCGGCGCCAAGATATAGCGGCGTTCGCCGTCTTTGTAAACAACGAGGGCGATGAATGCGGTGCGGTAAGGGTCGTATTCGAGCGTTTCGACGCGACCGGGAATATCGAACTTGTCTTGCTTGAAATCGACCATGCGGTAGGTTTTTCTATTACCTCCTCCCTGGTGGCGCATGGTTATGATGCCGCGGTGGTTGCGCGCCGCCTTGTTCTTCAAGTGCTTCGTGAGCGGCTTATGCGGAACGTTTGTCGTGATGCACGAATAATCTATCGTCTTCATCTGACGACGGCTCGCGCTTGTGGGTTTGTAGGTCTTGATCGGCATGGGCGTGTCTCTTATTGCGGCATTATATCGAGTTTTTCGCCTTTCTTCAAGGTAACGATCGCCTTCTTGAAGCCGTGTTTTACGCCCATGATCTTGCCCCTGCGCCTTTCTTTCGGACGCACGTTCATGACATGCACGGCGGTTACCGTGACCTTATATTCCTTTTCCACGATCTTTTTTACCTCTGACTTGTTCGCATCGCTTCCCACAAGGAAGGTGTATTTGCCGTTTGCGGTCGCCAAGCCAGCCTTTTCGGTGATATACGGGCGTTTTACGAGGAATTTATCAGTCATGGCAGTATTTTATGAAATCGCCTGGACGGCTTTCTGATCGATCAGAACGCTTTTGAATTTAAGCACATCCTCGACGTTTAAGGAGCGGACGTCGAGCGCCTTTATCTTTTGCATGTTTGCCGATGCGCGGAAGATATCCTTGTTTCCCATCGCCGGGACAAGGAGAGTGCTCTGTTTTACCCAGCGCAATTCGCGGGTCTTGGGTTCTTTAAGATCCATAGTATCGATTACGCGGAGCTCGCCGTCCGCGAGTTTACGGGACAAGGCGACATAGAGCGCCGCTTTAACCATCTTCTTATTAACTTTCTGCGAAAAATCGCGATCTTTGCGAGGGCCGAATGTCGCGCCGCCGCCTTTCCAGAGCGGAGAGCGAGTCGAGCCATGTCGTGCGCGGCCGGTTCCTTTTTGCCGCCATGGCTTCTTGCCGCCGCCCGATACTTCGTCGCGCTGCTTCGTGTGCGCTAGGGGCTGCCTGCGGTTCGCGGCGATTGCGACAACAACCTGGTGGATCAAGTCGGAGTTCCATGGGCGGCTGAAAATCGCGTCGGATGCCTCGACTTCGCCAACCGTCTCGTTCTTCTTGTTATATACCGCGAGTTTCATGATGTTATGAGGAAATTTCGACAGATCCTTTCCGAGGGCCGGGCACGGCGCCGCGGATGGAAACTTCGCGCGTTTCGGCATTTACCGCGACCACTTTCAAGCCTTTCACGGTTTTCCGGATAACGCCCATGTGGCCTGCCATGCGCAAGCCGGGAATGACGCGCTGCGCGGCCGTGTTTCCGATCGAGCCCGGGGCGCGGAAACGGTTCTTTTGACCGTGGGTTTTCGGGCCGCCGCCGAAATTATGGCGCTTCACCACGCCGGCGAAACCATGGCCCTTCGTGGTGCCGGTTACGGCAACGAGCGAATCTTCGGCGATCGTTGAAATATCGCCCGCTTCGTCGAGTTTCACGAGGGTTACAGGAATGACAACGTCGCCTTTCCAGACCTGCGTCATTTTCAGTTTCTTTCCGGTTAATCTAGCCATATGCGACTATCGTGAAAACAGTTTTTTAATAATAGAGTATCCGACTGCTTTTTGCAAGGAGTATTGCCATATCAAGCGTCCCGTGGCATACTGGCTCCGCGTCAGGTCTTCGAAAATCTACCATCTCCTAATCAGAAAGGAGGCTCGCATGCCTTCTCAATCGAATCCGTCGCAACGGATTCTCATGGTTCATGCCTATGGATTCCGCGATGCCGCGCATCTTGGCGCGCTTACGCTCGCCGTGTGCAGGAAAGTCTTGAAGCATGCCGACGATTATGACCGGATCATCCTTTTGGGCGGCTGGGACACGAAAGGAAAGCCTGCCCGCCCGACTTCAGCCGAACTCATGGCTATATGGCTTATCGAGCATGGCGTCTCTCCGAACAAGCTCGTCGGCCAAATCACTGCGGGAGAGCGTTCCCGAAACCGACGGCCTGCGCGCGACACCATCGAAGAAGCAGATTTGGCGGGGATCATTCTCCGGGATCTCTACCCTGGCGCGCATTTGCAGGAAATCCGCTTCGATGCCGTAGGCGCTTGGTTCCATGCGCCGCGCATCAAGATAATTTGGTGGAAACGAACCCCGCGTCTCGGGCGATTCCTGCATGCGTTCTCGTGGCGCATGCTCCTGCCCGACATGTGGTGGCGGATGTTCGAGGAGATTCCCGGCATCTGGCTTACTCGGCGCGATCCGCTCGGTACGGGAGATTTCTTCCGATGGTTGCGTCGTGGACGAACGCATGAGCATGTCATGAGTGAATATTCCGCGAATACCATCGATGCGTGGTATCCCGAACGATCCGTTTTCGATCGGCCTGCGGCATGCACGAGCCTGCCCGCATCGGAATGACCGGCTCAATGCCCTCATTCCAGCTCTTTCGCGTTTTCTCCCTTTTTTGCCGTCTTGTCCTCATTAGGATCGGACGGCATTTGATTTTATATTCGATATGTGGCATACTAGGCGCAGCTCGAGTAGGCATATCGCCCGCTCACCAACTTGAACAAGGAGACCGCCCGTGCTTAAGCGATTCGTGATCTTCATGCTTTTGAATGCCGAGGGACTTCCCCGCGGCGGCGGAGGCTGCAAAGACTTCATGATGACTGATGATGGCAAAAACATTGCTTCGTGGGATAGTCAGGATGAGGCCATTGAGGCCCTTCGAACGCGATTCCCTCTTCGATGCAATGTCGCGCAAGTGTGCGACACGAATGATAATTCTTTCGTTGAGCTTCTGCTGAAACGTGTTTGGGAGCTTCCCGAGACGCCGAAGTCGCAGCAGCAGCAACGAGGAGGAGGCGACCAGTCACGCAGCGATCGAGAACGGCCGCAACAGCAGCACTCTTCGAACCCTCCGCCTCCGAAAGGCGATGGCGGCGGCCCTTCGAAGTAATTTTCTTGCGATAGACGCATCCTTCACCCTCCCTCGCCCTTTCCGGGCGAGTTTTTTTGTATGAAAAAACCGCCTTTCGGCGGTTCTTTCATTACATCATCTTTATCTCAATATCGACGCCCGCGGGCAGGTTGAGCTTGGAAAGCGCTTCAACGATGCCCGGCGTGATATTGAATATATCTATCAGCCGCTTGTGCACGCGGAGCTCGAATTGCTCGCGCGAGTTCTTATGGACGAAGGTCGAACGGTTCACCGTATACTTGTGAATCTCCGTCGGGAGCGGGATCGGCCCCATCACCTCGACGTCATATCGTCTCGCGGTTTCAACGATCTGGCGCGCCGAGCTGTCGATCAGCTTGTGATCGTACGCCTTGATGCGGAGGCGGAGCTTCTCTACTTTCGGCTTTTCCTTGACCATAATGACTGAAAGAGCTTGGTTAGCGGACTATTTATTTATCTTCGTCACGACGCCCGCTCCTACGGTCTTGCCGCCTTCGCGGATCGCGAAGCGCTGCTTTTCCTCGAGCGCGACCGCCATAATAAGCTTGACGTTGATCTTGATCGTGTCGCCCGGCATGACCATTTCTGTTCCTTCCGGCAGGATCACCTCGCCTGTTACGTCCGTCGTTCTCATGTAGAACTGGGGTTTATATCCCTTGAAGAACGGGGTGTGACGGCCGCCTTCCTCCTTGCTCAATACGTAGACCTCGCACTCGAAGTCGGTGTGCGGCGAGACGGAGCCGGGCTTCGCGAGCACCTGGCCGCGCTCCACGTCCTCCTTCTTCAAGCCGCGGACCAAGATGCCGACGTTGTCGCCCGCGCGACCCTCGTCCAAGAGCTTGTTGAACATTTCGATGCCGGTTACGACGGTCTTCTGGCTCGGGCGAAGACCGATGATTTCGACTTCCTCGTTGACTTTCACGATACCGCGCTCGATACGGCCGGTTACGACCGTGCCGCGGCCTTCAATTGAGAAAATATCTTCGACGGGCATAAGGAAGGTCTTGTCGGTCTCGCGGACAGGCTCGGGGATGTACTCGTCGAGCGCTTTCACGAGATCAAGGATCGGCTGGACTGACGGGTCTTCGAGGCTCGAAGATTCAAGCGCCTTCAAGCCGGATCCGCGAATAACGGGGATCTGGTCTCCCGGGTATTCGTATTTCTTCAGCAATTCGCGGACTTCTGACTCAACGAGGTCGATGAGCTCCTTGTCGTCGACCATGTCGCACTTGTTCAAAAAGACGATGATCGAGGGAACGCCGATCTGGCGCGCAAGCAGAATGTGCTCGCGGGTCTGAGGCATCGGGCCGTCGGTCGCTGAAACCACGAGGACCGCGCCGTCCATCTGGGCGGCTCCCGTGATCATGTTCTTGATGTAGTCTGCGTGACCCGGCGCGTCGATGTGCGCGTAGTGCCGTTTCTCGGACTCGTATTCCGAGTGGTGGATAGAAATGGTGATTCCGCGGGCCTTTTCCTCCGGGCTCTTATCGAGCTCGTCGACGGTCAGCTCTTTGCCGGCCAAGCCCTTCATGTGGAGGACGTGGGTAATAGCGGCCGTGAGCGTGCTCTTGCCGTGGTCGACGTGACCGATCGTTCCGACGTTTACGTGCGGCTTAGACCGCTCGAATTTTGCCTTTTCTGCCATGTGTGCTGTTTTTTTACCTCTTATTTATATATGTTCTTTTTTCGACGAAAGTAACGATAAGCATACCAATCGCCATGGGGACTGTCAATACGATATTAGTACGCTTCCGGAACCCCGTTTTTAATGCGTTTCAGCACTAGATCTCGGACGCTCGTTCCGTTCCCGTCGAACATACCCGAGCCGTCGATTCCCTCCTTCGTGCAGGCATAGTCGCCCTTACACGCGCCTGCCTTGGCGATGAGGAGTTCCGCCGACTGTTTCGAAAGCTCGTATATCGCCCCCTTGCCGATTTTGGCCATATCTCCTGGAAATGAATACGCGACTCCTTCTACCAAAGGACGGAGCGCCGGCAATTCGACGGCGTAGGAAGAGAATACGGGCTGCGTTATGCCTAAATCCTTCAGTTTTTTCAATCCTTGCGCGAAGAAGAAGGAAATATCGGTCGAGAAAATCGCATCGTATTCCGCTCCTTTGAGCTTTAGGAGGCCCGAGGAAATATCTTTTTCCGTGCCCGTGAATATGACTTCTTTCGCGATATGGTCCTCTCCGTACGCTTCTTTAAAACTATCCGCGAGGGTCTTTGAGAATGCGTTTTGGTAGGAAATAACGGCAACTTTCTCATATTTCAAAGTATCGTGCATCTGTCTCGCTAAGAACGCCGCTTCGCTTTCCAGGGCATATTGCATGTCATACATATTCTCCCCGCTTTCCGCATAGAGCTTTTGCGAAGCGGCCGAAGGGACGACGGCGAGGATTTCAGCTCCCTTCATGAGTGGCGCGACTGCTTCCTGCGGCGAACCGCATGCGGGACCTATAATAAGGTTCACTTTGTCGAAATCGACTAGCTTCTTATACACCGTTACGGCTTCTTTCGGATCGCATTTGTCATCTTCGTATATGAATTCGGCATCAGTGCCGCCGAATGACGCTTCTACCCCCTCTTTCATTTCCGCGCCGTAATCGGCGGCGATGCCCGAGAGCGGCGCGATCACGCCGATTCTGACTTTAATCCCATCCGCTTTTTTCGATGTGCGAAGTAACGCCATGTAACCGCCTATCGCAACGACGATGATCGCGAGCCATAACCAGATGCTTTTCATGGCCTTATTTGATTTCTTTTACGACGAACACGCCGTCCCCCCAGGCGGCATAGCCGCTTCCGTCGAAATTAATCGTGCCCGTCAGCCCTGCATAGTCCTTGACGGCGCGGATGCTGTTCGCGATTTCGTCAGATGTCTTCGCGCCTGCTTTGATCGCCGCGCCTACTAAAGACATCGCGTCATATGCCGTCTGCGTGCTTGGCGCGACCTCATCAGTCGAGCCGTACGCCTCTTTGAATTTTGCGCTCATCGCATCCGACATTGTGAAATCAACCATATAGGTTCCTGTGAGGATCGGAATGGTCGTTTCGTTGATCGTTTGTCCGCCCGGGTAGACTATGAGTGCCTTAATGCCTTGTTCCTTGGCTTTTTTTATGAATGGGATCGCCTGCGGCTGGACGAGATTTACTACGATGCTATCTGGCTTTTGCGCTTTGATTTTTGCGATCACCGTCCTAAAATCCTTCTCGTCCGGATTCGCTATATGCACGTCGTCCACGATTACTACGCCGTAGCCGGATGCAAGCTTTTTGACGTTTTCCGTAACCTTGTCCATGAAGGCGTTTGCCGTGGTTATGACAATCGCCTTCTTCATATTCCGATCTTTCGCGAATTTCAATTCCTGCTTCGCCCATCCTTCGTATGAGACGCCGAGCGAGAATACGTAGGGCTGATAGGACATATCGCTCAGGCCCGAGGGCGAGATCATCGCCACTTTCGCCTCTTTAGCTATCGGCGCGACTGCCTCGAACCATTCTGTCCATTGCGGTCCTATGATCGCAACTACCTTATCTATGCTTATGAGCTTTTGCGCGGCTGACACGCATTTCGGGATGTCCGACGCGCAGTCTTCCGAGATAAGCCTGATATTCAGTCCGTCCGCCCGTAGTTCCTTCACGCGCAATGCGACGGCTTTCTCTTCCCCTACGCCCCACGAGCTTCCGAAGCCCGTCACGTTTGTTAACTGACCGATAACGATTTCCCTTTCTTCGGATGGGGTAATTTTTTTATCCGATAACGTAAGCCATCCACCCACTATCACCACCAGGACCGCGAGCCACAGCAAGGGATTTTTCATATCCCCATGCTAGCTTCGGCATGCATAAAAAACAAGCGGGGCGAAGGGCCCCGCTTGGTACGGAAATCCATGATTACCGATCCTTGCATGGTCAGAGATGCAGGGCGAGCGCGACCAGATTATGCTCGCGGCACAGATGCGTATCGCCAATCGCCGGAGCGTTCTTGCATGTCCAGCACATCTCATCATCGGGGGCATCGGGAGCTGATGCGATCAGGCTTTCCGCCTCTCTCACGTCATCAGGGCTAAGGAAGGGAATCGAATAGGTATTCAAGAGCATCAACTGCAGGAGCCGCGAAGCCGCCGCATATTGCGCCTCGAGCTGGTCCGCCCGATTGTCATCCCCGAGCCAGAACACTTCTCGATCGCCCGCTCTCCCGACAACCGTAGGAAAGCCGCTTGCGTTAGGACCTCGTTCACGACTCATATGTCACCTCGTTTCGGTTTCGATTGGAATACAAGGGATTTCTCCCACTGCCGGACACGATACCACGAAACCAATGCGTCGCCTAGATATCCGTGAGCGCTCCCGCCTTGATGCGACGGACCGAGAATTCCCTCGCCGTATCGCCGTTCACATCGATCGTAATCATGCCCGTGATGCCTTGGTATCCTTTCGTCGCATACAATGCATCGCGTACGCACGCCGATTCCGTGCCGCCGCATTTTCCGATCGCGTCGGCTAATACGTTATAGCCGTCAAACGGCAGGGCCGCATAGATTTCCTGGCTTGGCTTCTTTCCGTATGCCTTCTCGTATGCCGCCATATATTCCACGAATGCCGGGGCTGAGGCATCGTACGCGTATTGCGTGATGTAGAACCCCTCCGCATCCGGGTTTACTACAACCTCCTTGAAGCCGAAGTATTCGTTGCCGAGCACGGGGATCTTCAAGCCGAAGTCCTTGCCCTGCTTGATGAACGCATTCGCCGTCACGGTTGAATTCATCACTGCGACTATGATTTGCGGCTTCAAGGCCGCGAGTTTCGCGAGCTCTGTCCGCACGTCGTACTCCTTCGAATTCACGCCTTCCGCGCCCAGGATGGCATTCCCCGCTCTCGCTCCGAAGTCCGCGACGAACGCGTCTTTCATGCCCACGGTATAGTCCGCATTCTCGAAAAGGATAGCGACGCTCTTATAACCTGCCTTCGCGAGGAATGCCGACATCGCTTTCGCGGTCGCGACGGACGATGCGGACGTGCGGAACACGTAGTCGCCCGCATCGGTAATCTTCGGCGAGGTAGAAACCGGCGTGAAGAGAACGGCCTTCGCGGTTTCGGTGATCGGCGCCATGGAAAGCATCGAACCGCTGCAGACGCCGTTCACCACTATCGAAACCTTATCGACGGCGAGGAGCTTCTGCGCCGCAGAGGCCGCCTGCTTGGGATCGCATGCGTCGTCTTCATATACCATTTCTACCTTCTTGCCGGCGATTTCCGGCCGCTCTAAGGCGGCGAGCTTCCAGCCGCTCGCAACATCCTCGCCGGACGATCCCGCAACCGGGCCGGTGAAGGGGCCGACATAGCCGATCTTAATCGTATCTGCTCCTGCGCCGTCCTTATTTCTTTTAAACGCCATATAACCCCCGACTGCGACGATGATTATTACGACTATTATCCAGATTTGTTTCATATGATTCTTTCTTCGGCTTAATCAACCGGCACCGGCGCGTCGTTCCTGATTTGCTTCATCACGAAGCCTAAGTCCGAGTTCCCATTCGCGTCGAGGGAGAACGTGCCCATCAAGCCCGTCCACTTCTTTATGTTTTCGAGGAGCCAATCCTTCACTTTCGCGCTGTCGTCACCCTCCGCTCGCAAACCCACGACCATCATCATGATCGCGTCATGCGTTGCCGCGGCATGGAAGGCGATGAGCGGATCCCTCTCGTATTTCGCCTTATATGCCGCGAGAAAATCCTTCCACGCGGCGCTTTCGCCGTCATATGCGGGATCGGCGAAGTATAAGCCCTCGAACGAGCCGACGATTTTCTTCGCGTCGCCGTTCAAGGCAAGCGTGAAGTCTGAAAAAAGCGGCGCATCCAGCTTTTGTTCCTTGACTTGCTTCATGAAATTGCCCGCGGAGAGCCCCGTCTGCGAGGCGATCAATATCGCATCGGCACCCCGCGCTTTCAGTTTCGCTATGATAGTGCGGAAATCGTTCGTCCCGGGCTGGAACTGCTCGTCTATCGCTATTGCGCCGCCGCCCGCCATGATCGTTTCCTTGAAGCTCTTCGCAATATCTAACGTATATTCAGTCACTTCGGAAACCGAGGCTACTTTCTTATAGCCCATCTTTAGCATCGCATTCGCGATGTCCCGGCCCGCCAGTATGTCAGAATTCGCTGTGCGGAAAATGTATTCGCCTGCGGCATCCACATTGCTTCCACCTGTTACCGGCGTCATCACGATCGCCTTGTTCTCGTTCGCGACAGGAGCCGCGGCGATCGTGCCGTTGCTACACATACCACCCACGATGTAGCGGATGCCGTCTACCGAGACGAGCTTCGTTATGGCCGCAAGACCGGTCTTACTGTCGCATTTCGAGTCTTCGACCGTGAGCTCGAGCGGGTGGCCGTTCACGCCTCCTTTGGTATTTATCTCGTCGATCGTGAGGCGGGCCGCATTCACCATATTCTCGCCCGCGACGGCCAGGTCTCCGCTCAATATCGTCGCGATGCCGATTTTTATCGGCGCCGCATTCGCATCGAGAGGCGTCGCCTTGTCTTTATTAACTATCAGATATCCTCCCGCCACTATAACGACCGCGGCCCATATCCAGAGATTTTTCATATCGAAATACTACCTGTTAGAGCCTCATAAAATCAATCGATAAAAAATACTCCGTCATTCGACGAGGTATCTTCCTTATTTCTTCTTTCCTTCGACGATCTGCTGAGCCACGCTATTCGGCACTTCGTCGTAGTGGTCGAATTCCATGGTGAAGTTGCCGCGGCCCTGAGTGATTGAGCGAAGCGTCGTCGCATAGCCGAACATTTCGGACAGCGGAACCTGCGCGTCGATGACCTTCGTGTTGAAGCGGTCATTCATAGCCTCGATGCGTCCCCGCTTCGAGCTTATATCGCCCGTAATATCGCCCAGGAAGTCAGCCGGAGCGATGACTTGAATCTTCATGATGGGTTCCAAAAGAATCGGCTTCGAGTTTTTCACGCCCTCTTGGAAGCCCATGGAAGCCGCGATCTTAAAGGCGGCTTCGGACGAGTCCACGTCGTGGTACGAGCCGTCGTAGAGGGTGACTTTCAGATCCACGAGCTGGTAGCCCGCCACAACGCCGCGGGTCGCCGCTTCAATGACGCCTTTTTCGACCGCAGGGATAAATTCGTTCGGGATCGCTCCTCCCTTGATCGCGTTCACGAACTCGAAGCCCGCGCCGCGCTCCTGCGACTCGATCTTCAGGCGCACGTGGCCGTACTGGCCGCGACCTCCCGACTGCTTGATGTACTTGCCTTCGGCCTCGGCCGATCCTTTGATAGTCTCTTTGTAGGCGACCTGCGGGCGGCCCATTTTCGCGTCCACCGCAAATTCGCGGCGCATGCGGTCAACAAGCACGTCCAAGTGCAGCTCGCCCATACCGGCGATGATCGTGTCTCCCGTGTCGGGGTCGCCGGACACGCGGAACGTCGGGTCTTCCTCTGCCAGGCGGCGAAGCGCCATACCCATCTTCTCCTGGTCTGCTTTCGTCTTCGGTTCGACGCGGGCGGAGATAACCGGTTCGGGAAAATCGATGCGTTCTAAGACGAGCGGATGCTCGGGGTCGCAGAGCGTGTCGCCCGTCGAGGTATCCTTCAAGCCCACGAGGCCGCCGATCTCTCCCGCCGAGATTTCGTCGATTTCTTCCCGGTGATTGGCGTGCAGCCTGATGATGCGCCCGATGCGCTCCTGGCTATCTTTCGTCGAATTCAAAACATACGTTCCTTTCTTCAGCGTTCCCGAATATACGCGGAAGAACGTGAGGGCGCCGACAAAGGGGTCAGCCGCAACCTTGAACGCTAAAGCGACGAATGGCTCCTTATCTTCCGGCTTTCTGAATTCCTCGGCTCCGGTATTCGGATTCGTTCCTTTCGTGGGCGGAAGATCGATCGGCGAGGGCAGGTAGTCCACCACGGCATCGAGCATGAGCTGGGTTCCCTTGTTTTTAAGCGCTGTTCCCGTAAGCACGGGTATGATTTGGAGCGAAAGCACGCCTTTCCGCAAGGCCTTCTTCAGCTCCGCGAGCGTAATCTCGTGCTTCTCGAGATATTTATGCATCAAGTCGTCATCCTGCTCCACGATCTTCTCGACGAGCGCCTCGTGGTGTTTTGCGGCGGACTCCTTCAGATTCTCGGGGATTTCCTTCTCGACGATGGTTTCGCCATTCGCCCCTTCGAAGTAATACGCCTTCATGCGCAGGAGGTCGACGAGTCCCTCGAAACCGGCTTCGATGCCGATTGGCAGCTGGATCGGAATTGCGTTCGGATTCAGCCGGTCTTTGATGGATTGGAGGCTGTTCTCGAAGCTCGCGCCCATGCGATCGAGCTTGTTAATAAAGCAGAGGCGAGGCACGCCATAATCGTCGGCGTAGTGCCAGTTAGTTTCCGACTGCGGCTCGACGCCCGAAACGCCGTCGAACACAACAACCGCGCCGTCCAAGACGCGGAGCGAGCGCTTCACCTCGACCGTGAAGTCGATGTGGCCAGGAGTATCGATAAGATTGATGCGGTGTTCGAAGGTCTTATCGCCCTTCGCGTAGCTCGGGGTCCAGAAGCAGGTCGTCGCGGCGGCCGTGATCGTGATGCCGCGCTCGCGCTCCTGCTCCATCCAGTCCATGACGGTCGTTCCGTCGTGCACCTCGCCGATCTTATGCGATACGCCGGTATAAAACAGGACGCGCTCGGACACCGTGGTTTTTCCCGCGTCAATATGGGCGATGATGCCAATGTCCCGTACCTTCTCGATAGGATACTTCTGAGCCATTGCGTCGTATATTACCAGCCGAAATGAGCGAACGCGCGGTTCGCTTCGGCCATGCGGTGCATGTCGAGCTTCTTCTTAACCGCCGTACCCTCGTTTTTCGACGCCGCGATGAATTCCTCGGCCAGCTTTTCAGCCATTGACTTTCCCTTCTTCGCTCCCGCGGTCGCGATCAGCCAGCGGACGGCAAGCATGTACTGGCGTTCGGGGCGCACCGGGCGCGGCACCTGGTAGTTCGCGCCTCCCACGCGACGGCTCGACACCTCGACTGCTGGGGAGATGTTCTCCAGCGCCTTCTCGAATACCTCGATCGGAGCCTGCTTGTGCTTCTTCTCGATCAGGTCAAACGCATCGTAGACGATCTTCTCGGCCACGGCCTTCTTGCCATCCTCCATTATATAGTTGATAAAGCGACCGACGGCGATATTACCGTGCTTCAGGTCTCCTGCGTGATCGCGCTTATAATTACGTTTCTTTCTCATCCCGTTAGAAGCAGGTTATCGCAGATAACCGCATAGTAGCATTAGATATAGTATTGATTGACTCGATGATGATACTCATTTTTTTCTAATAAGGCAACTTAAGGCGCTTCTAACGGGATTATGCGGCCTCGGCCTTCTTAGGGGTTTTCGCGCCATATTTAGAGCGCTGCTGCTTCCTATCTTTCACGCCGCTCGTGTCGAGGACTCCGCGGAGGATATGGTAGCGCACGCCCGGAAGATCCTTAACCTTGCCGCCGCGGATTACGACTACCGAGTGCTCTTGGAGGTTGTGGCCTTCGCCCGGGATGTATGCCGTGACTTCGCTGCCGTTCGTAAGCCGTATACGGGCAACTTTCCGAAGCGCCGAGTTCGGCTTCTTGGGGGTCGTCGTGAAGACCTTCACGCATACGCCGCGCTTGAAGGGTGACGCCGAGTTCACCGGCTTGTTCAGGATATTATTGAAATACTTCAAAAGGGCCGGAGACTTTGATTTCGTCTTGAGCGGCTTCCTTCCTTTACGCACCAATTGTCGCATTGTCGGCATGTGTCGGTCTTATAATCGAATTATCATGATATCAGATGCGCTGGGACATTGTAAAGATGACGGGCCTGATCCTTTCACGGACCCTGCGATCCATTGACATATTCCAATAAATAATGCATATTAGTGACAGATGGGGCATAGCAATCCCCTCTTTCCTATCTCTTATCAGGAGCTGAAATCATGGCGACATTCGCCGAACAGCGAGAAGCGGAGCATCAAAAATTCCTCGAGACATTGCTCCAGGCAGCCCGGACGTATGCCGAAACGGCAGCGCCCGACGAGTATTTCGATTGGCAGAAGCTCGTAGCCTCTACGATGATTCTCACACCAGAAGTACTTCGCGAGATGATCGGCGAACGCACGATGATCCTGCGAAGCCAGGCCCTTTCGAAGGCCCTCCAGAACCATTCCGTCGCGGTCATGTGCGTGAAGACGCTCCTCGACTGGCATACTCTCGATCCCGACTGGAGTCCCGAGCGCATGGACATGGGTATCGCCCAGGAATTCCTTGCCCGTGTCATCGTCAGCGTCCATCTCTTCAGCAATACGCCGCAAGAGGCGGCGTATCTCGTATGGCGGCTCATTGCCGCCATGATCATGTCCTATGGCGCGGAAATGACGAATGGCTATCTCGAGCAGATGGTCAGCGGTCAGACGCTCCTCTACGGAAGCTCTGCGATGGATGACGTTCCCAGATCGGAATGCCTCCGTCGTGACGAGATGATCGCTACCATGCCCGAGCGCTATGCGATTCCCAAAATCAACGCGCCGCTCACGTGGGCCGCGCCGTGACGGGAGATCGGACGAAGAGAATGTTTGCGATAGTGCGCCGCCCCAGGCACCTGCCTAGGGCGGCGTTTTTTATGCGACGCCCGTAAACGCCATAAGCGCGCCGTACAGCGCCTCTACAACTTCCCCCACTAATGAGAATCCGAGAAATATGAACGCGAGGATCAGGACCATGCTATTTCGTTCGAGAAAGTCGATTATGGGCGAACGATCGGGTAGGAGCGCCGTAAGAATCTTCGAGCCGTCCAAAGGCGGGATCGGAACCATATTAAATACAGCAAGCATAAGATTAATGAGAATAACGTAGGTAAACGCTACGCTTATCGCCAACCCTTGTCCCGTAAACGATACGAGGAGAGCGAATACGAACGCGATTATGATATTGCTTACGGGCCCCGCGAGCGCGATAATGCCCGCGCCCGTTTTCGGATTCTTTAGATTGTACGGATTATACGGCACGGGTTTTGCCCAACCTATGATTATGGGCTGGGCACCGAACAGGACCGGGATTGAGAGGAGTAGCGGCAGAATCACCGATCCGAAGGGGTCGATATGCCGCACGGGGTTCAGCGTCAAGCGGCCCATGCGATATGCCGTCTCGTCGCCCAGCCAATACGCAACCGCGCCGTGCGATATTTCATGCACGATGACCGAGAAGATGAGCACGGCGAGCTCGAAGAGGATGATGATCGGTTCCATCCATGCACTATATCGACTCCTTGGACACGAGGCAAACCCCTTGCCAGGGCCCACAGCCTCCCGTATCATTATATTTTAGTACGTCTCTGTACGTAATACTGTCCGCTTCACCCCTTCAGAAGGAGGCACGACGATGCCCGTATTACACTGGCATACCGCCGCGTGGGATCTGCAAGCTGGCTGGAAGAGTCTCGCGAGAACCCTTTCATCCCAGTACCTCGGAATCGAAGTCCGCGGTCAGGAGATGTTCGAGAGCCATGTCAGGTGGGCCGCATCGTTCGCCCCCCACATCCTCTCGGATTTCGAATGGCCTGAAGTCGAAGATTCGCACGTCCTCATGCTCGTCAGCATGACGAATGTCGATTCTTTGGAACCCGCCGAGTCCGTCCTCGTGATCGAGCAGGCCCATTTCATACGGCAGGTGCGATGGGAGCGGGTTCCCGGAACCGCGCTCATCATCCCCAATCGCCCGCTCGAGGACATGAAGGCAATCATTGCGGGGCAGTCGTTCGGCCGCGTTCAAAAACTGGGAACGCCCGGAACGATGTTCATGGTTTCCGATGATACGGCCGATGCCATGATTAGCGCGGCGCTCGGACGCCGAGCTCTCATGCCTGCCTGAACGCGAAAAATCATGCGCGACTATGCGGAACGTCGCATGCGCCGGGCTCTCACAGCCCGGCGTTTTTCATCCTTGTATAATTGACATTTATCAGAAAATAAAGTTTGATAATCGTGTTGTTACCCACCCCCGCATCTTTCACAACTCAAGGAGTCCCGTTATGGGAAGGCTCGAAGTAATCAAGACCATTCCTGCACAGAAAGCCGTGCGCGCCCCGCGCATCGTGGAGCCTGCTCCGACCGCAGGCTTCGCGAAATTCACTGAATTTCAAGATGCTACGGGAGCCGATCTCTCCCTCGACGATGCCCTTGTTCGCGCGGGCTATCTCGAGCATGCCGATGAAACGGCGTTCTTTACCCGCTATCGCGGCACCGTCGCCAGCCGTTTCTCGAAAATCGGGCTTGGAAAAGCGTTTCCGCCTTCCATCCGGCATCGGCTTAATGCGGCAACTCATCTCCAAGCGATCTTTGTCGATCAGCCTGAATTCCACGAAGCGCTCATTCTCGCGTGGGGATCCTATGCCGACGCCACTCTCAAGGCGGCCCGGAAAAGCCAGAGAGCGGACATTCTCGAGTCATTCGGTTTTCCTTCCGGCTTTTTCGAGATCCATGAGCCGTCGGGCATGCCTATGACCACGATCGCCGTCTGGGGTATGGTGCCGGATAACAAAGGTCTCGCCTATGCGAAGGCGATGGACTGGCTTGCCGCCTTGGGGACTTTGAATCCTTATAAACGGAGGGATGCCCGCTCATTCGAGATCCGGCCGGGAATCAACACCGTGTCGCTTTTTCAGCGGTCGCCGACCATTGCGCATACGGGACGCTGTCTCGCATCGTTCGGCATTCCACTTACGCATAATGAGGCTGACCGCCTCATCCGGAAAGCAGGATACGTTCCCGGAGGGTTCAAGGATCTCATCCAACATCTCACGCCGGAGATCATTCTCGGAATTCCAAACCCGAACTATCCCGACCTTACGGGAAGGAACCAAACACCGGAACGGATCAATGGCATCGTTTCGGGCGCGCCGATCGTCGCGCTCGCATCTGCCGACGAGCACCATGTCCCCTGTTTCTCGCTTACTTCGACATACGGAGTTACGCTCGATGCGGCTTCCCTGGGAGGAGGCGGATTCCCGCCACACACCCGGTTCATAGCGCTTTCGGGTGCCCGTGAAATAAAGACGCGATCTCCGTATGAGACACGAGACGTTCCCGGAACGACTCGCGAAGGCGTCCTGCTCTGAAACGGACCCGCTGTTTCGAATTCCATGCCACTGCCAGGCCATCAAGCCAGGCAGTGGTTTTTTATTTCTCCCCCAGGAAGATTTTCTCGAGCACGCCGGACGACAGAAGCTCCTCCGGCTTCCCTTGTGCCGCCACTTTTCCCTTCGCAAGCACATATGCCCGATCGACGATACCTAAGATTGATTTGATATTATGCTCAACAACCACGATTGCCGTCCCGTGACGCTCGTTGATCTCTTTAATATTTTCGAATACCTCCTTCACAATCTTAGGCGCTAAGCCAAGCGACGGCTCGTCGAGCAAAAGCACTTTGGGGTCAACCATCAACCCGCGGGCGATCGCGAGCATCTGCTGCTGGCCGCCCGACAGAGTTCCCGATTTCGTTCTCCGTTTTGCCTTCAGCGCCGGAAACGTTTCCATGACTTCGGCCATGCGCCGCGCGAGCTCTTTTTTGTCGCCGACTATGAAGCCGCCGATCTCCAAGTTCTCCTCGACAGTCAGATATTTGAACACGCGACGCCCCTGCGGAACGAAGGCGATCCCCCGCGCAACAACCTCGTGCGGCACCGGCTTAAACCGCTTCTCGTGCCATAAGACCTCGCCCGAATGGACGGGCGCGATGCCGAAAATCGCCTTCAACACCGTAGATTTTCCCGCGCCATTCGGACCCATAAGAGCCACGATCTCGCCTTCATCAATCGCGACCGAGGCGCCGTCCAAGGCATGCACGCCCCCGTAGTGGACATGCACATCGTCGAGTTTCAGGAGAATTTCCTTTTCATTTCTGATTTCGGATTTCATAGTTCGAATTTATTCCCCGAGGTACGCCTCGATTACGTCCCGGCGGGCAAGCACTTCGTCGGGCTTTCCCTTGGCTAAAAGACCGCCCGCATCCATCACGATTACGTGGTCGGAGAGCTCCCTGATCAACTCCATATTATGCTCAATTAAAAGCACGGTCTTCCCCGCGGCCTTCAGCTCGCCGATAATCCCGACGATCACCCGCACCATCTCCTTGAAAAGCCCCGCGAACGGCTCGTCTAAAAGCACGATGTCCACATCCATAGCGAGCACGCGGCCGATCTCCACAAGCTTCCGCTGGCCGTATGACAGATTGTACGCGAGCTCGCGCCGCTTCTCCCACAGGCCGATCTTCTCGAGAACGGCCTTGACTCTTTCCTCGCGGTCCGCGCTTCCACGCTCGAGGAGCGCGGCAAGGGGGCCGCGCGCGGTCAATGCGACCATTATATTATCAGCAACCGTCATCTGCTCGAACAGGCGCACGTCCTGGAAGGTGCGCGTGATGCCGAGCCGCGGCAGGCTCTCGGGCCGTATCGCATGAAACGATTTTCCACCGACAACGACCGCGCCTCCCGTAATCGCGTGCATACCCGTCAAGACATTCACGAGCGTCGTCTTGCCCGAGCCATTCGGACCAATGACGCTCGTGAGCTTCCCCTTCGCGAATGATATCGAGAGATCGCTTATGGCGTGGACTCCGCCAAAGCTTTTTTTAAGATTCTTTGTCTCCAGTATATTCATATGCTATTTAAACGGAATAAATGCGCCATTTCTGACCGTTTTCAATTCGAACTCCCCACCCAAGACCTGATGCTTTTCGTCGAACCCCAAGTCGCCTATAAACGCTCCTTTAATGCGGACTTTCTCAAGCGCGTTCCGAATCTCCTGCCCGTTCTTCGCTCCTGATCCGATCGCGGCGACAATAATACGAACCGCATCATACGCATTCACGGCCGCAGGCCCTTGCGGATCTTCATTGTATTTCGCCCGATACGTTTCCTTGAATGCTTTCTGCTCCTCGTTTGCCACCGGGTAGGTATAAATCACACCGTCCATCGCCGACCCGAAACTCTCAAGCACACTTTCGTCCTGGATGTCCGCGGCAGAGAGTATTATCGCCCTGAATCCCAGCTCCTTCGCCTGTTTCAGGAAACTTGCCTTTGTGTGCGGAGCGAGAAAGGAAATGAATACAGCCTCGATATTCGCCGTCTTCATCTTCGCAATGACAGTTCTAAAGTCCTGGATACCCGTCGGCATTTCATGTTTCTCCCCTATCTGAATGCCGTGGAAAGGAGAGGCTTCCTCGAAAAGCCGCGTCATCATCGTGCTGTACGAGTCCTGATCCCACACCATCGCGACCTTCTTCAACTCCACTCGCTCGGCATAGGCCTCGAGCGCCGCTATTTCCTTCCGTTGGGGCGCGTACGTCGAGAAAATATAGTCGATTGACTGCTTCTGGAACTCTAGCGCTTCCATAGCAGTATCAGGCGACACAGCCGGGGTCATAGAGCCGTTTATGACCGGGCTCGCTCCCTGGTAGGCATCGCCCCATGTGGGACCGACGATCGCTATGACATGGTCGGCGTTCACAAGCTTCTGCACGGCATTCACCGTCGTCTTATTCTCGCACTGCGTGTCCTCGATCATGAAATCGATCTTCTTGCCATTCACGCCGCCCGCAGCATTCGCCTCGTCGACCGCCATCTGCGCCGCCTTCTTCTCGCCCTCGCCCCACTCGGCGCATACGCCTGATAGGCCGAATGCCCCGCCGAGTCGTACCGTCGACAGGTCGTCCAACTCCGCGACTTTCGCTTCGCGGCGAGACATTACTAAGCCAATTCCCACGACAAGCAGCATAACAATGAGCGCGATATAGAGAGAATTCCTTTTCATAGTTTATATTCTCCGAACATGCCCTGCGGCCGATACAGCATGAGGAGGACGAGAATCGCCCCGTACGCGACCTGGCGCATCTGCGCGGCGATGTCGGGCGGGAAACCTACGAACCGCAGGATCTCGGGCAAGAGGATGAATACGATCGCCCCGAATACCGACCCGTTCACGTTCGCGAGCCCGCCCAAGATCACGAGCGACAATATGAAGATTGACTCATTAAGCGAGAAGGTTGAGGGATCGATATAGGAGATATATGAGGCGAAAAGCGACCCTGCGACCGCCGCGAGCATCGCGGCGATCATAAAAATAATGCGCTTGTACCGCGCCGTGTCATAACCGAAGACCCGCAAGGCATCTTCATCTTCCCGAATTCCTTTAAGCGCCCTGCCAAACGAAGATTTCACGATCCATTGCGAAATAGCGTAGGTCAAAAGCGCGAAGACTATGGAAAGGATGAGGAATTGCGCGTTCGTGCGTATCGCCGTTCCAAACAACTCCGGCTTCGGAATACCCGGAATCCCCAAAGGGCCGCGCGTGACGCTCTGAACGTTCAGGAATATGCTGAACACGATTATATTGAAACCGAAAGAGACCAAAGCGTAATAGTCTCCCTTAAACTTCCCTGACACGATGCCGATGAACCATGCGGCTGCGGCCGCGCATACCATGCCGATCGCGGTTGCTTCGAAAAAGCCGTATCCACGAGACACCGTGAGGATGCCCACCGCATATGCTCCCACGCCATAGAACGCCGCGTGCGTCACCGATAGGAGCCCTGCGTAACCCACGACCAAATTCAAGCTCATGCCTAATATGGCATAGATCGAAGACATGACGGCTAAATGGATAAGGTATTCCATATTATTTCTTCACGATCCCTTCCGGCCTTATGAGCAGGAATATGATCAATACGACGAACGCGATCGCGTCTTTCCATTCGCCGCTTATCTTCCAGATGCCGAAGTTCTCCGCGAACCCGAGCACGAACGCGCCTAAGAAGCCGCCGTAGAGACTCCCCACGCCGCCGATAATCGAAGCGATAGTTCCTTTTAAGAGCAGGTTCATGCCCATGGTCGGTTCGATGCCCGTATCGAAGCCGATCAGGATTCCCGCGACGCCCGCGATCGCCGAGCCGATGAAGAACACGCGGCCGATGATCTTGTTCGTGTCGATACCCACCATACGCGCGACTTCCTCATCGTCCTTTATCGCCGATACGGCCTTGCCGAAGAGGGTATATTTCGCGACGAGTCCCAAGACCGCCATGATCGCGAGGCCGCAAGCGATGATCACGACCTGCGTGTGCGTGATTATCGCGCCATAGACTTCGACTGAGCCCGACACGCCGCCGGACGATTCAAGCGCTTGGAATTGACTCGTGAAAAGAATCGCGATAACCGCCTGAATCGCCGTGAAAGCGCCGAGCGACGCGACCATGAGCACCATATTCGACGCCTTACGCTTGCGAAGCGGCAGATAAACGAACTTGTCCAGCCCATAGCCGATGGAGCCCGCGACCACAGCGCCTATCACGCACGTGACGACGACATTTACTGGCAAGGCGAATATCTTAAGGATGGCGAATACCGTATAGGCGCCGCATGCCGCAACCGCCCCGTGAGCGAGGTTAAAAAACTTGGTCGTGCCGTAAATGAGGTTGAATCCGAGCGCGATCAGGGCGTATATAGCGCCGGCGATCACGCTGTTCGCGATAAGTTGAGGCACGATGTCCACATAAGGAAATATATAGGACTCACTCGTTTTCATCAATCGCATAATCTTGACTTTAATCAATATTTTATGCACTATATATTCGGCTATCCGACAACCGAATACTGCTTGTAAGTCCCTATTTTTTCGAACGAAAGGAACGGTTCCGATGTCTATCTTACACTCAAATCCCACGAAAAAGAGAGGCAGACGAAAGAAAAAGGCCCTTGCCCTGAAGGATACGGCGCGACGGAAAAGCGACCTGCCCGCGCGTCGCTATATGGGAGCGTATGTCTCTCGCGCGAAACGCGCAGGGCTTTCCCATTCACAAGGGAAACCCCCCAAGATCATCCAGCTAAAACCCTCTGTCGCGAAACGGACGGAAATGACGCCGAGTGTCGCTCCCCCGTTCATTCTCTTCCTCGCAACGGCGGAGGCTCTGCAGCGATCCGGCATCACCATGACGGGAAAAACATCGAAGCAAAAAAGGAGACTTCTTCTTTTGGCTGAATCCGTTTCTGATGGCCGGCACCATGCGAAGATCCTTATGCGCGCCGAGCTTGACGAGTTTCTCTGCGTCATCGCCTTCGACGAGGAAAGCTGGACTCCCGAAAAAGACGACGTTCTGTTCGACTTCGAACTCAAACTCCGCAGATCGTGTGGCCACTGTGTTCATTTCTACGCCAAAGAGGCTGCTATGAATACCGGCGAGGTCATCGCCCGGATTATTGCCGAACGCTTCAAGAAATACGTTCTCGGCCGTGCCCGGCTTGCGCTCCGTACCGCGGAAATCAGGAATGAGATCAATAGCCTCGTGGCCGAAGCTATGCAGTTCACTCTTCCGCTCAGCGATAGCTGATACGATCGGCATTTCAAAACGCGGGAAAACACAAACGCCCCCGGCAGCTTGCCGGAGGCGTTTTTTCTTTACCTTTTTATATCCTCCTTATTGCGGGGTGCTTGTCGCGGTAGTCGCGGCCATCATTTCCACCTTACCGCCCTTCACCACCTCGCCGCTGTAGCCGCTCTCGCGGTCGCCGTCCGGCTTGATCGTGATCGAGCCCGATGCGCCCTGCCAATCCTTCACGGTGCGGAACCAGTCCGCGAGCTTCGCGCCGTCGTCTCCCACGGCCATCAGGCCCTCTTTCGCCATATAAACGCCGTCGTACACGGTCTGGCCGTAGGACTTGAACGGCATATCAACACCGAACTTTGCTTTGTAGGCCTGATCCAATGCCGCGAACTTCGTATTCGCCGGGTCAACCGCGAATTCGGCCGCGAGCGCACCTTCCAAAATATCCTTGTATTTCTCGACCGTCGCGCGGTCGCCTACGAACGCCTCGTTCACGAGCATCTTCGGCTTCCACTTCAAGTCGACTAATTGCTTAATGACCCGCTCGCCGGATGCCGGCGTCTGCGCGTTCAGGAAGAGCGCGTCGGGCTTCGCCGCCTTTAACTTTGTAAGCATCGAGCGGAAATCGGTCGCGCTCGTCGGGAACTCCTCCTTCACCACCGTACCGCCTAATGCTTCGAACGAAGCGCTGAATGCCTTGAAGATGCCCAAGGGGTAGTCAAGCTGCTCCTGAATCATCGCGACCTTCTTCCAGCCTTTCGCGGCCGCGGCCTTCGCCAACACCTCGCCCTGCGTCGCGTCACTCGGATAGTCACGCACGAAGAAACGGCTCTTGCCCGTCAAGTCGGGACTGCTCGAGCCGGTCGAGAGCATGAGTACCTGGCCCGCCTCCGCGACCGGGATCGCCGCGAGCGATTCGCCACTGCAGAACCCGCCGAGAATGAAATGAACCTTGTCGACGTTTACCAGCTTCTGCGCCGCGCTCGTCGCGTCCTTACCGCTGCACTTACCATCTTCATAAATAACTTCGAGCGGCCGGCCATTTACGCCACCCGCGGCGTTGATTTCTTCAACCGCGAGCATGACGACGTTCCGCTTCATTTCCCCATATGACGCGCCATCGCCCGACAAGGGAGCGATGAAACCGATCTTAAGCGGCTCGACAGCCACCGGAACCGTGCTCGTCGCGACGGTCTCCTCAACCGGCGCTTCAGCAGGCGCGCCGAGCATGGCGTACCCCGCCCATGCGACCACGCCCAACACGACGACCCATATAATAGCTTTCGCTGTAGTGTTCATAGTGCCTTCATACTACCCAAGCCATGATGTCCGTCAATATGGACAAAACGCACTATAATCATCGTAATTACGCCTGATTGAACGAATCGGCAGGGCACGATATACTGAACCCGCCGAAGGAGGGGTCGCATAGCGGCCTAGTGCACCATCTTGGAAAGGTGGCATACCGAAAGGTATCGAGGGTTCGAATCCCTCCCCCTCCGCCAGATTGGCAACTTTGAACCAATATGAATACATGGACTAAAAAGAGTATAGAACTGGCGCGTAAACCGGGATATTTAGATGCCTTGGGCGCTATTTATGTTATGAATATAAATCCTAGTAGACCACTAACGGAAGAAGTTGAGAAAAAAATACGAGAGGCTTTCCATAATAGAAAAAATAAAGAGTTAGTTCATCTGTTAATTCAAAACGAAGTCTTTCCGGTCAAGGATTCTTATGTCGGATTTTTAAGACTTAACCCTGCGGCTATTGATCAAAATCCGATAACTATCAATAGAATATCAGAAAGGCTTTACTCATTGGGGATTGAAGCACTTCTTAAGGAGGCAACTCGTCCTAAAGAGACAAATCGTCAACTCGGACACTCATTCAAAAAATGGTTGCCTCAATTAGGTTATCCCGTACTTAATGTAGAAGAGTTTGCCAATACTCGAGGTGTGGCCATCCTTGCCGGTGGGGACGCACAACTTGCAAAATACGCTAGAGAGAAGTTGGGCTGTGAATTATCCAAAGGTATTGATTTTGTTTTAAAGAAAGGAAAGAATCATATTATTGGTGAAGCTAAATTTCTTACAACTCCTGGAGGAGAGCAAGATCGAGGTTTTGATGACGCATCAAATTTTATTAAAGGAAAATTGCGCCCAAATGTGAAAAGAATAGCTGTTTTGGATGGCTATATCTGGGTAGAACGAACTGGTGGGCTCCACAATAAGATCGTGATGAACAACCTTGATATTTTTAGTGCTCTACTCCTTCCCGAATATATTAAAAAGTTTTAGGTTGCAGAATAAACCTCAAAAGAAGCTTTTAATTTAGCTCCTTCTTTTTCTATAAGACTAATAGCATTTTTATTGAGGTCTATTCCTATCCAATTTCTTTTTAGTTCTTCAGCGGCTAGTAGAGTAGTACCCGACCCCGCAAAACAATCCAAAACCAAGTCGTCTTGCGTTGTAGAGCTCTGAATAATTTGTTTCAATAAGTCTCGATTTTTCTGTGTTGGGTAAAGAGAGCTCTCGAAACCAGGATCTTTAAAGTCCCACACGTCCTGAAGTTTCTTGCCTCGGTTTTCGTCTGCGTAGATTTTTTTTCGAGGATTCCCTGAACTAGACCACTCAATCAATCCTTCTTTATCTAGGCGTGTTAATTCTTCAGGGTTATATCTCCAATGCCTTCCTTTCGGTGGGAGCATGCCTTTCCATTCTCTGCCCGTAGGACCATTTCGTGTCTCTCCTTTAGCGTGAAGAGGTGTGGTGGCATACCTACGCCCTTTTTTGTCAATCTTGGGAAATTGTTTTATGATCTCCTCCTCAGTTAAGGCTATACGATGGTCCGTCCAAGACATTGGGTCATGTCCATTTGGTTTTGATTTGGAATAAAAATATATTACATCTTTTATGTTCCCGAAAGCTTTCCTATCGAAATTTTTTGGATTACATTTTATTCTGGTAATGTCATTTCTAAAATTTTCCTCTCCGAATACTTCGTCCATTAATACTTTTACATAATGTCCTATTTTCTGATCAATATGGAGGTATATGCTACCTGTTTCGGAAAGTAATTCTCTAAGAAGGATCAGTCTTTTTCTTAAAAACTCAAGGAAATCTGTGTTTGTAAGTTTGTCGCTATAAAAGTTTTCTTCGTTATAACCAACAAAATCTTGCCCTGTACCAAAAGGTGGATCGATATAAATTAATTCGATATTGCCCTTTATATTTTTATTTTCATACAAATTCTTAAGAACACTGAGATTGTCGCCTGCAATTAATTTATTTACAGACTTTGATCCATATTTCTTAGTAAGTTTAAGTTGAGCCGCTTTGATTTCAAGAACTTCTTCTTCCTTTATTTTTCCTCGATAAATCAACTCAGCTCCTCCTTTAGGACGACGTGCATGAGGAATCGTATGAAGAATATTTTCTGCTCTCTCCCTCTCGGAATATCTTTCGTTGGATTTAATAATATCTATAACTACACCTTGGATAGTTAACCGTTCAGGTTCAATAAAAAGAGGTAGCATTGTTTGGTTCGCAGGCTGTAGCCGTATCCTATTTTTCTCCCTAAAAAACTTTTTAAGTGTGGCGGACTCCTGATCAATCAAAGCAACAACTTTTTGACCATTGTGTGCTACCGATTGACTCTGAATCAACACAATGTCTCCATCGTTGATATTCTCATCAATCATACTATCGCCATACACACGTAGAGCGTAAACATCACTACTTTTAGGCATTTTCGATTTCGGGATAGCGATTGTCTCCTTTTCTTGAATTGCTTCAATTGGCTCGCCTGCAGCAATAGTACCCAGGAGAGGAATGCTTACCAGGGGTTCGCCAGAGGAAATACTTATAGAACGTGCTTTATTTTCAGATTTATCCAAATATCCACTATCTCGTAGTTTGTTTATATGAAAATGTGCAGTAGAAACAGAGGCAAGTTTAAAATGCCTCTGTATTTCCTCTAAGGAGGGGGCATACCCTTTCTTTTTGGAAGACTCTTTTACGAAATCGAAGACCTCTTTTTGCTTTTTGGTGAGCATATTGATATTATAGAAAATAAATAGAAAGTATACAAATCAAGTTATCCACAAGGTCATGGCAAAGCATCACATCGTTCAAGACAAATATCTCACTCAATGGAGAAAAAGCGGAACAGAAAATCAGCTCAATATTTATGTTATTCATGAAAATCAAATTATAGAAAGAGGACCGGGATGGAAGGGTTTTTGGAGAGATGATTTTAATGTGCTTGAAGATGACGGTGAAAAGTCCTACCTCCCAGAGGAAGTTACGGTAATTATTGATACAAAGGGTATTGAAGCTGTCAGGAAAATAAATACTACAAGCGAAGAATTATTATCAGGTATGGATAGGAGTTGCGTAGCTTTTTATACGGCATTGCAGTACACAAGAACTCCGCGACACAGAGAGGAAACAAACAAATTGATCGAAGCTACTACCCGACATTTTATGAGAAAAGACCTTCCATCACCAGATAAGGTGCATATGTCCAAAGATAAGATACTCGAGTATAACCCACAGAATAAAATGGAGGAGGATGCTCTGGATGTGATAAGTAAGATGACGCAAGAGGAAATCAACTCACAGATTTTTAAGGCAATACACGATGATACAGTCAGGATCGGCCTTACAAAGACAGGCCACTCAAAAGGCATTCTGAAAGTAGATCGTCATGCCGAGAAGATATTTGAAATGCAGTGGCTATTCCTAGTAACTCCTGAGGGTACGTCCTTCATTACCTCGGATAGCCCTTGTTTTACAATATCCACATCGAAACTGAATGGGCTAATATCGCCTCACTCAACGGTATATTTCCCATTAAGACCAGATATATGTCTTTACATAAAACCGAGCATGAAATCAAAAGCAGAATACTATATGAAGTTAGATAAGGGACAGGTTAGGGATATAAATTCACTGATACTCTCAAACAGTACCCAATGTGCAGTTGCCAAGGACAAAATACATTTAGAGAAACTGACCAAGAACTTCGATTACAAAAACCACAGAAAGTCACGCGTTATATCTATTAGCGAATCGGGGCCATACACAATGTTTACCGCAGAATAGTAAATTAACCTGAGTAGCCTGTATATTTTAGGCTAGACAGAATAATCAACTGCATTTTGCCCTATATCTGACTTTGGCTTCGGTACTTCAAACCATTCAGGGTGGACTTTGTAGATAACCCTTAGTTTCTGTATACTTTTATCAAGATCCTCGAATTTGAGCCGTACTTTTGGTTCAAAGTTACGGGCATCGTCCCCGCCTAATGCAAAAGAGATGGCCTTGCGCCATCCCCTTTTGCATTAGATGTGATGGCTTGGAGAGGATTCGAACCGAAGGTCCCCTATTTTCAAGGAGGCTTACAGCCGACTATGAAAATAGCGGCCTCGACCGAAGGAAGAGGCGAATCCCCCCCGCCCTTGCATTACTCCTCTTTAACTTAATCCTTCCCAGACTTCGCGCTTATTCCATCGCGTACGATACCCTCAAGCACTGCCGCCGTACTGGCAGCAATGATAGAGCCGAAGGCAACGAGAAGTCCTATAGCAACCCCGCCTGCCCGGTCATCGCTCGTGTTCAGCATAATGAATACTTCCCCTACCGCGACGAAGCCAATGATAACAAAGGCGCACCGCCTAATAGTCCGCATGGCATTTACGACTTGTTGCGAAAACGCCTTACCCTCTCGGATATATCGGAGCGCCGTGAATGCCTGATAGAGCGCCGTGAAAAACGCGATTGATCCTATATAAGCGAATAGTATGAAAGGATCGGAATACATTTCGAAATTCGTGGCGTTCGCGTTCACGCCCTCGACGCGAGGTTCCCATACGAGAAACGCAAGCGCGCCAATGCCGATAAGCATGATGACTGCTTGAAGAAATATCGTCGGGCCTTTTTTCATATATAGTTCTTTATGCATACTACATTCATCGTAAGACATGAAGACTACTTTCACCATCGGGGCGTTCGGGATGATATTCGATGCCGAATGGCGCGTGCTTCTCTGCCATAGGACGGACTACGACCTATGGAACCTGCCCGGCGGCACTGTCGAGCACGGCGAATCTCCCTGGGATGCCGTGGTGCGCGAAATCAAAGAAGAAACGGGACTGGATGCCATCGTCTCGCGACTCGCGGGTATCTACAGTAAACCCGACCAGAATGACGTCGTTTTTTCTTTCGTCTGTACGATAACGGGCGGCGTGATAACGCCGAATAACGAAGCTGATCGTATAGAATGGTTCGCGCCTGCTTCCTTGCCTCCGAATACCTCACCGAAACAAGTCGAGCGTATTATGGATGCCGTTCGGGATCCGAATGCCATGCATATGAAAATCCAAACCGGGAAATCCTCGATCGAACTCATCAGGGACGGCCGGCTTTAGGACGAACTTGAGCGACAGTCCCCGATTACGCTAGACTGATACTCGTTTTCCGCATTTCACCATTTCAAAGGAGGCATCCGTGAGACGCAGCAGACTTCCCGATCCCACCACTATCTTCGCGATCATCATCGGCATAATCCTCGTGATTTTCGCCTGGAACCGGTAATGATCGGGAGCAAGCACGCACCCTGATAACCCAAACCACAGAAAGGACAGATGTAATGCCCAACGCATCAGGCAACCTCTCCGTCCGCGAAGTTCTCGAACAGGCGTTCGCCTTGCTTCTTGAACATTTCAGCGTAACGGCCGTCGACCTGCCTTGCCGCGCGCAGGCGGAAATAGCCGACGACTCCTTCGTTCCCCATGAGCCCGCATTCGGCTTTATCGGTTACGATCGCGCGGCGCTCGTATGTCTTGTAGACGGCACCCGATGGGCGCTTAGCAATGGCCGTAAGTGCGGCCAGTATCCGGGCGATGAATACGATTCGGATATTGCCGCGGTCATCCTTACCGGATTTTCCGAAGATGACACGATAGAGCCCGCGCACCTCGGCTACGCGCTCGCTTCAAACGATCACTTCTTCCACTCCGCGATCGTCGCGTGTCGCGACGGGGGGTTCGGCGTCGCGAACGATTCGGTATTCCACCAAGCGACGAGCGCGCTCGTCCTGCCCCGCACTCCCGGCTTCGTCGCGACGCCTGCCATTACCGATACGCGGCGAGTCATTGACCCGGGCACGATGCGCGTGCGCGTCGCACAGCCGGCGACCTATCGGCCGGACATCGTCCCATTTCTCGCGGATATGATCACCTTGATTATCAAAGGAGAAATCTCCTGATATCGCGCGAATCAACACCCCCGCTCCGGCCGACCTTCGGCTGGGGCTTTTTTACGCTTTTCCCGCAGGCACGCGGCGCAGGAGCGCCGCTCCGAATATGATAAACGCGCTGATCGCGACGATCGCCACGCGATACCGGTCGCTGCCGAGTCCCGAAAGCCCAGACACCATAAGCCCCCACACGACCGGCCCCACGAATGACGACGCGCGCTCGGCAAGGCCGAAGTACGCGAACGCGAGGTTGTGCTTATCTTTCGGCGCTATATCTCCCATGGCCGAACGCGATACCGTCCATGTCGCGCCGAACCAGAATCCCATCATCACCGTCGCGAATACGAACCAGGGAAACGACACGAGAAGTCCCACGAGAGGCAAGAGGAAAACCCATCCGCATAAGACGACGAAAAGCGTGCGCCTATGCCCGTACCGGTCGGCGATCATACCTGATACCATGCCGCCTATGCCGCACGTCACGAGAATCGCCAAAAGGAGAACGGTCTTCACCGTATCCGACACGTGCCATACCTGCTCCAGGAATATAGGGAAGTTGTTGGAAACCGTGAGCACCGCATCATTGAAGAGGAAGTACGCTCCCAGAAATGCCGCGATTCCCGGGCGGAGGAATATATTCTTAGTTTCCGCGACCACTGTCCGTATTGCCTTGCCGAACGGGACCCGCTCCGTTCCCCGCCCAGGCTCTTCAAACCATATGAGCGTCGGAAGCGACAGGAGAAAGAAAACGACAGTCGCCGGCAGAAGCGTTTCCGCGCGCGGCGACGCATGGAAGACCGTCCACACGCCCTTTGAGAACGGGAGCGCGAGGAGGAGCCCGGCGAACTGGCCCGCATAATTCGCCGCGATCCCGAAACCCGATATGCGGCCGCGCCGCTCGGGCGAGGCGATGTCATTCATAAGCGGCGTATAGAACGTGAACGAGAGGAGATATATATAGAGCGCGAACGCGAAGCATATGAGCGCTCCCCACGCATTTCCCGCGACGGCGAAGAGAGCGCACGCGCCATAGAGCGCTGCCGCTGTAGCCGTCGACCAGCGCAATCCCGTAATGCGCCTGAGCGAGCTGTCGAGGAATACGCCGGTTATAGGCGCCGTGAGAAGCAGAAGAAACGCGGAAAGCGTGAAGGCGAGATTGAAATGAAAATCGGCGATTCCCTTGTCCACGACCGCCCACTGCGCGAAATACAGAAAGAACGTTATCGAAACGATCGAATTAGCGAAGTCGTACGCGACCCATAGCGCGACGTTCCTCCGCGTATGCATCGGGAGCGCGGCCATCATCGCGTGCCGCGCAACGCGGCGATACGTTCCGCGACCGGCGGATGCGTGAGGAAGAGCTTCGCGAACCACGGAATCCCCTTCGCCGACCCATGGCGCGCATCCGCCTTGAACGGGCTCTCGAACCACAGGTGCGCCGTGCTCGCGCTCGCGGACTGTACCGCATGCGGGTCCGCCGAGATTTTCTCGAGCGCGCTCGCAAGACCTTCCGGATAACGCGTAAGGAGCGCCCCCGAAGCATCAGCCAAGAACTCGCGCTTGCGCGAGATGGCGAGCTGGATCAGGGTCGCCGCAAGGGGCAGGAGAATCACGCCCGCGATCGCGAATATACCCGCTAAGGCATTGCGCTCGCCGCCGCGATCGTCCCGGCTCCTCATACCACCCCATATGAACGAGCGCGTCATCATATCCGCGGCGATCGATATACAACCCACAAGTACCACAACAACGGTCGACACAAGCATGTCCCAATTCCCGATATGCGACAGCTCATGCGCGATCACGCCTTCGAGCTCGGGCTTGCCGAGCCGCGCAAGCAAGCCCGTGGTCACCGCGACCACCGCATGCTCGGGATTCCTACCCGTCGCGAACGCGTTCGGGGCCGGATCATCAACGACATATATCTTCGGCACGGGCAATCCGGCCGCGATCGAAAGATTTTCGACGATGGCGTAGAGGCCCGGCGCATCACGACGCCCGATAGGCCTCGCATTCGCCATCCTCAAAACCAGCTTGTCCGAATACCAATAGCTCCCGACACTCATCAGAACGCTTAGTATGACCGCGATAACGAGGATCGCGGGATTTTCAAAGTAGACTCCTAATGCATAGCCGAATCCGATAATGACGGCGAAAAAGACCGTGAGCAGAAACCATGTCTTGCGGATATTCGCATCCCTATGCCGATATATGTCCATCAAAAGCTAGAACTTCACCGAAACCGGCGCGCGTTCCGCATCAGAAAGCCCTTCGAAGAATTTCTCCGCACCGAAGCCGAACATTCCCGCAATGATATTCGTGGGGAAGGAATGCACCGCCGCGTTCAACTCCATCACCATCGCGTTGTAGAAGCGGCGCGCGGCCTGGATCTTGTTCTCGGTATCCGACAGCTCGCCCTGGAGGCCCATGAACGTCGTATTCGCCTTCAGGTCAGGATAATTTTCCGCGACCGCGAAAAGCGACTTAAGCGTTCCCGAGAGAGCGTTCTCGGCGGATGCCCGGTCGATAGGGCTCCCGCCTCCCGCGACGCGCGAGCGCGCCTCGGTTATCTTTTCGAACACGCCGCTCTCGTGCGAGGCATATCCTTTCACCGTCTCCACGATATTCGGAATCAGGTCAAACCGGCGCTTCAGCTGGACATCGATGTCCGAGAGCGCTTCGTGCACGCGGTTACGCACCCGAACGAGCCCGTTATACGCGGCGACCACCCATAAGACAGCGACGAGCGCGATAAGCGGGATATTGAGAGACCAGCTGATCGCATCGAATAATCCGCTTATAACGAGCAGGATTATGACTACCCCTCCTATGAAGTTCCAGATCATATGATTTCAGTGTAGCACTTCCCCCTTCCGCGCTAGTAGTCCTCCCCGCCCATACCCTCCATACCCCTGCCTCCCTGGGCAGGCGCATCTTCCTTTTTCGGCGCGTCGGCAACGATCGCTTCGGTTATCAAGACCATCGAGGCAACCGATACCGCGTTCATGAGCGCAGTGCGGGCGACCTTCGTGGGGTCTATAATACCCGCCTTTATGAGATACTCGTATTTTCCCGTCGCTGCGTTGAAGCCGAAATCTCCCTTTTCCGACAGCACTTTGTCGAGCACGACCGCGCCATTGAATCCCGCATTCTCGGCAATCTGCTCCAGGGGAGCAGAGAGCGCGTCCAAAACGATCTTTGCCCCAACCATCTCGGCCATCTCGTCGGCCTTGAACGAGGCGACGAGCGACTCCACCGCGTGCATGGCGCGAACAAGCGCGACGCCGCCGCCGGGAACGATTCCTTCTTCGACCGCGGCCTTCGTCGCCGCGACCGCGTCCTCGATACGGTGCTGTTTCTCCTTCTGCTCGACTTCCGTAGCCGCACCCACTTTTATCACCGCAACGCCGCCCGAGAGCTTCCCAAGGCGCTCCTGTAGCTTCTCGCGGTCAAATTCAGAATCGGTCACGCCCATCTGCGCCTTGATCGCCGTAACGCGCGCCTCGATAGCCGCCTTATTGCCCTTACCGTCCACGATCGTCGTGTGATCTTTCGTCGCGACCACCCGGTGCGCAGACCCCAGGTGCGCGAGCTCTACGGAATCGAGTTTGTGTCCGACTTCCTCCGAAATGAATTCCGCGCCGGTAACCGCCGCAATGTCCTGGAGCATCTCCTTACGCCTGTCGCCGAAGCCCGGCGCCTTCACCGCGAGCACCGTGAAGATGCCGCGCAGCTTATTAACGATCAGGGTCGTGAGCGCCTCTCCATCCACGTCATCAGCCACGATCACAAGCTCCTTCTTGCCCGCCTGCATGACTTTCTCCAAGATCGGCAGGATGTCCGCGATCGCCGAGATCTTCCTGTCGGTCACGAGGACGTACGGATCGTTCAGGACGGATTCCATCCGCGCGACGTCCGTCATCATATAAGGCGCGATGTATCCGCGGTCGAACTGCAAGCCCTTCACGATCTCTTTCGAAAGGCCGGTTGTCTGCGACTGCTCGACCGTAACCACGCCTTCCTTGCCTACCTCGTAGATCACGTCCGCAATCATGCCGCCGATCATCGCGTCGCGCGACGAGATCGTCGCGATTTGCGCAGCCGCTTCCTTTCCCTCCACCGGACGCGAAGACGCGCGCAGCGCTTCGAGCGTCGTCGCGTATGCCTTGTCCATGCCGCGGCGGAGCCCCACGGGGTCCACGCCGGAAGCGATATTTTTCAGCCCCTCCCGTATCAGTACCTGCGCGAGCAATGTCGCGGTTGTCGTGCCGTCGCCGGCCGAGTCATTCGTCTTCGTCGCGACTTCCTTCACGAGCGACGCGCCGATATTCTCGATCCTGTCCTCAAGCTCGATCTCCTTCGCGACCGTCACGCCGTCAAGCGTTATGACCGGCGATCCGTACGAGCGCTCGAGCACCACCGCCCTGCCGCGCGGCCCCAAGGTCACCTTTACCGCGTTCGCCACCTTGTCCACCCCGCGCTTCAGCGCCAAGCGCGCCTTCTCGTTGAATACTATCTGCTTTGCCATTTCGTTAGTGATTAATTTTTTAGTAGTTAGTGATCAGGGCGGATATTACGACTCAAGGATCGCGAGGATATCCGCCTCGTCGGCAACCAAATACTTCTTGCCGTCAAGCTCGACCTCGTCCGGCCCGTATTTCTTGAAAAGCACGAGGTCTCCCACCTTCACGGACATCGGATTCAGCTCCCCTCGGTCATTCCGCTTGCCCGCGCCGACCGCGAGCACGCGCCCCTTTACCGGCCGTTCTTTTTCCGCTGTATCCGGCAGGACGATGCCTGATTTCGTCATGCGGTCTTCTTCCATGGCATCGAGAAACACGCGATCAGCAATGGGTTTTATGGTCATCATAGTACCTAGGAGTATATCCTGTTTTTTCCCATGGTCAAGAGCGCGAACGCTTTCTCCCGGCGCTTTTTTCGGACGGAAGCACAGCTCGACGCGGCTTTCCGAAACGCTGATGCGCGATTCGCTTGACGCGCCGAATCGAATGCTCTGCGCCGCGATCCGGCGCTCCTGAATACGCCTCATGAGCGCTTCGCCCCAGGCGCCGAATGCGAAATCGAAGAGCGTCTCCGCGCACGCGACAAGCGGGATCTTCTCCTTCCTATAGCGATATCTCACATTCGCGAATATCCCCTCGCGCATCGCCCCTGATGCCGTAAGGAATTCCCCAATCGCCTCCCGCGTTCCCACGACGGGCACGAGCGACGCGGCGAGGGCCCGTGCATACGCGTCCTCCGGCGCGTCGAGGCGGGCATCCGTCGCTATAAAATGATTCAGGCAAAAGCCTCTGCCGCGCGCGGCGATATGCGTACGGAGTCCGAGCAAACGGAAAATCCCCAAACAGAAAAAACGCGCCGTATACATACGGCCCGGCCGCGTTCCGACGATCACATCCCAGTCGGAATTCCTATGGGCATCGCCTGTCGCGAGCGATCCCGACACGAGCACTAAGTCGACGAAGGGGATCCACTCGAAGATCCAGACCTTCCCGAGCAGGCCGTGCCATGCGTGGTCGAAAATTCCTTTTTGGTCCATCAGGGGTTATGACTCCCCATCCTGCTCCTCCGCTCGCGGCTTTTCAAGCAGCGTTGCCTTTATTCCGCTCGATTCCCCCGTCACCTTCAACACATCCTTATCGATCTTTCCGAGCTCTTTGTATGCGGTATTGTACGCGTTCACCGCAGTGCCAAGATGCGTTCCGATTTTTTCAAAGTAACCCTGATATGCCCCCAGATGCCTGTCGAGATCCTGCACGCGCCGAATGATTATCTCGATCTCCTTGTGAAGATGCTCGCGGCGTATACCCTGGATAACCGTCTGCAAGTATGCGAGAAACGAGGTTGGTGAGACGATCACCACCTTCTTGTCCTTCATCGCGTACTCTATGAGATCCTGAGCGCTCGCCGTACCCACGCGGTTTACCAAGAGGTCATAATAGATCGCCTCGGCCGGAATAAACATGAACGCGAAATCCATCGTATCCTCCTCCGGCCGGACATATTTCGCCGTCTCGTCGATGCGATTCTTCAGGTCGGTCCTGAACGCTTTCTCGAGCCGCGCGCGTTCCTCGCCGTCCTTTGCCTCGACCAGGCGGTTGTAATTCTCCAAGCTGAATTTCGAGTCGATAGGGATCACCTTCTCCTGATAGAAGACTGCCGCATCAACGATATCCCCGTTCTTGAACGCGTATTGCATCTGATATTGGCCGGGCGGAAAGACATTTTTTAGGAGGGTTTCCAAGAGGTATTCGCCGAGTATCCCCCGCTGCTTCGGATTTTTTAAAATATCCTCGAGTCCCCTGATCTGCTCCATACCGAGCGCGACCTGCTTGTTCGTCGCATCGAGCTTCACGAGCTTTTCGGCAACTTCCTTCATCATGTTCGCGCTCGAAGCAAACTGGCCGTGCGAAAGGCGATTCGATTCCATAAGCTTTTCGTCGAGCGACTTCCGCAAGCTTTCATTCGCCCGCGCCAATTCGGCCATCTGGGCCTGAAGCATCAAGAAGCCCTGCTCGGATGCCCGATCTTCCGGAACATCGAGCTTCTTCCTTATGAGTATGAATAACCCCGTGAAGCCTACAATGACAATGACGGCGAGGACCCATGTGCCGGATATCATCCGTTCAGGATATGCCAGCCGGGCAAAAAAAAATAGACGGAGCCGTTCCGTCAGTAACCTATAAAAAAATAAACGGTTGTCGACCCATCATACCCCTCCCATGCGCTCGTGATCTTGGGCGGGCTCACGAAGGAAATAGCCGTAGCCTGCAAACAGATCGCATGTCCAGGACTTCAACGCATCGCCAAGACGATACTCTTTCATGGACGACGTGTGACCGTGCAGTGATGGGCCGACAAACCGTTTAACCTTATTAATTTACATTAATGACTCCATCGCGTCAATATCCGTCCGCACTGGGCAAAAAAAATAGATAGCCGGTTCCTCGTATTTCCATCATGCGGCCTTTCGGAACATCGCTCCTGGAAATAGCCGAGAGGGCCTATGATCCGTATCCATGGCGTCTATGCCTCGCTGGCAACGTTAGCGAGACTCTTCCACGAGGGATCATAGCGAGGAACCGGTCGCTATCTAGTACTTACACGGTAGTCTGAAAACTGCTTTGTGTCAATGACAGCTCGGATCGGCGGGGTTGATTTCGCAGAGTTGTGACTTCACGACCGTGACGGTCTTCGGAATCTCCACTGACTGGCCCCCCGCATTACCGCACTTCAGAGTATAGGTCGTCGTGCGCGGCGGCGTTACCGTTACTCCGCCGGAAGAAGGATCGGCGAGCTTGCCGACCGTCGGCAGTATGCGACACTCGTCGGCATCCTCGCATTGCCAGGTGAGGCGCGATGTCTTCTGAGGCGATATGAGAACTTTCGGCCCCGCATTAAAGGAACAAGCGATGTCGAAAAGATGCGGCGGTTCGACAGGCACGATGCACTTCGCGAGAGAAACCTTATATGTCGGCCCGTTGAAATGAAGCCACCCTACCACGTCAGATCCCCATGCATATCCCGAAAGACTGCATCCCAAAGCTTCCGTTCCCACGACTTTAGGTCCGTATGTCGCCCCCTTCAGCTTCACGATTCCGTCCCAGTCCCCGGAATTCGCGGAAATGACATTCGAGCAATCACCGCCCTCGGTTGCCGAGCAGACCCGGGCAGTATCCCCCGCAAGCTTGATCCACCCCACATTCTCCGACCATGCATATCCTCCGAACGCTCCCGTTTCCTCGTCTATCGTTGCCTGGTACCCGGGACCCGCAAAGCCGACCCAGCCGATATTTTCCGACCACGCATGGCCGGAGAGCGAGACGAGCGCGAAGAGCGGAACGAACAGAAATCCCATAGGGAATTAGCAGAATAATCCTCCAAAGCAGACTATGGTTTTCAACACATTTCCGGCAGTTCCCAAAAAGGTATCGCCCCCATCTCCTGCCGCATTCTGCTTGGTATAGAGCGCCTGCGAACACGGGGCGGGCGCAGTCGCGCCGCATGATTTCGGCTTCGAACTGATTTGGAGCGAGACAACTTTTATGCCTGTAAGTTGGCCGCCTGAACATTGAAGACCCACGGTCATCGCGAGGCCGGCCGCGCTCGAGCCGTCGCTCTTACAATCGCACTTCCAGCCAGTCCATGTGCATGACGATCCGGCTTCGAGCCATGACGCGCGCGTTTCCCCGCCAAGGGTTATGCTCGTAGCCTTCAGGTTATTTACCGTCAAATCGCCCGCCTTCACCTGCCTTCCCGATCCTACCGTGATCGGTGAGGGCGCATTGTTCAAGGGCGGAAGCGCCGTCGGTTCGGTGAATGCTAACGCAACGGATGCGATGGCTGACATAGCTGCGATCCCCCCGATAAACAAAGATTTCTTCATAGTAGTATCATACCCCGGAACCGAACCTCCGCTCTTGTGGATAAGTCCCTCAGCACCAGAAGCAGAGCGCCTTTACCACTTTCGTGGCCGCTTTTACCACGGTCGTCGCAGCCGATGTCACGGCAGTCACCGCCGCTTTTACTACCGTCGTACCGACCGCAACCGCGGCCTTAACCGCCGCAACGCCCGTTCCTACCACAAGCTCGATCGGATTAGTCTTCGGATCAAGGGCGAGTTTCGACACGTCCGAGGCAAGTCCCTTTACGGCATCCACTACCCCGCCCCCGATCGATTTCACCGTCTCGAATGTCGTTTTCACGCCTTGAACGACGATATCCGTCGCAGCGCTTACTACCGCAACCGTCGTCTTCACCGCAAACGCGCCAACGGCAACCGCGGCTTTAACAGGAGCGAGTGCTATATCCGCCGCAACCTTTGCCCCACCCGAAAGCCCGGCTGTCGCAGACTCGAGGAATGTCCCGCTATCCTGATTGTTCCGCGTGTATATCCCTTGCGTGCACGGAGCGGGAGCTTTCGCGCCGCACGATTTCGTCTTTGAGCTCACAGCCAGTCCGAACAGGCCCGCATCCTCCACGCGGCCGCCCGCGCATTTCACGCCGAAGGTGATCGCAAGGCTCACAAAACTCGAGCTGTCGCTCTTGCAGTCGCATCTCCACCCCTCCCATGAGCACGACTGGCCCGCGGGAAGCCATGAGGCGCGCGTTTCTCCTCCTAAACCGATGCCGTTTAACGCTTTTATATTTTCTAATGTGAGGTCGCCCGCTTTCGTTTGCGGAACAGAACTCACATTCAGAAGCTTAGGCGAAGAAAAGCCAGCAGGAGAAGCGATGGGTTCCGTGAATGCGAGCGCCGTTCCGGCCGACGCGCATAGGGCGAGAACCGCGCCGCATACGATATGCGCCCGATTGATACTTTTCATCTCAACGAGGAGGCGGCTGGCCGCCCTGCGGAGGAGGCATTGATGGCGGCGTACATCCTCCTGGAGGCATCGTGGGCATCGGGCCGCCTGGCTGCATTATAGGACATGGAGGTAACGAAGGGGCCGATGCTTGCACGGTAACCGATGTGGCGCCCAGTGCCTGACCCTTCGTCCGCAAGGCGGGCACCCTGAGCATTTCCGACCATGAAATGACATCCAGGATATCCCCATCCCTCGTCGTATAACCGTATTTCCCGTTAATCCCGATACATACCTCGACTTCGCGACCGGTTGTGTCGGTGCCGACATAGCGATATGCCGCAGTCAGGCGATCCTTAATGGACTGTTTCGAACAGATTCCGTCGGTATCGCCTCCGAGTGATATCTTATATCTCGTCTCATTGCACTGCGCGGCCGTAAGCGCTGTCCCGTATGCGTCATATGCCCCCCACTTACAAAACGGCTCAAGCGGCCCCTTGCCGCACTCTTCCTGGGTTTTTATGCCCGCGCAATTAACGCTTTGCGCTATCTGCGCGAGACTTGGAGGCCTCGGCGCCTCGACGACCGGCTGAGGAGTCGGTTCCGGAACAGGCTCAGGAACTATGACGGCGGCCTGAGCCGATGATCTTCTACTCCTCCATCGCGATGTTCTCACTGCTGGAGTTCCTAATATGGCATCGACAGCTTGGGCGGCATATATTCCGTCCCCATTACCCTCGTCACCATAGAGCGCAAGCTCGACCTCCGTGCATAATTCGGCATCCAAGACCTCGCCCTTCGCGCACGCGACATCGAGCACCCTCGTCATCATGCTATATCCCGAAACATATCCCGCCCGATAGCTTTGGGCGTCAATGAATCCATATATCAGTATCGCCGCGGCGATCACGATCACCGCGATACTTGCTATCCGCACATTCTTTCCCATATTTTTCATCATACCCCACAACAGGACTTCGTCCCTTGTGGAAAACTTATTTCTGGATCGTCACCGGGAACGTATATGATTTCTTCCCCGTCGCCGTTCCCGTTATCTCCACCAATATTGAATAATCGCCGAGCTCTTTCCAGAAATGCTCGATTGACTTGCTCTCCCCCTTCTTCACCGAACCAGAAATCGCTTGCTTGTCCCCCCAATTCACCGAATATAAGAGATCCTCGACGTCCGCTCCTATAAGAAGCGAGAGATTTTGCTGGACGGGACGGACGATAGATACGCTCGATTGCTCGCCTAGAGTCCCAATCGGCACCCCTAAAACCTGTCCAAGCTCCTTCCTCGCGACCTCGATGCCCGCTTTCGTCATCTCGTTAGCGAAACCCGTTACGGCCTCCTTCGGCTTCTCAATAAGGAGTTCCATACCTGATTTCACGAGCGATGCGCCCGCATCTTTCGCCGTCTGCGCATGACCCGGCGTCTGATCGAATAACTTCCCGATGCCTATGGAAAGCGATTCGCCGCTTATCGCGCGCGTCGCCTTCCCGATATCGAAGCCGGAATTCCAGAAATACCATATGCCGCCCGCGACGGCGACAAGAAGCACGAGATAGAGAATTCCGCCTCCTCCTTTCTTACCTCTCGACCGGCGCGGATATTCGTCGTCGTTCATGTCTAGAGTATACTACCTTCTTATTTGAAAATCTCCGGCCGATACCTATTGCTCGGGTTCCAATTGAGCCACCCCGCGGATAGGCCCGCGTCATGGATTGCCCGTATCTGCGCGCGTACCATCTCAGGCGTATAGTCCGCGCCCATATTGAAATCCTGAATCCACGGCCTAATATTCGTGAATGGCTGATTTGCGGCCATAAATATCTCCTTCCCCTTCGCGAGCGTACCCGCCATCACCTCATAAGGATGCGCCGCCGGATTATCGAAGCCGAAATTGCCCGCGTCGAAATGCGACGGGTAAATCATCGGACAAATCGCATCAAATACTGCCGCGAGAGCCGGCGCCGACTGACCGATACCGAGATCCGCCTTTCGCATAAAGGTGTAGCCGAAAATATCGGCGGTTAAGCGGATATCCGGATAGTCCCTCTTGATCTCATTTTTCAGATAATTCGCGGCCTCTACGATAACATCGCTTTTTTCCCTACCAGCCCCTTCCCGCCAGAATGGATAAACCGCGGTCGTCACTCCTTCGGAGGGAAACCTAAAATAATCGAAATTAATTTCACCGAAACCCGCGTCAACCGCTTCCTTCGCGATGCCCGCAACATGCGCCCACGCCTCCTTATTACTCGGATCGAGCCAATGCCGCCCTCCATTATCGCGCCATAAGCCGCCGCCAGCGCCGTGTACGGCCCAACTCGGCTTCTCTGCCGCTATATTATTATTCTGAAACACCACAAGCCGCGCGATGGGGAAGATGCGCAGGAACCGCAAGCGGCGGATCGCCGCACGCAGACGATCATCGATTAAAACGCGCCCGGAATCGTCTTGGATATCCACAACGACCGCATTCGGCGCCATGTCACCCGAAGCGTCTTTTATAAGACTCACGATGCCGTCCATCTTTCCGCTCCGCAGGATCGAGGCGGTAATATACAGCGCTCGAACTTCTGCCGGATATTCGAGAGGAGTAAGCGGCGGGAGAACGATCTGATCCGGAGCTACTACCGCTACCGCTTGAGCCTCCTGCCCCATAGACGCCGGAACGGGACGGGTGGTTATGAACGCCGCGCCCGATGCTGAAACAATCATAAGCGCCGATGCGAGCACTTTCGCCTTACCGGGCATACGGGAAAATAACGATGAACCACGCGGCGGCCGACAGGAGCACCGCGAGGACCTTCTCGGGAAGATTCGCAACGAGGCTTTTCCGAAGCTCTATCTTCTTCGGATCGTATTTATCCCGCATGAATTCTCCGATCGCCTGCTTAAGCTCCTCAGCCGATGCCATAACCGCAAGACGCCCGTCACGGGCGACCGAAATCGTTCCCTTTTCCTCCGATACGATGACGGCGAGCACGTCGGACACTTCGGCGATACCCAAGCCCGCGCTATGGCGCGTGCCGTACGATTCGATCTGCCCGAAATCCTGCGACAACGGAAGGTGCACGCCGAATTTAGCAATAAGCCCGCCCGCGATTACAAGAGCTCCATCATGCCCCGGCGAGCTCGCGTCGAATATACTTTCAAGGAGAGGCTCTGAGATCTTCCCCTCGAGTGAAAATCCGCCGCTTAAGTGGCGGCCGATCGCTTCACGGCCCGTGAATACCACGATCATGCCGATTTTCTCCTTACTGAAACGCTCCGCAACCCGCACTACGCACTCAACAATACCCGTTCCCGGCCGTTTCTTCATCGAGGCTCCTCCCGCGCCTATCCATATGGCGATCATCTCGAAATATCTCCGCAGTTCCGCCTGGAATATAATCACAAGGCCGAGCAGAAATACGCTGAAAAAAAGATTCAACGCCGCGGCGGACAGACGTAAGCCAAATGTGTTTGCGGCGGCATAGACTACGGATACGACGATAATCCCGTACACGACGAAGAGCGACCGCGTCTGCTTCAGGAGCATGATAAGCCCGTACGTGAGGAACGAAGAAAGCCCGATATCGAGAATATCTATCAATCTCATATGAGCAGTATACCCCGTGTTACAAATCCGACCATATATGACCCGTCATATTAGCTCGTCCATAGCGTTTCTACACCACGTCGGATTTGTAACACGGGGTATACCTCGTCGTGAAAAAAATACAGCCGCTCTACCCGATACCGGGAGCGGCTGTATTTTTTAAAACCGACAGTTCGCGCTACAGCGCGATCAGAATATCCTTCTTTCCTCCCGCAACCACATCGATCGGCATCATTTTTATAGATTCATTCGGAATGCCGGTGTCGTTCGAAAGCGTACGCACCTTTACCTCGTCGTACGCGATAGCCGCGAGCGATACGGTGAAGATATTCGTCACGGAACCTGCCTGAACGGGCTTATAACCGTCATAGACCTGTATCCATCCGCCGTTCGCGTCGGCTACGCGATACGGATTATGCACGAAGATTTCGCGCACCGTTACCGCCGTAGGCGACGATACCGAGAACGACACCTCGCCCTTCCCTACCGCGGCCGGAACGGCTGTTCCCTGCGCAGGAGCTTCGGGCATCGAAGGAGAGACCGCTTCTTCCGCCGGACCCGCGCCCGCAGGCGGCATGGTGTCTAGAACATCGGCCCCGGTCGATGTCGCTTCCTCCGCCGCCTCGGTCGATGTCGAGACTGCTTCTTCCGCCGCCGGCATGCCAGCAGTCGATGACGACATGAGAAGCTTAACCCCTACGACTACGATTACGAGCACCAGTATGACTATGGCGAGATTAGTGCCTGCCTGACCCTTATCCTCTTCAGGAGCCTTATGCTCCCCATAGTATGACGCGCCATTACCCACCCGATTTCCCTGCTCCGATCCTATTGGTTCCATATGCGCCTCATGGTAGGGCGAAGCATACCGAACGTCAACACCTATAATCCGGAAAGCGTGATGCCTGATCCCTCCAGCATCTTTTTCAGCGGATAGGTGGAAATTATCGTCGCGCGAACCGACCCGTCTTCCTTCGCGCTCACGACGCCGATCACCCTACCCTTCCAGAATATGGGCGATCCCGACCTTCCGCCGATCGTTTCCATATCCGCCAAAATACCGATGGGCTCATCCTTGAAAAGCGCGTCACCCCCGACATACTTCCGCACCGCGCCGACACTTCCTTGCAAATAAAACGAATTTCCATATGCCGGTGTTCCGCTCGGGAAGCCGAACGTGAGCAGTTCCCCGCCCGGCGCGGGAAAGGCTACCTCCTCGATCCTGCTCGCCGGAAACGAGCTAGGCATCGAGCGGCCGAAGAACTCCCTCGCATCGTCCGTTACATCGATGATCTTCAATATCGCCATATCGAGAAAGTCTCCTTCGCCCGCGCTCATACCCGGCTTTCCGGCCGAATTCGGCACGAACGCTACCGTCGCGCGGTACGGCAAGGCGTTTACGAGCGTGAATGGATTCAAGGCCCTGATTTCCTGCGGCGTCGGCGCATGCGCATCCAGATCGGGCCCGCCCACGATACATGACTTAAGCGAATAACCCGAAGCCCCCTGCCTGCCCCCGGTACGTCGATACGCGTACTCCATATCGACCACGTGCCGCGCGGTCAGCACGTATCCGCGCGAGTCCACGATCGCGCCGGAACCGAATGCCGTGATCGTCCCGCCTGTCGCCGCATTCTCGAACGAACACTTCACGACGACGATAGACGACATCACGATCGGCGTTTCGGGAAGTGTCTTCTCCGATGACTCCTTCGGCAGGGAAACGGGGGGTTGCTTCGGCGCGGGGAGAGGGAGCACGGGCATAGGAGCAACGGACTTCGAAGGCTCGCGCGCCGCCTTCTTCGCCGACTCCGACTGCGTAGCCGGCGCAGGAAGCGCGGCGGGTTCCATCCTATCGGACGCGAGCGGCTTCGTAGGCGCTTCTGCTTTTCCATTATCCCCATCGGGAAGCATGACGACCGTTTTCGCCCTCATACCATACGTGCCGAAACCAATGACTACCGCGACGATCAGCGCGAATATGATACGGAACGTCATTTCCTCCTGATATGCGCCTCCGCGTATGCGGCGCTGCCGCCGACCTTCTTTCCCGGATTAAATATGCCGTGCGGATCGAAGATGCGCTTCACTTCTCCGAAAAGCGCGCACACTTTTTCTCCGTACATCCGCTCCAAATACGGCGTTCGCATGAGCCCGTCATTATGCTCGGCCGTAATCGATCCCCCGTATTTCACGACCAAGGCGTACACCTTTTCCCCCAGCTCCTTGATAACCTCCCGCGATCGGGCACTTCCGAGATCCATGAGCGGAATGATATGAAAATTGCCGTTGCCCATATGCCCTGCGACGGTATAGGTCATATCGGCCTCGTACGGCTTCATAAGCGCCTCGAGTTCGGGCAGGAATTGCGGAAGCTTCTTAGGCGATACAATCACGTCGTCTATGAAGGGCGCCGTCTGTCTGCCGTGAATCTTCGTGCGGAGCAAGCTAAAACTTTCACGACGCACCGCCCAATACTTCTCCGCATCGCGGGCCGTCCTCGTGACCCGCATCGCGCCCACGAGCCCCGCAAGCGACTTCCGTGCCGCCTCGGCCTTCGTGAGCGTCTCACGCTCCGAATCTCCCGTGAACTCCGCGAGGAGCACGAGCTTCGGCAGGCCGCCGTTCCGAACGATCATCATGACCTCCGGGATGAATTGCCAGGCGAAGCGGAAGAACATATAGCGCATGCCGAGCATGAGCGTATGGTCGTCATATGACTCGAAGCTTTCAGGCCGATGCTCAAGCACCTTGGGAATAAGCGTGGCAAGCGTCGAGGCGTCATTCAAAAATATCACGAGCAGGCGCGAATGCTTTTTAGGACGAATAGTTCGAAACCGTATCTCTGTCACCAACCCGAGCGTCCCCTGCGAACCCGTTATGAGCCGCGTCATGTCGAATGTCGTGCCGTCATACACGTCCCAGAGCGCGTATCCCGCCGAATTCTTGCTGACCGCGGGCTTCGCCGCGCGCAGGACATCGGCATTCTTCGTGACAAGATCGTAGACGGAACGATAGAGGTCGCCCTCGAACGTCCCAAGACGCATCTTTTCCCGCAGGCCGCGTTGATCGAGCTTGCCGAACGAGTACTGATTGCCGTCTGCGCATACAACGTCGAGCTTCGACACGTAATCCGCCGTTTTCCCGTATGATAAGGTCTTTTCCCCGCCAGAATTGTTCGCGACCATGCCGCCGATTGCGCACAACCCCTTCGACGCCGGATAGCTCGGCATGAGAAAGTCTTTCGCCGCAAGCTCCCGCTCGAGATCGCGGTAATACGTTCCCGGTTCCGCGACTGCAAACCCGTATCCGACCTCGCGGATATGGTTCATATAGCGCGTGAAATCAACCACGACCGATTCGGACAATGGGCCACCCGTCATGTCCGTGCCCGCCGCACGGGCTGTTAAGGACACGCCGAGGCTCCGATTCTCAGAAACGAACGCGACGAGCGCCTTCACATCATCCTCATCGCGCGGAAAGACGACGGCCTGCGGCACCACCTTAAAGAGGCTCGCGTCGCGACTCGCCGTCTCCCGCGAGGCATGATCTTCCGCGATATCTCCCTTGAATCCCGGGATCACCATGCCTCTATGGTATCACGAATTTCCCCCGCCTTTCCCGTACCAGTCCCTCCTTCAGAAGATTCGCCATAGTGCGCCGTATCCGCCCTTCGGCCATGCCCGTTTCCCCCATAACTTCCGCGATCGCGCGCGGCCCGGAAGCAACAAGCAGTTTCACGATCGCGCCGCGGGCCTGCCTATCCGACCCCTCGAATTTCGCCTGCGTGACGTGGTGGGCGCTCCTGCGAGAAGGATTCGCCTCTGCCCCCTTCAAATACGCGCCGTAATCCATGAGCGCCCAGTACCACTCGCGCGGACGAACGCGGTCAAGCGCGCGCTCCACAAACGGCATAATCTGCCCGTCCCTCACCCCGCTCCGACCCGGAAAAAAATGATGCAGGAATACGCTCCGCACGTTCGTCTCGATGAATGCGACCGGCGCATTGAATGCGAACGCGGCGATCGAGCGCGCGGTCGCCTGGCCTATACCCGGCAACCGTTCGAGAAATTCCGGATCCTCCGGAAGCTTCCCGCGATGCTTCCGCGCAACCTCCTCCGCGATCCGCTTCAGATACAACGCACGCCGGTTATATCCCATACCCTGCCAAGCGGCGAGCACGTCCTTCAAGGAAGCGGACGCGAGCGAGGCGAAGTCCGGAAATGCCGCGATGAATTCGGGATATTTCTTCTCCACGCGGCTAACCTGCGTCTGTTGAAGCATGATCTCCGAAACGACGATACGATACGGATCGTGCATGACGCGCCACGCCATTCCGTGCCGTCCGCGTTTCCGATAATGGTCCCATATTTTTTTCCTGAATTGCCCGATGGTCACTCTTCAGGCATATCAGGTAAATCCCCCGGCGTGAAGGCTTCCGCGCGCCATTTCGACCGACATAGAAACAAAAAAAACGGCTCCGTCCAGCATCCTGCCGAACGAAGCCGTATCGTGCCGCCCTCCCTCACGCAGCATCGTATATTTTCAAACGATGATACGTATGCTTCTTGCCCGGAACCCCCTTCTTCAAGGCGATCCGGGATTCCCCATTAAACCCCGCATTCATCCGATACAGCTCGACAACAAGCGCTGCATCGATTTTTTTCAGGCATGGCACGAACCATTCGCTACCGCCATCCGCCATAAGCGGGATCGCCGGAAAATCGATACGCATCCACTCGGGAATGCGCCCGACATCCACTTTGCCCGGATTGTCTGCCATCCATAGCGCATGTTTCAGGCTCAAGTAGCCTCCCGCTATCGGCGCAAGGCGATACCGGTACGCCCGTCCGCCGATAGAGCTTTCTTCGGGATACAGCATACTTCCCCAGATAGCATCCACCTCGCACAGAAGCGCGTCCCTGAATGCGCCGACCGACCGCATGCCAGGAAACCTCTCTTTAATCTCAGCTTCGGACATCTCGCGGAGCGCGGGAATATGCGCGCTGAAATAGTCTCCGCTCGCCCTCGCCTCCAAACGCGATCTTCGTATAGGCTCATGAACCATCATGGCCTTTTCTCCTTATGCAAGCCGATCGCTTCTCTACACATAACGAAATGCGCAGAGACGCGATAAAAATCAAGACACTGGAATTATAATGGATTTATTTGACAAAAAAGTCAAATTCCATTCCAATCATCCAAGAACCACGCCACGATATCGTTTAATATCCCGAAATGCGAATCATCTTTTTTTCGAAGATATATCGCGATGCCATAGAAAAGATACCCCAGCCAGATCGGCAGAGTCGCCCAAAAAAAGATTGCCCGGGGCGAAATCAGCTTTCCCATTCCTTACGACGTGGCGCAGGAGCACTTGCTCTTCGCCTCGCTACATCCGCAGCAGCGTTCCTCGCGCGGCATACCGCAGCATTCTTCCGCCGAAGCCTCTGCCTCGCTTCCACAGCCCGCGCATTTATATCCGTGCGCCTCGCCGCATTTCTCGCACATTTTCATGTCTTCTTGTTCCATATATCCAGTATCGCAACCAAGCCCCCCGCTGTCAATTATCAACCGATGCGAATCGCGTCCTCCGCCCGGTACTGTCCGACGCGCGTGCGTTCAAGACCGGCGAGATAGCCTCCCACGCCCAAAACGACACCTATATCCCGCGCGAGCGCACGAATATAGGCCCCCGGGCCGGTCACGACCCGCACACAGACCTCAGGCCATGCATATGAAACGACTTCGATTTCCTTTATGAGAATCGGACGCGCCTTCATTTTAAGCTCCTCTCCCGCGCGCGCTCGCGTATATGCCGCCTTTCCGCCAATTTTCAAAGCGCTGTATATCGGCGGTACCTGCATAATCTCGCCCACGAACTCCTTGCATGCGCGCTCGACATCCTCTCGCGTCGGAACCCTTGGAACCTCGCGCGTCGACTTTTCCCCCTCTTCATCATCCGTCGCGCTTGTCATACCGAGCCGCACCACGGCGACATACTCCTTCTCATGCGCTACGACCTCGGCCAATGTACGCGTCGCCGCTCGGCCGATGCCCACGACGAGCACGCCTCTCGCGAGCGGGTCGAGCGTGCCCGCATGACCCACCCTGCGCTCGCCCGTCGCACGACGAATCAGGCCCACGACATCGTGCGATGTCATGCCGATGGGCTTGTATACAGCGACTATTCCCTCTTTAGGATAGGTTCTACTATTCACGGAGCATTTTCTTCAGCTCCGCGCCACCGCGCTTCTTCGCATCCACGCTTTTTTCCTTATGCCGTTCAAGCTCGGTGCGCATATCCTCCTGCGCCTTATCCATCGCCTCAAGCAGGGTTTTTCCTACGGCTTCAGCCCGCAACTCCTTTCCCGGAACATGAATCATGATCTCCACGCGGAATACGTCGCCTGTGCGGTGGTGGCGCGTGGTGCGCGCGGCCTCTACATGCGCCGAGAGCGCCTCGCCGAAATGGCCGGCAACCTTGTCGAGCGCTGCCATCTTCTTCCCGACATACTCTTCGACGGATGCCGTTAACTCGACGTCCGTAGCCTTCATAACGTATTTCATACCTTCATGATATGCCTGCGAGGATGGGAGTCAAAGGACACTTCCCGTGGGCGTGCGGCCGGGCCACGCACCACCTCCTCCCATACTCTATCAACCGATACGTAAACGAGAACCACTCCCCCTTCGGAATGAGACGCATAAGATCGCGCTCGATACGTACGGGATCAGAATGCTCCGTAAGGCCGAGCACCTTCGCGAGCCGCTTCACGTGCGTATCGACCGCGATGCCTTCCACTACGCCGTATGCGTTCCCGAGCACGACGTTCGCGGTCTTTCTCGCCACGCCGGGAATCGAAAGCATCTCCTCCATCGTTTTCGGCAACTCGCCGTGGAACCTGTCCTTCACCATCTTCGCCGCCGCGAGAATGTTCTTCGTCTTATTCCTAAAAAATCCCGTTGAATGAATATCCCGCTCGAACTCCGCGGGATCGGCCGCGCAATAGTCCTCGAGCCGCGGGTATTTCCGGAAGAGCGCGGGCGTGACCTCGTTGACCTTCTTATCGGTGCATTGGGCGGATAACTGGACGGCGACCATGAGCTCCCAGTTATCGGAATACGAAAGCGCGATATGCGCATTAGGAAAAAGATTTTTCAGAGTACCGAGTATCGCCTTCACGCGCACGTCCATGTCCGTATCCATACGCTGAGCGTATCATACTGCGACAAAACCCCCGCGCCTCGCATGAGGCGCGGGGGCATGTCCCGCATCAGCGCGCGAATCTCTTACTTATTCCCCGCAAGCTTATGAACCGTGAATCCTCCCGGACCCGCGAACGCCACGCCGAGCGACACAAGAAGCAGGGTTAGGGTGTACTCATAACCCCCACCCCCCATGAACCCCTTCGCTCCCGTCACGTACCAGATCGCTCCGGCCATAACGATCGCGAGCAGGATGCCTGCCCATTTCGTCCATACCCCAAGAATCATAGCGATGCCTCCGAGGAGCTCGACCCATGACACGAGATACGCGACGAACGTCGCGAGGCCGAGTGACGCGAAAAAGCTCACCGTGCCGTCCATCATTTGGATCTTGCTCCAGCCATGGGAAACGAACACGAGTCCCAATGCCACGCGGATTAGGAACATGCCCGTGTCCGCGCACATCACCTTGTCTTTTGACATCATTGTTTTCCGTACGCCTTATCCGACGACCTTTATATATATCCATAGTATCACGACGATATCTCCTTTTCGCAACGCCCCCGATGCTTGACGCGCGACCGATAATCTCCGTATGCTCCGATCATGCCCCGTGTTATAAATCCGATCTTTCCCGCGGGGAAAATAAAAAACCACGAAATCCATATATGATAATCAGAACGATGCATATCAATGACCCCTATCAACCCGATAATCAATCGGATTTGTAACACGGGGCATGTTACTCTCAGCACCCGCGATACTGCGCCATATAAAGAAAGGAACGATCACGGTCGACCCGTACGACGCGAAGAATCTCGGCAACGCGAGCTTCGACGTGACACTCGGCGAACATTACTACCGCGAACATGCTCCGCAGAACGGAAACGCCGTCTTCAACCTCTATAATGAGGCGGATACCTACCGCGTATGGGGAAAGAAGCATGAGACCGCCCAGCCGTTCGGTAGAAATGACACGCCCGGCATCGGAGCGAAAGACCTGGTAATTTGGCTCGCTCCCGGCGAAACGATCCTCGCCCACACTCGGGAATTCATCGGCGGCACGGAAACGGTGGACGCGATGCTTAAAGCGCGCTCCTCGACTGCGCGTAATTTTATAAGCGTATGCAAGTGCGCCGGCTGGGGCGACGTCGGCTATGTGAACCGCTGGACGATGCAGATAACGAACCACAGCAGGCACTATCATATCCCGCTCGTCGTGGGCCGTCGCATCGCCCAGATCGTCTTCTTTGAAGTCGAACCGCTCGTTGAGAAGGATAACGCGGGCGCCTACGGCAAGAAGAAAGACGGTAAATATCAAGCTTCTGCCAACCTGAAGACCATTAAAAAGAACTGGAAACCGGCAGACATGCTGCCGAAGATGTGGAAGGATCGGGACGTGAAGTAAATCCGAAATTCGAATATCGAAATTCGAAAACGGATCACTTCTCCGCCTTACGAACTATCGAGCCAAAAATCATCATAAGCTCGGCGCATTCCCCAATCAGCTCGGCGCAGCGTCCCTCATCCCCTTCTAATAATCGCAACCAATATATGCTCTCTTTCGCCTCTTTGCGGCAAATCCTTATCCGCATCAAAAAATCTTTTTCGCCCAAGGCCTCGTTCGCCTCGATATAATTCGCGCCGACCGAAGCCGACGATCGTATAAGCTGTTTCGAATATTCCTTACAGCGAATGCCAATGTCCTGTCCTCTAAATCGTATACGGCCATCCGTCTATCTTTTTTTTCGGATTTCGGATTTCGAGCTTCTCGCTAAGGGGAGCGGGTGCAAGTGCGCGGCGAGCGATAAGGCGAGCGCGATGATAACAAGGTTTTTGATTATATACTGCCCCTCAAACGTTGGTACGAGTACGCTCTGCCACGTAAGCTCGGGCAGGACGACAAGCGGCAGAAACGCCGCGACCATGTGCAGCGCGAGCAGTGCCACCGCAAGCCTCTCCATGCCCGATACGAGGAATGCCGCCCCGATCACCATCTCGTAGATGCCGAAAAATATCCGGAACGGGGCAAATGGGACGAACGGCAGCGCCTTCGCGAGGAGCGCCGCGACGAGCGGATCGGCAGGGCTCAGATCCATCACCTTCAAGAGGCCAAACCAGAAAAAAACTATGAATAACGCCACGCGCGCAACGGGAACGGCGATCTCGCGCACTCCGTGAATCATCACACGGTCGAATCGGGGGAAGTCCATATATCAATACTATCATATTGACAAAACCACTTCGATGCCCCATGCTGTAGTCACGTAGATACCACCGTTGCAATGCAAATTGCCCTGGGTCTCGGAACGTCGTTTACAAATCAAACAAGACCACATGGCATTTGAACGCAGCAATGGCGGCATGGGAGGCGGAAGCTTCCAGCGCCAGATGTTCAACGGAGACTGGAAGTGCTCGAAGTGCAACGGTCCGATCACGGAACTCCCGTTCCAGCCGGATCCTGCAAGGCTCGACCAGCTTCTCTGCAGAGACTGTCACCGCCAGAACC
>JAHFLN010000001.1:68966-83057 GCA_023244835.1 Candidatus Harrisonbacteria bacterium
CGGGACTTCGGCGGAAGATAAGACTATAAAACACCCTGTCACTCGACAGGGTGTTTTATTTTATCCGAGATTCCAGAAATGCTTAATGCCGATGATCAAGACGCTCTAATATCTGAAGTATCATCTTATTCTGATTCTCGAGGTGTTGGAGGATGACTTCGATCTCGAATTCCGCTTTGGTATTAATCTCGAAATCCGCTTCGGCGCGAGCATCCGAATGCCGTCCGTTCAGGTTCTGACTAATCATCAGGAGCGGCATCATCATCAGCTGGAATATATTGATTATGAAAAGCCATAGAACGAACGCCGGATACGGATCGAACCGCATCGCCTCGGGCGCGAGCATGTTCCAGCCGAGCCATGATATCGTGATGCAGATAAGAATAAGGAAGAATCCTGCCGATCCCACGTGGTCACTTATAAATATCGCGATCCGCTCGAGCGGCGAGAGCCGCTCCTTTTGTTCGATATCCACCCGGCGCATCTTTTTGCGCAAATGCTTCAACTCATCGAGCGTCGGCGGCTGATGCAATTCCTGTTCCTTCATCATTGCATCATACCATTTCCCCTATTCAAGCATCAAAATGATCCAACGAAACTTCTCACCAACTCCCGTATCATATCCTTAATCTCCCGATGTCGCCCGAGCGACGTCTCCTTCGGATCCGGCACGGTCCACCATATCGCCTTCTTTGAATTTTTCAGATACTCTGGAACTGTTTCCGGTTCGGCCATCACGACAATTTTATCGGCTGCATCCACCATCCCGGGAGTCAGTTGCCTACGGATATTTTCGCTCGCGTCAATTCCCTCCTCTTTCAAGACGACAATCACATCTTCCGCCCCCGGCAGATCGGCGAGCTTCTGCCCGTCGCGACTTCCGCCATCTTTCCCGATTACGCGGGTTCCTGCCGACGATATTTCCCAATCCGCAGGCGCTATTTTCCTGCATAACGCCTCTGCAGTCTGGCTCCGCCCCACGTTCGCCCGACATACAAAGAGAATCTTCATGGTACCCATGCCCTAACTCTTCCTCCCCGAACCCCCGAGCTCGCGCTTCCTGATGCGAATACTCTTCGGCGTCACCTCCACAAGCTCATCGTCACCGATGTACTCGAGCGACTGCTCAAGCGACATGAGGCGCGGCGGGATCAAGTCATCCGACACCGCCTCAGTCTTCGCCCGGAAATTGTTCAGCTGCTTCTGACGGCACACGTTTACCGACAGGTCGTTCGTCTTCGCGTGCTCGCCCGCAACCTGGCCGGCATATACCTCGACGCCCGGGCCAATAAAGAGAACGCCGCGGTCGCGCGAATTGAGGAGTCCGTACGAGGTCGTCGTTCCCGACTCATGCACTACGAGCGAGCCGTGCTCGTTCGCCTCGATAGCCTCCCATTTCGGAAAATAGCCCGCGAATAAGGTGTTGATGATCCCCTTGCCCTTGGTGTCGATGATAAATTCGTTCCGGAAACCGATTAAGCCGCGCGTCGGCACGAAGAAATGGAAATTAACGATGCCATTCTCGACGCTCATATTCTTCATTTCGCCCTTGCGGTTCGAGATCTTTTCAATAATTGTGCCCGAATAGCTCTCGGGAGCCTCGATCCACACATCTTCCGCCGGCTCGCAGGTTACGCCATTCTCCTCCTTCATAATAACTTCCGGGCGCGACACCTGGAGCTCGTATCCCTCGCGGCGCATCTTCTCTATCAAAATAGCCAAGTGCAATTCGCCGCGGCCGCTCACCACGAATTCGTCGGGCGATTTGCCCTCGTCCACGCGGAGCGCCACGTCATTATCGAGCTCGCGCATGAGCCGCTCGCTCAAGTTGCGCGACGTGCAGTACTGCCCCTCCTTGCCTGCGAACGGGGAATTGTTGACTGAGAAAATCATCTTCACGGTCGGCTTTTCGATCATAATCGCGGGCAATGCTTCCGGATTCACCGCATCGGCGATAGTGTCGCCGATCGTCAAATCCGCGATACCCGAAAACGCGGCGATGTCTCCCGCGACAACTTCCGTCGCTTCCGCCTTGCCGAGACCCGCAAACGTCATAAGACTTGTAATCTTCGCTTTTCTCACCTTCCCGTCGATCCCGACGATCGAAACCTGGTCGCCCGCTTTCGCTATACCGCGTGTGATCCTGCCGATGCCGATACGACCCTTGTAATTATCATATGAAATGGAAACGACCATGACCTGAAGCGTTCCTTCGATTTCCGCCTTAGGCGGGGGAATATGCTTCATAACCGCGTCGAAGAGCGGCGCGCAGTCAGTCATCGCGTCCAAATCGGGCGCAAGCCCGGCTTTACCCAGACGGCCCGCGGCGTATACCACCGGAAACTCGATCTGCTCGTTCGTCGCGCCGAGCTCGATGAAGAGCTCAAGCACTTTGTCGAGCGTGTGATTGATGCGGGCATTCGGCTTGTCGATCTTATTCACGACCACGATGATTTTATGCCCGATCGCAAGCGCTTTCTTCAGCACGAAGCGCGTTTGGGGCATAGGCCCCTCCTGCGCGTCTATTAAAAGCAGGGAGCCATCCGCCATGTTCAGCACGCGCTCAACCTCGCCGCCGAAGTCCGCGTGGCCCGGCGTATCGATAATATTAATCTTCGCTCCCTTGTACTCGACCGACGCGTTTTTCGCGAAAATGGTGATGCCGCGCTCGCGCTCGATCTCGTTCGAATCCATAATCTGCTCCTGGCCGACGTTCTTCCCAAGATCCGTGCCGGACTGCTTCAAGAGGCCGTCGACAAGGGTGGTCTTGCCGTGGTCGACATGGGCGATGATCGCGATATTACGGATGTCTTTAATGTCTTTCATTTGAAAATAAATCCTCCTTGCAAGGTCCTGCGCCAGGCAAGAAGGTGTGGGGATACAAAGGGATTTCCCGGGTACGCTCCATAGTACCACGATTTCGGATAAATGCAAAAGCCCCCGAAGGGACTTCTTTGCACGTCCCCCTGCTCTATTCGACTTTCAACAATTCGACGTCGAACAGGAGCGTGGCGCCCCCCGGAATCGCCCCGCCCGCGGCGCCCGAAGCGCCGTACCCGAGATTGGCCGGAATCACGAGCGAGCGCTTGCCGCCCACCTTCATACCCGCCACCCCCTCGTCCCAGCCCTTGATCACCTGCCCCACGCCCAGCGTAAAGGAAAACGGCGTACCGCGGTCGAGCGAGCTGTCAAACTTCTTCCCGTCCTCAAGCGTTCCCGTATAATGCACGGTAACTTTTTTCCCTGCGACCGCTTCCGCCCCCGTTCCCACGACGCTATCCTTAATCCCCAACCCCGATGCGGTCTTTGTCGTATCCATTGTTTCAGTCGATGACGCGTTAGTTTCTATGCTCTTTCCGGTAAACGGCAACGATGCCGGCGTGCCGGTGAATCCCAAGTATCCCACATACCCCACGAGTGCGACGAGCGCGAGAAGCGCTATGGAAAGGAATGATTTCATATCCGTTCCATCGTAGCGCACGATCGCCGAAATATCAAAAAAATGGCCGGCGGGTTATAGAACCCGCCGACCGATCGCGAAGCGGGGATATCACCCGCGTCTCGTATCTCCCCGCGCCGCCATCTGCAAGATGCCGCGCACGGTCCTGCCGAGCATTTCGTCTGCCGACGGACACTCCGGCTTCTTATGGCGCTTCAGCCTCAGCTTCAACGCATCTTGAAGCAATTTCTCGACCAGATGCTTCGGCTCATCGTCTGCCATCCCCGCCTCTTCGAGCGCGGCCTCAATCTCTCCAAGAAGATCGGAAACAGAACCTTTCATGGCATGCGCGAGAAATGCGATAAGAACCTTCTCGGCGGTCGTGTGTTCATGACTCGCTGACACAATCCTCTCTCCCTTCTTCGTGTGATGTGCTGGAACTCCCTACACCTGTTGCGCCATTATACCCTATTTCTTTCGTGAGCGCTAGTTTAGCTTCTCGTCTGCCGCATAACAGCTATTATTTATCCAATTCACAGTATTTCGAAAATCTTATCCCTACCCGTGCCGCCGCCCGCGAGAGCCACGCGCACCTGCGGAATCCCCAAGTATTCGGCGAGTGCTTTCGCGATCGCGCGGTTCGCCTTTCCGTCCACGGGCGCTTCTTTTACGGATACCGCAAAATGCGTGTCGTCGAGTTTCTCGACGCGCGTTTCGCGCGCCTTCGCCTTCGCCCGCACGAATATTCTCATTATATTTTAATACTACCCGCGCCCTCTCCGGAACACAAAAGCCCCCGAGCCGTAAGGCCCAGGGGCTTTTGAAGAGATATTGTAGTTATCGGCCTGCCGACGTGCGGCGCATATAACCGCTATTTCCGCGCGGGCGGGAAGCGCTGAAGCTTCCTGACGTACGCCCGTATCCGGACGACGTGCGGGGAGCGGACGCGCTTCGCGAACGGTCGGACGAAAAGCGCGAAGAGCGGCCGCTGCCATAGCGACGCGGCTCGTCCCCCTCGTCATCCGCCACGAAGACCGGGGTGCGGTATGCCGGCAAGTCCGCCGGAACCTTTTCCACCTTGATCTGCGTGCGGATAAGCCGCTCGATGATCTTCACCTTGTAATACTGGTCGGCGGTGACGAAGGATACGGCCTTGCCCGAAAGCCCCGCGCGGCCCGTGCGGCCGATACGGTGCACGTAATCTTCCGCCTGTTCCGGCAGGTCATAGTTCACGACAAGCTCAATACCCGACACGTCGATGCCGCGCGCGGCGATATCGGTCGCCACAAGCACCCGCTTCGCGCCCGACTTGAAGCCCTCGAGCGCCTCGCGGCGCTGGCCCAAGGAACGGTTCGAGTGGATCTCGGACGCGCCATGGCCCATCGCGCGAATGTTCGCGCATAACTTTTTCGCGCCGTATTTCGTACGGCAGAAGATCAAGACAGATCCCTTGTAATCCATGAGCAGTTTCTCAAGTAGGCGGTTCTTCTGATCTTTCGTAACCACGAACAGCTCCTGATCAAGACGCTCCGCAATAGTTCCTGCGCGAGCAATTTCGATACGGAGAGGACTCTTCATATGCCTGGTCGCCAAGGTGAAGATTTCCTGCGGCATGGTTGCCGAGAAGAGCATCGTCTGCCGCTCGGCCGGGACCATCTTGATGATGTCCTTGATTTGCGGCAAGAAGCCCATATCAAACATATGATCCGCCTCGTCAAGCACGAGTATCGACACATTGGCCACGCTCAATGTCTTCTGGCTCAAATGGTCATTGATACGACCCGGCGTTCCCACGATGACGTGAGGCCCGCGACGAATCGCGCCTATCTGCATCCCCATGGATGCGCCGCCGATTAAGAGGGCGGTTTTCAGGTTAAGCGAACGCCCAACCTTCATGAATGTCTCTTCCACCTGCGCCGCGAGCTCGCGGGTGGGCACAACGATAAGGCCTATGGTCCCTTTTAGGGCCACCAGGCGCTGGAGCATCGGAACGGCGAACGCGAGCGTTTTTCCCGTACCCGTCTGCGCGATGCCGACTACGTCTTTTCCTTCAACCGCTACCGGAATTGCCTTGCGCTGTATGAGCGTAGGGACCGTGTAATGCAGGTTTTGTATGATCTCAAGCAATTTGGGACTTATGCCCAAATCGGCAAAAGTTTCCTTCTGATCGACGACGTTTGTTTCTTCCATAGTTTTTTAGAACAGTGACCCGATCCTGAGGCGCACCTGTTCTTTCCAAACAAACGCTCTAGTTCAAGTCCTTATGTTGTGGTGCTAGTATATAATGGAAGATTACCTCGTGTCAAGCCTCTGCCGCGCAATTCCCTTATTTTCCTTTAAAACCCGCCATATCGGCCAGTACCTCTGCGGCATGCGCTTCGGGCTTCACAGCCTCATAGATCTTCGCTATTTTTCCCTCCGGACTAATCAGGAACGACGCGCGCATCGTTCCCATATATTCCCGGCCCATGAACTTTTTCTTTCCCCGTACGCCGTACTGTCCCACAATTGCTTTCTTCTCGTCCGACAGAAGCGTGAAGGGCAAGTCGTATTTTTCAACGAATTTCGCGTGGCTCTTTTCTGAATCAACGCTTATGCCGAAAACCGCGATCTTCAACTTCTTAAAATCAGGGTACGCGTCGCGGATCGCGCACGCCTCCTTCGTGCATCCCGGCGTATCATCCTTTGGATAAAAGTAGAGAAGCGTCCACTCTCCCCTCGGAACCGAATGCGTTTTCCCCGCCTGGTCGGACGCCGTAAACGCCGGTGCCGCGTCTCCTATAGAAAGCCGTGCCATGTCTTTCATACTATGCGCTTTCCGCGCGCGATAAAAAAGAGACTGCTCGGCGATTGCCGGGCAGCCTCTCGGCACACCGCCCTTCACCACGAAAATTGAACGACCTCTTCTCCACCCCACAACACCTCGCTGTCAGGCACGGATCCGTCGCGGTGGATCAGCTTGTCATCCTTGCCGCTTAGTATGTGCGCGACGAACGGCTCGAGCGAATCCGGTCCGTCAGGATCGGTATCGAGCCTCCATCCCCTGAGCACGGCCCGCACATATTCCTGCAACTTCAGATGCTTAAAGTACGCCTCCCGATCTGCTTCCGATTGCCAGGTCGTCATCTTCACGACCTTGCCATCGCCGTGAGCCACCACGCGATCCGAATGGATCACGGGACCGATGCGCAGTTCGGTTCCTGGAACATCGCCCAAAAGCCTCCGTGCGAGCTCGATAATGCCATCTGCGGCATCTGGATTCCACTGATACGGGTCGTAGAACACCATCTGGCTGATCACTTCGCCTCTCCTTCGGTTTAATTGCCAAGCCTCATACCCAAAAACATTCCATTAGAATATCTTTTTTTGACAAAATGTCAATTTTACCGTACGATAATCAGCCTATGAGCATATTTTCCCGCATGAAACCCCGCACCCTCGCTTTCACTCTCGTTCCCCTCGCCGTCGTGATACTTATCGGCACGAAATACTTCGCGGCTCCCTCTGCGCCCGCAACGCCCGCCGCGGCCCAAGAGCCGACCGTGATAAAAGATACGATCACCGCAATCGGCACCGTAGTTCCCAAGGAACATGCCGACCTCGGCTTCAACCGCGCGGGAACCATTACCTTCCTCCCCTTCGATGTTGGCGCGAACGTGACGAAGGGCCAGCTCCTCGCCTCGCTCGACGCGGATGACGCGAATGCGGTCCTTAAGGCGGCTCAAAGCGATCTCGCCTCCGCCCGCGCCGAGCTTGCGAGAAGCGATGTTTCGCTCGAAAATGCCCAAAACGACGGCGACGCGGCAATAAGCGAGGGATATGCGAATGCCGAAGATGCGGTGAGGAGGCAGCTCGACGACCTCTTTTCCGATGACGATACTAATCCCCAACTCACGTTCAATACCTATGACGGACAGGTAGCGAACGATTTGTATACGAAACGGCTTGCGGCTACGGATATTCTCGCTGATTGGCAAGCCGCCCTCCGCACCATGAGCCTCGCCCAGGCGAAGTCTAATCTCCTCACCCTCCGCGAACTCTTTTACCGCGCGCAAGAAGCCGTACGTACCGCGACGAGCCTCGATGCCGAAACGATGAAAACCTATAAGGCCGCGATAACCGTCGGGCTTGCCAAGCTCAATACGAGCATCTCCTCTATGACTTCCATCGAGCAATCCGTGAAGGCGGCTCAAGCCGACCGCGCTGTCCAAGCGGCAAAGATCGCCCGCGCGGATTCTTCGATCAGCCAAGCGAACGTGGCGCTCCGCGAATCCGGCATCTATGCGCCGTTTTCCGGCGTCGTGACGGCCCAGAATTTCAAGCGCGGCGAATTCGCGGGCATCGGCAAGCCCGTCGTATCAATCGCCTCGCGCATCGACTTCGAGATCCAGACTGACGTTCCTGAGGCGTATATCGCGAAGATGAAGGTCGGTAAGGCAGTCACGATAACCCTCGATGCCTATCCCGATGCCATGCTCCCGGGAACAATTTCCACGATCGAGCCGGCGGGCCGATCCATCAACGACGTCGTCTATTACCGCATCAAGGTTTCCACACCACAATCGGACATATTGAAAAACGGCCTCACCGCGAACGTCATCATCGCGCCATGATCAAAACCCTGCGCGTCGCCTCATTCATCGCGCTCCGCGACATCCTGCGCGGGAACCGCTGGGCATCCGCGCTCACCATCCTCCTCATCACCCTCACGTTCGTGAATCTGGTCGTCGTAGGAGGCGTGCTCGTAGGACTCATCGAAAGCTCGAGCCTCTCGAACCGCGTCCGCTATTCCTCGGATGTGATCCTCTCGCCGCTTTCCGAAAAATCCTATATCGAGCAAAGCCCGAGCATCATTTCCGCGATCGCCTCGATGCCAGACGTCGTCCGCTATAGCGCCCGTTATGCCGAGCCGGGTAGGATCACCGCCGGGTACAAGACCAAGATGAACCCGAAGGATCTCCCCGACTATGCGAATATGGTCGTTGCCGGCATCGATCCGGCTGCCGAGCAGGTCCTTACCGGCATCGCGGACAAAATAATCGAAGGGCGCTTTCTTCGCCCCGGTGAATTCGGCACGATCGTCCTCGGCGCGAACCTGCTTCGTAAGTATCTCCCGATCGATTCTCCCGGCATCCAGACGCTCGACGTGAAGGGCGTCGGGGAAAAAGTCCTCCTCACCATTAACGGGAACAAAAAAGAGCTTTCTATCGTCGGCATCCTGAAAAGCAAAGTCGGCGAGCTCGACCAGCGCGCCTTCATGAACGCCGCGGAACTCCGGCCGCTCATCGGCCGCAACGATCTAAATGTGGACGAGATTGCCGTGAAAGCCATAAACGATGATGCGATTCCCCGCATCATCGCGGCGCTCACGGCCCGCGGAACCGGCACATTCGCGCGCGTGCAGGCATGGGACGCCGCCCAACCTAAATTCATCCAGGATATCAAGGACACGTTCGCGCTTCTCGGCAACATCATCGGCTCCGTCGGGGTCATCGCCTCTTCCATCACCATCTTCATCATCGTGTTCGTGAACGCGATCGTGCGCCGCAAGCAGATCGGCATACTGAAAGCGATCGGCGTAAACTCGAATGCCATCGAGCTCGCGTACGTCGTGCAGTCGCTCTTCTACGCCGCGGTCGGCATCGGACTAGGACTCGCTATCAGTTTCCTCGCGATAAAGCCCTATATAGATCGTCATCCCATCAACTTTCCTTTCTCGGACGGCATCATCGCGACTACGTGGCAGGGAACGCTCGCGCGGCTCCTCGCGCTCCTCGCCGCAACGCTCCTCGCGGGCTATATCCCCGCGAAGCTCGTCGTGCGGAAAAATACCATCGACGCCATACTCGGCAGATAAGACCATGAGCCTGATATACGCGGAACAACTCACTAAGAAATACGATGACGGCGATACCGTCGTCACCGCGCTCGACCGCGCGACGCTTTCCATAACGTCCGGGGAATTTATCGCTGTCACCGGGCGCTCCGGCTCTGGCAAAAGCACGCTCTTTCACCAGCTGGGCCTCATTGACACGCCTACGTCCGGATCGCTCGCCGTGCTCGGCACGAACGCCTTAGCGCTCACCGAACGACAGAAGACGGCGTTTCGCCTGAAGCATATCGGCTATATTTTCCAGGACTATGCGCTTATTCCCACCCTAACCGCAATCGAAAATGTCGCGCTCCCGCTCCTTATGGCCGGCATGTCGAAGCACAGAGCCTACGCGCAGGCCGCGCAAACTCTTGAGACCGTCGGCCTCGCGGAACGCCTGAAACATTTACCGAGCCAGCTTTCGGGCGGCCAGCAGCAGAGGGTCTCTATCGCCCGCGCCGTGAGCCACGCGCCGGCTTTAATCCTCGCCGACGAGCCAACCGCGAACCTCGACCACGAATCATCCCTCTCTATCCTCGCTATCTTCCGCAGACTTACCGAACAGGGAATCACGGTTGTTATGATCACGCACGAGAACGAATATGCGAAGCTGACGGACCGCGTTATCACGCTCTTTGACGGCGCGGTTACGGAGGATGTTAAAAATTAACGACTTTTTTCCTTTCTAATAATAAAAGTCCGGCCTCCAAATCTCCCTCATTCCGAAGGCTTGGCTCCGGGAGAAAAATCGGATGATATCCATTTCGTAAAAATAAAAAAAGACGGGGCCTCACGCACCGTCCTTTCTTATACGATATATGAAGTATACCGCCCCTACCTTCCGCGCGCAACAGAGTTATACACAGCCGCGAATATCCGCGCCACGATGTACGCAATACAGAACGCGAGGACGATGAGCGCGACCGCTCCTCCCGCTGAAAACGGCTGCAGCGTAACATCCATCTTCATAAAATGGAGCGCGACGTCCAAGTTTATAAGCTTCTGCGTGACGTCGGGCATCGTCGCGACCAAAAGCGCGAGCAATGCGTGCAAGAGCGCCGCCGTGCTCCCCGCCGCCACACCCAACGAGTGCGGATGCAATTTATTCATATATCCCCATTATATCACGATGCCCTTCAAGATCGCCTTTGCCGCCTCGAGCGAGGCGTCGTCAAATACGGAGAGCGGCGTGACCGCGCGTTTTGTCTTCTTTAATGATTTCACGATCTCTTTCATCCGTTCAGGCGAGACGTCGTCTGCTTTCGATACGAATACGTATTCGGGCTTTTCGAGAAGCGCCTTGTTATATGCCCCCAGTTCCGCCCGGATCGTTTCGTAATCAGCCAGGGGATCCTCCGACGTCGCGGTAATGAAATGGAAGAGTACCCGCGTCCGCTCGATATGACGCAGGAACTTAATACCAAGCCCCTTACCCTCCGACGCGCCTTCGATCAACCCCGGCAAGTCCGCGATGATTACGCCGTAGAAAGCCCCCAAGTGCGGCTCAAGCGTGGTGAACGCGTAGTCCGCCACGGGACTCTTCGCGTTCGTCACCGCGTTTAAGAAACTCGACTTGCCGACGTTCGGCAATCCGACGAGCCCCACGTCCGCGATAAGCTTCAGTTCGAGCTCGATCTCGGCAGTCTGCCCCGGCAAACCCGGGTCGGCCCGCTTGGGCGTGGTATTCGTCGCCGAACGGAACAGGAAGTTTCCCTTGCCGCCCGTGCCGCCCGAGGCCACGAGCAGGCGCTCACCGACCTTCGTGAGCTCAAAACTCGCCCCCGTCGCGCAGTTGTGCGCCACGGTGCCGCGCGGCACCTGAAGCACAAGCTCCTCGCCCCGATGGCCGTCGCGGAACGCCGATCGGCCGGCACGGCCGTCTTCCGCATGGAAATCCTTCTGCGTGCGGTATTTGCGGAGCGCGCCCAAGTCCGGAACGGCTTCGAGATAGACGTCTCCGCCCCTGCCGCCGCTTCCGCCCGTGGGGCCCAATGTCATCTTCACCTTGCTGAAAGTAACGATGCCGTCGCCGCCATTGCCCGCGGCAACTTTTATTTTCACCACATCGACGAGCATATCTTTTTTAGAACGCGCCCATGTCGAGCGTCTCGTCAAATTGTATCTGAGACACGAATTCGGCCATGTGACTTACGAGAATCAAAGCCCCTTGATATTCGTCCAATGCCTTCGCGATCACGGGCAGATGACGGAAGTTCACGTGGTTCGTCGGCTCGTCCAAAATCAGGAGACTCGGACCCTGCACCATGAAGCGCGCGAACGACAAGAGGCCCTTCTGCCCCTCCGACAAGGAGCCGACATGATTCCTCAGCAGATCGTCGGTGAACAGGAAGCGCGCTCCCGCGGAGCGGAGCTCTTCTTCCGTGCCGTTCTTCATCACCTCGAGCAGAGACTCATATACCGTCTTCGTCTCGTCGAGTCCCGAGAAATCCTGCGTGTAGTAGCCGATCTCGACCCCCTCACCGAACTCGATGCCCTTCGCCGCGCGCGACGCGAGCTTCTTTAAGAACGTTGTTTTTCCGATTCCGTTCGGCCCCGAAATGAGCAGGGCCTCGCCCCGCTTCAGCGCGATCGCGGCCTTTTTCGCGACCTCCTTATGATTCTTAACTATGGAAACGGACGATATCTTCACGATCGGCCCCGCGATCTCGGGCGACGGGATGCGGAACTGCGCGATCGTCTTGTCCTCGTGGCGAATGTCCACGACCTGTTCCTCAAGCTCGTTGATCGCCTCGCGCATCTTGCGCGCCACGTCACGCATATGGCCGCCCTTCTGCGCGAAGAAGCCCATCTGCTCCTTGCGGTTCGAAATATCGCGCAAGAGCCGCACGTTCTCCCTGCGCTCGCGCTCGATCTGCGCCTTGATCTCCTCGATCACTTTCAGGTAATCGCCCACGTACTGGTCAATCTTCTTCTTATAAATGTCGAGATAGAGCACGCCGTGCGTGAAGGAATTAAGGAACTGGGCGTCGTGGGAAATAACGATAATCGTTTTTTTGTATGCGATGAGGAACTTCGTGAGGTGCTCGATGCCCGGCTTGTCGAGATTGTTCGTGGGCTCGTCCAAAAGAAGGATATCGGGGTCCTGAATCAGGGCGAACGCCAAGAGGAGCCGCGCCTGCTCGCCGCCCGAGAACTGGCTGATCGTCTTTTCGAGAGGCGCAACGAGATTCACGGCATCAAGCGCCTTTTTCGCCCGCGGCTCGATGTCGTACACTTTTTCCTTGAACGCTCCCTGAAAGAATTCGAGCACGGTCTTTCCCAAGTCCTCCTTCCTCACCACCTGCGCCGCGATCGCGATCGAGGCGCCTTTCCGGATGCTTATCGAGCCCTCCTCGAGCTTCAGCTCGCCCAAGATCAGCTTGAATATGGTCGACTTCCCGCCCCCGTTCTGCCCCATAAGCGTGATCTTCGCCCGCTCGCGCACGGAAAAATTTACCTCATCGAGGATGGGGCGGCGGTGGTCGTAATGGAATGTGGCGTCGGCGAACCGGATGATGACGTCGCCGTGATCGTATGCGCTTGCCATGGGAATATCCGCCAATCATACCACGCTTCCCACGCTAAAACAATCGTGGTATTATGCGCGCGAGACATGCTCACCAAACATCTCTCCCGCACGTCGACAAAGGAATAGTAAATGAAAGAACGCTGGCCCTACCCGAAACAACCACGGCCAGATTATCAAACATGGCCGCGTATAAACCAACTCGAATTGAATTGGATTCTCTGCAAGCTCCGTTTACTGCGAGCTGAGAATGAGAGGCTTGCTCTCTTCCGAAAATGCTTCTCTGATTCCTGTGAATATAAGCTCCGAGCCCAGTCAGAGCTCTACAGTCTCCTCACCGCGTCCGGACGAGAATTCAACCGCGTCGTATTCAAGAAAGAAGAAGATTATCGGACAGATCCCGATGGCCCGTGGCCCTTCCTGTATTGGAGTTATATCAGGAGGAATGCGCGCGTGATCGGATCATGGCCGACCGAGAGTTACGAGATCGGCGCTCATTTCATGAGTAACCTAAAAAGCCTCACAAGCATTTTGGATTCTCAACTTGTCGAGGGCATGCTCATATACCATCGCCTCTCTTCTCCATAACGGATGAATGATCGCGCGACATCGAAAGCCCGGATCACTCCGGGCTTTTCTCTTTTTCCTTTTCAAGCTCCAAACAGACCGAATTTATACAATATCTTTTTCCTCCTTTATCCATGGGACCGTCCGGGAATACATGTCCTAGGTGCGCGCCGCAGTTCTTGCACAGCACCTCCGTGCGTACCATGCCGAGGCTCGTATCGTCTTTCAGTACCACGTTCTCCAAGTTCTTCGGCTCGGTAAAGCTCGGCCAGCCCGTGCCCGAATCGAACTTCGCGTCCGACGAGAATAATTCCGCGGAGCATATCGCGCACCTGAACATGCCGCGCTCGTGATTATCCACGTACTTCCCCGCGAAGGGCGCCTCCGTGCCGCCCTCGCGCGCCACGCGGCGCAGTTCCGGATCCAGTTCGCTGTCCTGTTTCATGTTTTTTATGCGAGTAATTCCGCAAACCGCTTCTTCAGTTTCTCGAGCTTCGGGTTGATAACGATCTCGCAATACGGCGCCGTCTTATTCCTCTCATAATACTCCTGATGATATTGTTCCGCCTGATAAAAGGCGCCGAGGGGTTCCACCCGCGTGACGATGCGGCCGCCGGCCTCGGAGGACGCGTTCAATTCCGCGATCATCGCCTCCGCCTCGGCCTTCTGCCGATCGGTCACATAAAG
>JAHFLN010000016.1 GCA_023244835.1 Candidatus Harrisonbacteria bacterium
TGTCGTATACTGGTAGTACGCGTGCTTTGGGAGCACGTAGACTGGGTTCGATTCCCAGCACCCCGACCATGAAATCAACTATCGCAGACTTCAAGAAGAACCCCGTCGACTTCCTGCGCTCATGCGGCTACGCCTTCGACCGACAGACAGGAGACGAATGGAGCTGCATGCGGCGCTTAGCGGGCCTCGACTACCCCCGCTTTCACGCCTATATACGGCTCGACGGCTCATCGCTCGTGATCAATCTCCACCTCGACCAGAAAAAACCCTCGTATGGCACGAACCACGCCCATAGCGGCGAATACGAAGGAGAAATCATAGAACGGGAAATGGAGCGGATCAAGGGAAGGGCTTAAACCGCCCGAAACCACAAAAAAGGGTAAAATATGCTAGTATTTCGTGGATGGGGAAACTAATCCCTTCTCCGTTCGTTATATATGGCAGATACGCTCGAAAAACCGCGACCTGAACGCGAAAAAAACCTCATAGAAGGAGCGCAAAATGGCGTCGCTGAAGATTTCGGAACCCTCTATGACCTGTTCGCGCCCCGGATATATCGCTTCATATTCCTGAAACTGGGGGCGGTAAGCGATGCGGAAGACCTGACGCACGAGGTATTCCTCGCGGCCTGGCGCACGATAAAAGGATACCGGATAGGTTCCACGCCCTTTACGAGCTGGCTCTACCGCATCGCGAGTAATCGGATTATCGACTGGTACCGCACGCAAAAGAAGAACGTATCCCTGGACGAGATCATCGCGGGAGGAAGCCTGCCCGTAGAACTTGTAAGCGCGGGGGGGAGCGGCCTCATGAAAGCGCTCACGCACAAGTTTGAGCTACAAGCGATAATGCGCGCGCTAAAAAGTCTCTCGGACGACCAGCAAGACGTGATCATTATGCGCTACGTCGACGACCTGACACCCGAAGAAACGGGAGAAGCTATGGGGAAAACAGCGGGAGCGGTGCGACTCATACAGCACAGAGCTATAAAGCAACTGAAGAAGATGATCGAAGAGAACCATGAACAGCCTATTCCGCGAACGACAGCTTGAATCGTTGAAATCAATCCGACCGGATCCGGTCTTTTTGAGATGGTCGAAAAAGGCCATTCTCATGGACACGACGCCCGAAAGAAAACGTATCGCACGGGGCATTCCCCTCTCCGCAATCCTATCGCACGCGATACGTCCGCTCGCGGCGGCCGGAGCTCTCACGATCGCCGCATTCGCATTCATGGCGCATGCGCCCGAGGATATCTCGTTTATTGCGAGTCTCGATCCCCAAGACATCGCGATTGAACGCCTGAAAATCGCTTCCGATGACAAATCGGCCGAGGCTAAGTACTTCAAAAGCATATCCCCGTCCATAAGCCTCGCTCTCACGGATATAATCGATCCCTCAACAGACTATGGAAGCGCGGATCACATCAAAAAAGGAATTGCCCTGCTCGGCCGAAATTAAAAAGGGGCTTTTTTTATGCCTTCTTATATCTTTTTCCGCACTTCAAGTACGCGCGGAAGAAACGCCTCCCCCTACGTACACGAATATTCCAACCTCTTCGCGCGACATACTGTCAGGCATAGAAAGCCTCGCTGAAAGCCTGAATTTCCTAAGCGCGATTAAAAGCGGGAAAAAACCGATCGACACAATCGCGCTCCAAACCGCCTTGAACGGAGTAATAAGCCTCTCGGAAAAAGAATTGGAAAATATCGAAAAACAACTTCGCTTGCTCGGAAACCTGAAAGGTGACGACGAGACGACACGGGAAGAGTATCTCGATAGAATTTCGACTCTCGAAAACCGCATGCAAGTGATAAAGACCAGCGCAAATCGCGATATCAGCGTCGACGAGATCCTCGCGATCGCCCGCGAGGTGAAAGAATGGCGGGAAACGGCCTATGCCCCCCGCGTGCGCCCCATGGTCGATTTCATAGCAGTTACGCAGAACACGAAGGCAATCATAACGGCACACGAGCGGCTCATATCTATAACAAAGGACGAACGGAAAATACGCGGATTCTTCGCGGGAAGCAAAGCGGGGCCATTCCTGAAATTGCTAAAAAAGGCGCAGGGAGAGATCGCGCAGGCAACGGACATGAACGAAGAAGCGAAAAGGCTTTTCGCGCTCGCAAGGGCCGGAGACGAAGGCGATGGATCAATCGATACGGCAATCGAAGGCTCGAATGCGCTCGTGAATGCGGCATACGACGACTTTAGCGCGATGAGCAAGCTCGTTAAAAAATAAGAAACCATGAAAATACCGGCCGAAGCCGGTATTTTCATGCGCCTATTCTCTAAACGCTCATTACATCACCGCCTCCTTCAAGACCTTTCCCGCACGGAACTTAGGCTTGATCGACGCCTTGATAGTGATCTTCTCGCCGGTCTTCGGGTTGACGCCCATGCGCTCTGCGCGGCGCGCAACCTTGAAGTTGCCGAATCCGGGGATCTTCACGTCATCTCCCTTCACCATCGCCTTCGTGATGATATCGAACACCGCATCGACAACCTCGACGCCCTTCTTCTTACTCTCGAGGCCGCACGCGGCGGCCAATGCTTCTGCCAACTCTGTCTTTTTCATATGGAATTGATTATACGCACGTACGACCTTTTTTCCTAGTACATATCAATGGTAGCCGTATCCGGACAAAAAGCAAGCAAATACTAGCTATTTGCGGATATATTGACATATAAGCATAATAAATGTTAATATAACAGCGCATTAGGAATAGGTCCGAAATGCTCAGTTCACCGAAAAACGAAGGAGGACACGTCAGATGAAAGTGCCATTGGTTTCTATGGAACGAAGAGCGATCTTCGCCGGTTGTTACTTGATGATTGCCGCGGGCCTCGCATTCTTCGCGAAGCTGACATTCTTTCACGGGATCAGCATGGAATTCATCCAATCACTCTTCTTTTTGGGAGCAGGACTGATTTCCACAGTGATCCTCACCCACTACGAAGCGGTCGACGATCTCGAAGAAGAACTGAAACGGCAAGGCTTGCGAGGGGAATTCGCCACGCATCCGGAGCGATTCGGAACGCAAAGCGATGAACGGTTAAGCGCATTCGCTGATCGAGAACGTCGATTCCCCAACCGGGAAGCGCCTGACCCGCAAGCAATCGACGAGGAAGATGGCGATCCGCGATACGGGCATGCATCGCCGCTTGGCATCGCGCTCGTAAAACTGGATCGGCGTCCGGATGCGGTCGCTCTCATGGGCAGCCGCAATCGAACAGCGAACGAGCAGGATGATCCGCAACCCGGCATCCGGCAACAAACGCAAGAACGAAACGAAACGACGCCCGCAGAGCACTGCAACGCAGGATAAGAACGGGAAGTGCGGGATGCGCAGAAATTTAAAATAGCGCGATCCGACGCATGCAAACGAACCGGTCGCGAGGGTACTCCCCTCCCGACCGGTTTTTTACTTCCGCTCAGACGGAAACAGCCCCTCACACATAAAAATTGACCCGCATGCGGAACATTGGTATTCTCCGCATGCACTTCGACAGTTCACGATTCCCCAAGCTCAGGAGAAAGCCATGGGCAAAAGGCACTATATAATCAACGGCCCGGACCAGATCCTGGACCTCGTGACATCGCTCACGCACGGCAATTATAACCAGCAGGTCTGGATCAAGTTCCAACTGGACGACAACCAGCATATCCGCTGCGCCCTTACGGGATTGCGACGGGACGAAGGCTCGAACAAGCGCTGGTTCTTCGACGGACGGGCAATCCCGAACGGACAAGAACTGGCATTGCCCGTCAAAGGATTCTATTCGTTCATCGAAAAAGCCGGGCATGCCCGGGGATGGATCGACTGGGTGGGAGAAAAATCAAACAAAGAAACGGACTGAACGACAAAATACGAAAGCCGCGCGAGCTCCCGCTCGCCCGGCTTTTTTCTTTATTATACGCACGATAACTTGACTTTTATTATAAATAAGTTCATTATAGACACAGCAATCCGCCCAAGCCGCATAGAGCGACTGGAGATAAAAACCCGCGAGAAAGGAAACGGTGCATAGTGAGAAGACTGAGATAGTGGGTATACGAAAGGCTCGTCGCCTTCGCATATGGCTTCCTGCGAGGCCTGACCGGACAAACGGAAAACGTCTCCGACGGACCCGATATCGGCGTCGACGAATCAATGCTGTATATGCCGATTCCGGAAGAATCGAAAGTCTCGGACGGCGGGACGCACTGCTACTGGAATTTACCAAGAAATCCGCGATTCCAAATCGGATACCGGGTAATGACGCTCAAGGATGGAGAGGGAGTTATCATCGACCGTGGATGGACAACGCTCGGAAACATCTACCGAGTTCAAATTAAAAGAGGATCGAGGCCTACCCAGCACAATATCCAAGAATGCGATCTGAAAATGGCCTGATCGCGCCGATTGATCCCAAAGAAAACACGCAGCCGCGCGAGCTCTCCGCTCGTCCGGCTGCTTTCTTTTGTTATGTGGTTATATTTGACATTTTAATGAAATAAATGGATTATATACAAAGCGTTCTGTGAGGCCGCATCGGCCAGAATGAAGTCAAAACCAAGAAAGGAAAGAGGCTATGAAAGCACTGAAAGCTTTCTGGAGAGGATGTACGGATGCCGTAAAAGGCGCATGCGGCACGATACTGTTTATCGCGGCATATGTCACCGTAGGGGTTGTGATCGGTGTACCCTATTCGCTCCTCGCAAGCGGGAAGGGAACCGACGTGGCAGGAGCGGTGGCCTTCGGCCCGATAGTCGCATTCGTCATCCTCTTTTTCGGATTCTTCGGAGCGGAAATGAAGCACGGAGACGGACGGCCATTGCACCACTGGCCGACAGGAATCGCGTTCTGGATCCTTGTCGGATGGATTTCCCTGCCGATCGCGATGAACTGCGTCTCAATCGGATTCGATCGTATCGGATGGCATGAAACGAGCGTATGGTTCTATGAATGGCGCTATGGCAGCCTGATCATGGGCCCCGTCATTGCGTTCATGGGGCTGATCGCCGCGCTGTCTGTCACGCACCGATGGAAAACGTGGAAAAGCGGTATCAGAAACGACAGCGGGCCCAAACCGCCCGACATGTCGAGACGATGCGGAGGCAGTCGGCGGAACAACGGACCCGTCCAGCCCCGCAGCGCGGAATCGGACGATTCGTTCTTTCCCTTCGTCCAATTCCCCAACCTGGCATGCAACTGAAATCAAAATCGGAATGCATACCGAAACGCCGAAGCCTCGCGAGTTCCACTCGCGGGGCTTTTTTCATACTTTCATTATCCCCTCCTTTTTATTCAAAGCGGATTACGAGCCGTAAGATACGCGCATGGCGGATAGAAAGAGACGACCCTCTCGTTTTGACGAGCCTATTAAGGAGGCTCTCATGCGGCGCTGAGCGACGCGGAACGAGGCCGAAAAAAAGAGCTGTCTGAATCCCCCGACGAGCAGTCGGGGTTGAGTTCTCTTTTTGACGGAACCTCGGACGCGGAGCGATGGCCGCATCAGGAGTCGTATGGCTCGGCAAGGTGAGAGGGCCGTCGCAACGCCTTACCGCGCGTATTCGACGGCCCGCAATTCGCGGATCACGTTCACCTTAATCTCCCCCGGATACCGCAATTCCGCCTGTATGCGGTGCGCGATATCCTTCGCGAGCTGGAGCGCGCCGAAATCATCAAGCTTTTCTGGTGTCACGAACACGCGAATTTCCCGACCCGCGGACAATGCGTAAACCGCCTGCACGCCCGGGAAAGACATCCCTATCTTCTCGAGATCGGCAAGACGCTTCACATACTGCTCGAGAGAGTCGCGCCGCGCGCCCGGACGCGAACCGGATATGGCGTCGGCCGCAGTCACGATATAGGCCTCGGGAATAGAGTAAGGATACTCGTCATGGTGGGATTCCATGGCGCGAATCACCCGCTCATCAACGCCGTACTTCTTCAAAAGCTTGCGGCCGATATCAACGTGCGTCCCCTGTACCTCGTGGTCTATAGCCTTGCCGATGTCGTGCACGAGAGCACCCCGCTTCGCGAGATCGGCATCGAGCCCAAGCTCGGCGGCGAGCATGCCCGCGATATGCGCCATTTCAACCGAATGATCGAGAACGTTCTGCCCGTAGCTGGTACGGAAATGAAGACGGCCTAATATCTGGAGCACCTCCTTCGGGAAATCGACGATGCCAAGCTCATACGCGGCCTCCTCGCCATAAGCCTCGACGCGCTTCGCGAGTTCCTGGCGCGAAAGCTCGACCGCCTCCTCGATCTTCGCCGGCTGGATGCGCCCGTCCTTCACAAGCCGTTCGAGCGACATGCGCGCAAGCTCCCGACGCATCGGATCGAATGATGATATGGTAATCGCCTGCGGACTCTCATCAATCAGAAGCTCAACGCCCGTGAGGCGCTCAAGCGTGCGAATATTCCTGCCCTCGCGCCCGATAATCTTCCCCTTTAAGTCATCGCTCGGGAGCGTGAACGACGTCGTCGAAAATTCGGAAACATGCGCCCGGGCATAACGCTGAAGGGCAGTCGTTATAATTTCCACCCCCTTCTTTTCGATCTCGTCATGGCGCTCACGCTCGAGCTTCTGAAGCATAAGGGCGAGATCCTTGCGATGCGAATCGGTCGCCTGCGCGAAAATTGCCTCGCGCGCCTCCTGCGCGGTCATTCCGGAAATCGTCTCGAGAGACTGGGCGGCGCGATCCAGAGCTATGCGCAAATCAGCCTCGCGCGATACGAGGCGCGCCGCATCATCCTTAACCCGCGTCGCGGCCGCGACAGCCTCCTCAAGTCCCCTATCAAGACTTTCTTGGGTCTTTACAAGACGCTCCTCGAAACGATCTAAGCGCTCCTTGCGTTCCCGTTCCTCCTCACGCGCATGCTCCATGACCTGGAGCGCGGAATCCTTCGCGCGGAGCAGAGTCTCCTGCGCTTCAGTGCGCGCGGCTAAGAGATCGGCCTCGGCCTTCTTTTCGAGTCCGGCAGCCCGGCCCCGTGCAATAACCTGTCGCGCGAAATATCCCAGAAGCGCACCGCACAACGCAAATCCCCCTCCCATAATCAGGTTGAGTGTCATAGTAGTAAGCGGAAGCGATTAAATTGATATGCATAGAAAAGACTTTTGAAACATATACAAGTATACTGATAGCTGACTCGCGTGTCAAAAACGCAGAGACTCATGAAACGGACCGTATTACTGCTCATATTAGACGGCTGGGGGGAGGGCCGGAAGGACAAGACGAACCCTATTCACGTCGCGGAAACGCCGACGATCTCATTCTTGCGAGAACACTACCTCTCGGGCCTCCTGCAGGCATCCGGCATCGCGGTCGGTTTGCCCTGGGGCGAAGAAGGAAACAGCGAAGTCGGCCACCTGACAATAGGGGCGGGACGCACCGTATACCAGCATCTCCCTCGCATCACGAAAGCGATCCAAGAGGGGGATTTCGAGAAAAACGAGGCGCTTCTCGGCGCGGCGCGGCACGCGAAAGAACGCGGCGGAACCGTGCATGTCATAAGCCTGCTATCGGAAGGCAATGTGCATGCCTCGATGGAACATGTGATCGCGACGATCGGCCTCATGAGAAAAGAGGGGGTGAAGGAGGTGCTCGTGCACGCGATAACCGACGGAAAAGACAGCGCTCCGCGTTCAACGCTCTCGCTCATGGCGCGGATCCCCTGGGACGCGGCAGTCCGCCTCGCATCCCTTTCCGGCCGCTATTACGCGATGGATCGCAACAAGCACCTCGACCGCACGGCGCGCGCGATAAAAACGATTATGGGAAACGGTCCGCGGGCGGAAAGCGCGGAAAGCGCGGTCGCGGCTGCGTATGCGAAAGGGCTTAACGATGAATTCATCGAGCCGGTCGGAATTGGCGCCTCGGAAACCGTCATGTCGCCGAATGATGCGGTTGTATTCTGCGATTTCCGCGAAGACGGTATACGCCAACTCGCATCTGCCTTCTCGGGAACGTATCCGAAAGATGCTCCTGAAATCCCTCCCATGCCCGACGGCCTCTATGTCACGACGATGACTAAATACGAGACGGCATCGCAGGCGCATGTCGCCTTCCCGCCCAAAGACGTTGTGAACACCTTAGGAGACATAATCGCCGCAAGCGGAAAATCGCAGATGCGCATAGCGGAAACGGAAAAATACGCGCATATCACCTACTTCTTCAACGGCCTCCGAAACGATCCGCTCCCGGGAGAATACCGGGTGCTCGTCCCGTCGGAAAGCGTCGCGAGACACGATGAGCGGCCGGAAATGATGACCGCGGAGATCGCGAACCGGGCACTCGCGGCGATCGAAGAGGGAATAGATTTCATCCTGGTGAACTTCGCGGCGCCCGACATGATAGCGCATACGGGGAATTTCGAGGCGGCGATGCGGGCAGTCCGCGCCGCCGACCGGGAAACGGCGAATATCGCGAAAGCGGCGCTCGCGCGCGGCGCGGTGCTTATTGTGACCGCGGACCACGGGAACGTCGAGCAAATGCGCGACCCGCAAACGGGCATGCCGGAGACGCGGCATAATCCAAACCCCGTGCCAGTCTGCCTCGTCGGAAGCGAATTTGGAAAAGTCGCGCGGCCCGCGCATGAAACCGAAGGGGAAATCGCGGGAGTGCTCGCGGACATCGCGCCTACGGTACTCGCCCTCATGGGACTCGCAAAACCGGCGGAAATGACAGGAGAAAACTTGATAGGTCGCCTGTCGTAACGCATACTCCCCGTAGATGGAACTATTTGCGAAGATACTCTTGAGCATGGCGTTCAACGCATTCGCCCTGCTTATCACAGGTTACTTCGAGCATGACTTCATGATCATGAGCGACGTGCCGCACCTGGTCCCGCTTGTCGCGATAATAACCGCGATGAACCTCATCGTGCGCCCGGCATTGAAGATAATCTTCAGTCCCGTAATCGGGCTCACGTTTGGCTATTTCAACATTATTATAAACGCCGGAATCCTGTACGCCGTTGACATTTGGTCCGATTCCATTACGATTAACGGATTATGGCCCCTCGTGATCGGGGCTCACGCAGTGGGAATTATAGTGACCCTCATCGACTACTCCTCGGCCATCGTCTACGGATCAGGAGAAATATGAAATGAATCCTCTTATCATAGCCCAAATCGCCGTATCGATCGCCCTCATAATCCTGATAGCTCTTCAGGAACAGTCATCGGACACGCCAGGAGTATTCGGAGGCGGAGCGGGCGGAAGCGGTTCCTACCATACCCGCCGGGGGCTGGAAAAATTCTTCTTCGGCGCGACCATAGCCCTCACCGCGGCATTCATAGCGCTTGCCGCGCTGAATCTTGTCCTACCTTCTCTCTAAGGCGATCGCATCCCTCTCCGTCCGCGAACGGACGGTTTTCGCGGCTGCGGCCGCCGTATTCACCATATCGGGAATCTTTGCGGCATGGGGAACGTACTATGCCGCGACCGAAGAAGCGCCGGCTTCTGGCGGCAGCTATACGGAAGGGATCGTCGGCCAGCCGACATTCGTAAACCCTTTGACCGCGAGCGGAAACGAGACGGACTACGATCTTATAAAACTCGTGTTCAGCGATCTCGGAGATCTCGCCGAATCGTCTGCGGAAAGCAAGGATGGAAAGATATGGACGATAACTTTAAAAAAAGGACTTGTATGGGATGACGGCAAGGCGCTCACCGCAGACGACGTAATCTTCACTATCGAAACGATCCAAGACCTGAACACGTATTCGCCCCAGTCGGGCGCCTGGCAAGGAATAATCGCGGAAAAAATAAGCGACGCGGAAATCCGCTTCACGCTGAAGGATCAGTACGCGTTCTTCCCAAGTGTATGGAAGGCGCTCGCAATCGCGCCCGAACATGTCTTCTCGGGAATCCCCGCGGAAAATCTCCGCCTATCGGAATACAACCTTGAGCCGATCGGCAGCGGCCCGTATTCATGGAAAGGCATATCTGCGGAAAAGGACGGATTCATACGCGAAATATCCCTCGTGGCAAATCCGCGGTACCACGGGCTGAAAGCCCTCATACCGTCATTCACCGTTCGCTTCTATCGGACGAGACAGGAACTCATCAACGACTTCAATGCAAAAAAGATAGATGGCGCGGGAGGAATTCTGCCGGAGGAGACAGATAAGCTCAAAATCGGCCACCGCCTCGCGAACTTCTACCTGCCACGCTACTACGCGCTGTTCTTGAACAGAAGTACGAATCCGGCACTCAAGGAAAAAGCCGTACGGCAAGCGCTCGTGCGCGTAATCGACCGCAAAGAAATCGTACAAGAGGCATTTCGCGGATTTGCGGCAGGAACGGAAGGGCCAATACCTCAGACCATGGAAGGATATGACAAAAGCGTGTATGAGGAGAATGCGACGGAAAACCCGGAAAAAATCGGCGCCTCTCTCGATGCGGCTGGATGGCTCATAAACCCGGATGACGGAGTGCGCTATAAGGGAGAAGGAACCTCGCGCGCGGCGCTGCGCTTCGATGTCGTGGTTCCCGATATCCCATTCCTCAAAGCGACGATGGATGTCGTCGCGAAGCAATGGAAGAAGATCGGGGTAAAAGCTGATATCGCGGTGACCGATCCGGAAGAGATCGCGCGAACAGCTCTCCGCACGCGGAATTACCAGATACTTCTGTATGGCAACGTCTTAAAAGGAGATCCTGACGTGTTTGCGTTCTGGCACTCGTCGCGAAAATTCTATCCAGGCCTGAATCTCGCCCTCTATGACGACAAGGAGACCGACGCGCTTCTCGAAACGGTACGGAAGGGAGCGGGGAACGAAACGGAACGAAATACGGCGCTTCTGAAAATCCAGCGGATGATCGAGGAGGACGCCCCTGCGGCATTTCTCATGAGCCCCGCGTACCTATATGCGGTTCCGACCGGCTTAAAGGGAATGCTGGATACGCCGCTCGTGTCCCCGTCCGACCGTCTCGCGGGAGCAGGCGGCTGGTATCTGAAAACGCGGAGGGTATTGAAGAAATAGGGGTCGGCGTGGTATGCTATATATACTGGTTTTCCTAAAACCTATCTCATAACCCCCTTGATTTGAGATAGGTTCTAAATGCCGCGGTGGCGAAATTGGCAGACGCGCATGGTTCAGGGCCATGTATCCGCAAGGATATGTGAGTTCAAGTCTCACCCGCGGCACTAACTGGATATATAAACGTTAAAAAAACCGAAATGAATACGGAAGAAAACCATACCAAAAAAGGCGATGTGCTGCGTTTCGTGCCCCTCGGAGGACTTGAAGAGGTCGGACGCAACTGCATGTTCCTTGAATACGGGGACGAGATCGTCGTAATCGACGCGGGAATCCAATTTCCCCAGGAATCGACCCCGGGAATCGACTTCATCATCCCGAATATGAAGTACCTCGAGGCGAACAAGCACAAGATCAAGGCGCTCATTATAACCCATGGCCACTACGATCACATCGGGGCGATCCCTTATGTGATCCAAAAGATCGGCAATCCGATCATATACGCCGCGGCACTCTCGGCAGAAATCATCAAGAAGCGCCAGGAAGACTACCCGAATGTCCCGAAGCTCAACGTCATCGTCACGAAGCACGGCGACAAGGCGAAGCTCGGCAAGCACTTCGACGTCGAATTCTTCGACCTCGACCACACGATTCCCGACACGCTGGGAACGCTCCTTAAAACCCCCGCCGGGAACATGGTCTATTTCTGCGACTTCAAGTTCGACTACGACAATGATGGCACGGCGATCGGACTCGACGACTACAAGCGCATCGGCGACATGGGCATCCACACGATGTTCATGGACTCGACGAACGCGGAAAAGGAAGGATACTCGGTATCCGAACGGCTGGTCGAAAAGACCCTCGAGGATATGATCGGCAAGGCGAAAGGCCGCGTCATCGTGAGCTCGTTCGCCTCGCTTATCACGCGTCTCGGTGAGATCGTAAAAATTGCGACGAAGCTGGGCAGAAAGACCTTTATCGCAGGATATAGCATGAAGACGAACCTGCAGATCGCCCAGAACCTGGGCTACCTCAAATTCGAGAAGAACGCCGTCCTCCCCATCGAGGAAATGCACAAATACAAAGACGATAAAATCGTCGTCCTATGCACCGGAGCCCAGGGACAGACGAACGCCGCCATGATGAAAATCGCGAACGGCGAACACCGCTTCATAAAGACGAAGGTGGGAGACACGATTCTCCTCTCCTCGTCCGTTATCGCGGGCAACGAGCGCGCCGTCCAAATCCTCAAAGACAACCTCACGCGTCAGGGCGCGAAAGTATACCAGTCGACGCACGTCGACATCCACTCGAGCGGCCACGCGCCGAAGGAAGAATTGAAAAAAGCCGTTGAGCTTATCCGCCCGAAATACGTCATACCGGTCCACGGCTATTACTTCATGCGCGCCGCGAACAGGGAAAATGCCGTCGAGGCGGGCGTGCCGGAAAAGAACGTGCTTCTCATGGACAACGGCATGGTCGCGGAACTCACGAAGGATGGAGCGAGAATCACCGACGAGCAGGTCGAGGCATACATGGTGCTCGTCGACGGCTTGGGCGTAGGTGACGTGAACGAAGTGGTCCTGCGCGACCGCCTCATCCTCTCGGACGAAGGCATGATCGTCTTGATCGTCACGCTCGACCGCGAAAAGGGCAAGCTCCTGAAGAAGCCCGATATCATCTCCCGCGGCTTCACGTACCTGAAGGATAACCAGGAGATCGTGGAAGAGGTGCGCCGCAAGCTGAAGAGCATTATCGAGCGCATTCCGACCCCGCAGGAACTCGACCCCGAATACGTGAAATCGATGATCCGCGACCAGATCGGCAGCTTCCTCTACGCAAAGACCAAACGCCGCCCGATGATTCTCCCGGTCGTGATCGAAGTTTAGACTAAAGCTCTAGCAGGAATAAAATACGGCCCCTGGAGCCGTATTTTATTTGGCAATGAAACGCGGTAAGATGCACCCATGCATACGAAGAACCTCGTCTCTGGCATCCAGCCGTCCGGCAGACTCCATATAGGCAACTACCTGGGCGCGCTTGAGAATTTCACGAAACTTGAGGCAAGCAAGGAATACCGCTGTTTTTTCATGGTGGTTGACCTCCACTCGATGACCGAGCCCTACGACCCGGCCGCGAAAGGGGTACAGGTCATGGATACGCTCGCGGGCTTCATCGCCGCAGGCCTCGACCCTAAAAAATCCGTGATCTTCGTCCAATCCCACGTGCCCGCGCACTGCGAGCTCGCATGGATACTGGGCTCGATAACGCCGTTCGGGGAGCTCTCCCGCATGACGCAGTTCAAGGATAAGTCCGCGCGGCAGGAAGAGACGAATATCGGCCTCTTCACCTATCCCGTGCTCATGGCATCCGATATCGTCCTCTACGACGCGGAGGCGGTTCCCGTGGGCGACGACCAGCTCCAGCATCTGGAATTCACGCGCACGCTCGCGCGGAAATTCAACCACCGCTTCGGCGAGACGCTCGTGGAGCCGAAGCCCCTGATGACTAGGACGCCGCGCGTGATGAGTCTCACGGACCCCGCGCGGAAAATGTCGAAGTCGGAACCGGCCGGCTGCTTATTCCTCGACGATGAGCCCGACGAGATTATGAAAAAAGTCATGGCCGCGGTCACGGACTCGGGCGCGGGAATCGCCTATGACACCGAAAGCAAGCCGGGCATCGCAAACCTCTTGGAGATATTTTCGAGCGCGAGTGGCAAGCCTATCGAGGAACTTGTAAGGGACTATGGCGAGGAGAAATATTCGGCATTCAAAAAAGCGGTTGCGAAAGCGGTTGCGAAGAAATTCGCCGGCTATCGGAAAAAGAAGGCGAAGCTCATGGCGAATCCCCTAAAGCTCGTGAAAATCGCTGCGCGCGGCGCGAAAACAGCGAACGCCGTCGCAAACGCGAAACTCGCGGAGGTTAGAAAGAAAGTCGGATTGCTCTAGCGGACAATTCCCACCCATGCGGACGCGCCGCCGATCTCCTCGGTTGCTTCCGCCGCAAAGGCATCCGTCCGTTCGAATACGATATCCCTCGCATTCACGTCTTTTTTAAATGAATCGAGAGCCGGTTCAAGCACGGCACGAGCCCTCTCCCCCGCCTCAACGTGAAACACAACCGCATCCTGAGGACTAGAGCCGGCCTGCTGACGAAGGCCCTGGGCCATGCGCACAAGGTCACGATAGACACCCTCATTCTCGAGCTCGGGCGTAATAATACTATCGAGAACAACTTCCGCCTCGACCCCCTCCTCAAAAAGAACCTCTTTCACGTTCACCTCATCCGCAAGAATCGAAAGAAGCTCGGCATCGCTTCGTATTTCAGATTTCATAGTTCGGATCGTAAGCGACCGTAAGGGCTGACGGACCTTGATGCCTTTCTCCGCGCGCACGGCAAGAGCGAGGCTCGCGATACGCCGCACTTCGGCCATTCCGCGATCAAGACCCTCATCGATACGGGCGTCAGACAGGGGCCAGTCTTCCATATGCACGGACTCCAAGGGCCCTCCGAGGGACTTATAGAGCGCTTCGGCGAAAAAAGGCATGAAGGGCGCGATAATCTTCGACGTCTCTATAAGAACATGCCGCAATACGGGCAATGCCTCGGCGCGTTTGCGCGACCGGCGCAGATACCAGCGGGACAAGTCATCCGCAAACGTCTCGATCAGGCTCGTAGCCGCGGCGATCTCATATCGGTCGAGATGGTCCGCAACGCCTTTCGCGGTACCCGCGAGCCTGCTCATAATCCACCGATCGAGCACGTTTCGGATTTCGGGTTTCAGGTTTCGAGTTTCGGCATCGCCGTATGTTTCAAGGAATACGAACGAGTTGTATATGAGCGAGATGAGCGACCGGGCGCCCTTGCCGAAATCCCGCTCGTCGAACTTCTGCGCCTCCTTCACGATCGCGCTCGAGTAGAAATGCCACCGCACGGCGTCCGCCCCGTGCGCGTTCATGAGCTCCCACGGGTCAACCCCGTTCCCCTTCGACTTCGACATCTTCTTCCCGGCCTTGTCCAAGAGGTGCGAATAGCATGTCACGTTCTTATAGGGCGCGCCGCGCTCCATGAGTACGCCGATCGCCATAAGCGTATAAAACCACCCGCGCGTCTGATCGATCGCCTCGCAAATATAGTCAGCCGGGTAGCGCGCGGGAAATTCCTCCGACGCGAAGGGCATCGCGCCCGAATCGAACCACACGTCGATCACATCCTTCACGCGCGCCATAGCTCCGCCGCATTTCTTGCATGGAATCATAACGCTGTCTATGAACGGCCGATGAACATCGACACTCCCCTCACTGTCCTTCGGCTGGCTCGGAAGCTCCGCGAGCGAGCCAATGACCGTATACGTGCCGCACGGCGGGCATTCCCATACGGGCAGAGGCGTTCCCCAATAGCGCGCTCGCGACAACGCCCAATCCTTCACATTGCGTAGCCATTCGCCGAACCGGCCCTCCTTGATATGCTCGGGCGTCCAATTGACCGTTTCATTCGCGGCAGCAAGCTCGGCACGGAGCGTGCTCATCGCGATAAACCACGCGTCTGTCGCGTAATAGAGAACGGCCGTACCGCACCGCCAGCAGAACGGGTACTCGTGCGCATAAGGCTCCTTCATCATGAGCCGCCCCCGGGACTTCAGGTCGGCTAGTATTTTTTCCTCGGTCGTCGCGTTCTTCGCCCGCAAGCCAGCGAAACCAGGAACCGCATCCGTGAAATTGCCGGCCTCGTCTACCGTGTGAAATTGCGGCAGGCCGACGGCCATGCCGAGCGCGTAATCGTCTTCGCCGTACATCACGGCCGTATGCACGACGCCCGTGCCGCTCTCCGCCGTCACGAAATCGGCTGAATAAATCTTCCAAGACTTCTCGGACTTCAGACCGGAGATCTCAAAAAGAGGCTCATACGAAAGGCCGATCAATTCGCTCGCTGGGAACTCGCGCTCGAAAGAAAGCCCCATGCGCACGGCAGCTCCTTTTTCCAAAATGAATGTCTCGTCTCCATCCTTCACGGCGACGAACGTATGCGCGGGATTGATCGCCAAAGCGACATTACCCAAAAGCGTCCAAGGCGTGGTCGTCCACGCAACGATGCTCGTTTTCGTTTCGAATTTCGGGCTTCGAATTTCGAATCGTACGTATGCGGCCGTATCCGTCACCTCCTTATACCCTTGCGCGAGCTCGTGCGACGAAAGCGCGGTGCCGCACCGCGCACACCACGGCACGACCTTATGTCCTTTGTAGAGCAATCCCCGCTCATCGACCTTCTTCACCACCCCCCAAAGCTTTTCAACATACGCATTGTCATACGTGATATACGGATGCTCTATATCAAGCCAAAAACCCACGCGCTCCGTGAGCCGTTCCCATTCCTCTTTGTATTTCCATACGGACGCCTTCGCCTTCGCATTGAATGCCGCGATGCCGTACGTCTCGATCTCGGGCTTCGACTTCAAACCGAGCTCCTTCTCGACCTCGATCTCGACCGGAAGCCCGTGCGTGTCCCAGCCCGCGCGCCGCGGCACATGGTACCCGCGCATGGCCTTGTACCGGGGAATCACATCCTTGAACGCCCGCCCGATCACATGATGCGTTCCCGGCCGGGCATTCGCGGTCGGCGGCCCCTCATAAAAGACGAATTCCGGGCCGCCTTCGCGCGCCGTGAGGCTCTTCTTGAAAATATCCTCGTCCTTCCAAAATGCGAGCACGCGCTCCTCGAGCGCAGGTAAATTCAATTTCTCTTTCGGATCGAGCATATGCGAGTGCTTGAATGATACGCCGAAAAAGACGCGTTTTCAATGAAACGGTTGAAAATCAACCATTACTTTGATATACTCTCGGCTGGTTGCGTCAGCTCATCTCCAACACGAAAGGAACCCGCCGATGTTCATCCAGGTCTGCCAAAGCGGACTTAGTCCGAAATGCGTGAGCGCCATGAATCGACTGAGGGCGGAAATCTTGAAGCGCGTGCTTGTCCGCCACCTTCACTTTAATCCAGGCGCAAAAGGCGCGGACCTCTCCGTCGAAAAATGCACCTACGCGGATGACGGGACGCACGACGCGCATTGCTATGTGAGGCTTTCGGACGTATCGGTTACCTCCAAGCGCTCGCTCGAAGACTTCGCCCGCGCGCAGAAGGCGCTTGAAGACCTCTACGCGGAGACAGTTAAAGAGTTCCCGCCCGAGCGGGCACGCGTTGTGAGCCTCTCAGCCAGAATCGTACTCGACAGGCCGCTCGCAGAACTCAACGGATCGAACCTGATCGAAGCCGAAACAGCGAGGGAGATCATGATCCCTGCCCCGTAAAAAGTGGCATGAAAACGATAAATGAAACCAAAGGCCGGCGAAATTCGCCGGCCTTCTTTTTTTATAAACGCATGGCAAAAGGAGTTATGATAAGGCATACTTCCCACCATGGAACAGACGTCAATCACCAACCGAAAGGCCCGATTCAATTATGAAATCCTCGAAACCCTCGAAGCGGGCATCGAGCTTTCTGGCGCCGAAGCGAAGTCCTTGAAAGCGAGCACCGCGGACATCGCGGGCGCGCACGTGACAATCCGCGGCGGTGAAGCGTGGCTCGCGAACATGAACGTGCGCCCGTATCAGGAAAACAATATGCCCGCGGGCTATGACCCGCTCAGGCCGCGCCGCCTACTCCTGAAGAAAGAGCAAATACGCGATTTGGAGATGAAGATACGCTCGGCTAACTTGACAATCGTGCCTCTTCGGGTTTATATTAGTAGACGTCTCGTGAAAATCGAGATCGGCCTCGCAAAGGGAAAGAAGAAGGCCGACAAGCGAGAGACGATCAAAAAACGGGAGTGGTCTAGGCTTCGACGGAACATTGAAACGAAATAAGCAAGCCGAGCTTGTGCGCACGCTCGTTAAACGGCGCATACACAGATTAATTGCCAACGCATTTGATCGACAGCCTGCGCTC
>JAHFLN010000017.1 GCA_023244835.1 Candidatus Harrisonbacteria bacterium
TTCACCTCATTCGAGCATCCGCTCGCGGTACGCCTCGTGAAAGACGCGCTTCCCATCGCGATCGTGGGGCTTATGGGAAGCCTGATGTTGAATACCGACATAATCATGCTCGGGTGGATGCGCACGGCCGAGGAAATTGCCTACTACTCGGCGGCGCAGAAAATCATCTTCACCCTCTACGTCCTGCCGACCTTGGCCGCCACGTCGCTTTTCCCCTCGATGGTGCGCCTTGTGAAAGACGCCGCGGGATTCAAGGCGATATTCGAAAAATCAGCCCGAAACATGCTTCTCGCGGCGCTCCCGATAACCGTGGGAGGGCTCGTGCTGGGGCCGGAACTCATGGAACTGTTCTACGGAAGCGCGTACCTGCCCGCATCGGCTCCGTTCGCCATCCTGCTCCTCACGGTCCCCGTCGTGTTCGCGGCGAACATCGTGAACAACGCGCTCATAGTCCAAAACAGGCAGGGATACTTCACAGCCTATGCCGCGATCGGCTTCATGCTGAATATCATGCTCAACCTCGCGTTCATCCCGTTCCTCGGCATAAGCGGCGCCGCGCTCTCGACGCTCATCACCGAAACCGCGGCATCCGCATACATCTGGGTACGGCTGAACCGATTGAACGGATTCTCATTGCCGCGCGGCCTTGGCAAAGGATGCGTCTCAACAGGGGTAATGGCGCTCGTCGCCTGGGCGATAAGCGCGCTCGGCGCGCACGTACTCGTGACAATCACGGTCTCGGTCGGGGTATACGCGCTCGCGCTGAAAATCCTGAAAGAACCGATGCTTGGAGAATTGACAGGTACTCCGCGCTGAAGGAACATGATGCGATGAAGATAATCGTGACCGGAAGCGCGGGATTCATAGGCTCGCACATAGCGGCGAAATACCGCGCGCTCGGACACGACGTCATAGATATCGACCTGCGCGCGAAAAAAGCCCGGAACATATGCGACGAAGAAGCCATGCGGAGGCTCTTCCTGCGCGAGAAGCCCGACATCGTGAGCCATCACGCGGGCGTGATCGAAGTGGTCAAATCAATCGAAAATCCCCGCGCGACGTTCGAAGCTAACGTGCTCGGCACCATAAATCTCCTTCAAGCAGCGGGAAAAGCAGGAACGGTGAAACGGTTCATATTCCCCTCGAGCTACACCGTATACGGCGAACCGGCGAAGCTCCCGGTCGACGAAACGACGGCAATCGCCCCGATCTCGCCGTACGGCCTCTCGAAGGTCATGGCCGAGGAGGCGATCCGTTTTTATGGAAAGCTGTACGGCTTCGCGCACATGATCTTCCGCTATCCGAACATCTACGGTCCCGGCCAAGACGGAAACGGGGCCGTGGGGGCAATTGCCATCTTCGCGGAACGCATGCGGCAGGGAAAAGCGCCCGTAATCTTCGGAGACGGGTCGAAGACGCGCGACTACGTGCATATAGACGACATCGTGCGCCTGAACGCGCTCGCGCTCCGCGCGAAGGCAAGCGGAACGTTCTGCATCGGCACAGCGCGCGAAGTGAGCGACGAACGCGTTTTCGCGGAAGTCAAAAAGCATATGGAATTTCCCGAAACCCCGACATATATGGCTCATAGATACGGAGAAGTAAGAAACATATCGGTTTCGGGAAAAGAAGCTGAAGCGGCGCTTGGCTTCAAACCGCGCATATCGTTCGAAACAGGCGTGCGCAACTACCTCCGCGGCACGCGGAAAGGAACGGCATGAGAATGAATATATGACGTCTTTCGTACAACGCGCGAAATCATTTCTTTTCGAAAATAAGACCCGTGGACAAACGGTCATCAAAAACACCGTCTGGCTCTCGATCGCGAACGTAGGCGGGCGCCTATTGAAGGCGATCATCATTATTTACGGCGCGCGCGTCCTAGGGGCCGCGGATTACGGGGTCTTCTCGTATGCGGTCACGCTCGCGGGATTTTTCACCATTTTCATCGATCCCGGCATAAATTTCGTCCTTATCCGGGAAGGAGCCAAGCTATCGAAGGAGAGACTGCGATCCCTCTTTGCCCAGACGCTCATTTTCAAACTGGGATGCATCGCATTGAGCGCCTTCGTCGTCGTTGCGGTCGCTCCTATTTTCTCGACGCTCCCCGGCGCAAAGGCGCTGCTCCCGCTCGTCGCGCTTATCGTGATTTTCGACAATATGCGGGAGTTTTTCTCGTCGTTTTTCAGAGCCGAGGAAAAGATGCAGAAAGAGGCCGCCGCGATGCTCGCGACGAATCTCGGCATCGTGGTGTTCGGATTCATTCTCATGACGATAAGCCCGACCCCGTTGTATTTTACCGGTGCCTACGCCGCCGGTTCAGGCATCGGAGCATGCATCGCGCTATGGCTCGGACGGGACATGTTCGCCGGCCCGTCTCCCAAAGCATCAATGAACCACCTTTTCGGAATCATGAAAGCGGCGTGGCCGTTCGCCATAGCGGGAGGACTGGGCTCGTTGTTGACAAGCACCGATATCCTGATTATCAGCTGGATGCGGGCCGCGACGGACGTAGGAATATATTCCGGCGCGATCCGCATAGTAAACCTGCTGTATCTGATACCCAATATCGTCCTCTTGAGCACTATGCCGCTCCTCTCGCGGCTCGCGAAAAACGAATCCGAGAAATTCCGGGACGTGATAGAGAAAATCCTTTCGTACGTCTTTCTCATCTCCATCCCCCTTTCATTGGGCGGGGCGATTCTCGGTACGGAAATAATGCGGCTCGTTTTCGGCCCGACGTACGCGGACGGCGGGATATCGTTCTCGATACTGGCGCTCACCATCGTGTTCGATTATGCGGGCCTTATCATTATCAACGCGCTATTCGCCTATGATCGGCAGAAAAGCTTCATCGTCTCGACCGCGATTGGCGCGGCTATAAACATCTCCCTCGACCTCATCCTCATTCCCCGTTGGGGAATAGCGGGCTCCGCGGTTGCCACGCTCGCCGCGCAAATAGCCAGCAATTCGTATCTATGGCATTCCATGCAGAACGTGAACGCGTTCAGCATACTTCCCAAAATCAGGAAAATAATCGCGGCGGGAATATGCATGGCGGGAACGACTATGGTTCTCCTCCTTGTCACGCATACCCCCGCCGCGATAAATATCATCGTATCCGGAATCGTATATTGCACGGCGCTCTACGCACTGAAAGAACCGGCGCTCATGAAAATAAAAACTCTCGTCGTCACGGGGCTTTCTCGGCCCCAGGCCGGCATAGGCCGGAGCTCAGGATGACGCTGCGAGCCGTGAACCGATATATTTCTTAAGACGGGAAAGGGGCTCGTTCAAGATTTTCCGTACACGTACGGGCAAGTACGTATAGCATCTGTAGAGGAATACCGAAGAAAACGCCCTGATAAATCCGCCGTACTGCGTGCGATAGCGCCATATGATGATTCCCGCGGCCTTGGCGTTTGCGCGCTGGTTGACGAACGAGCTGCCGCCGCCCCACATGCGATATGCGGAAAAATATTCGGGCAGATTGCGCAGCTTACCCTTCGTGCCGACCCTGAGCCAAAAATCCCAATCCGCGAACTGGGACAGCGTCTCGTCATACAGGCCGGCTGACCGCCTGAATACGGCGGTTGAATTCGCGATGGGGTTCGCGAAAAGGGCGACGCGCCGGATTGCCGCGTCGCTTTCAGGCTTTTCCACGAGCGCGATGCGATGCCCTTCCTGATTGACCGCGGCAAACCATCCGCCGCATGCCACATACTCGTGATGCGCGTCGAGAAAAGCAACCTGCTTTGAAAGCTTCGAGGGATCGATCCACCAGTCATCGTCGTCGAGAATCGCGATGAATTCGCCCGTAGCCATTCGCAAGCCGGCGTTCGAAACGAAAGCTATTCTGCCCGTATGTTCAAGGGCGGCGTACTTGATGCGCGCGTCTCGCTCCGCCCACTCGCGCGCCACCTGCGAAGTGGCGTCCGTCGAACCGTCATCGACGATGACGAGTTCCCAATCGGAAAATGCCTGGTCGACGACGCTCTGAATCGCGCGGCCGATGAAATTGGCGCGATTCCATGTCGCCATGACGACGCTTACCCGGGGATGCGGCGTATGCATGCAATGAAGGCGCTATCCGCGCGCCACGCTCTCATATGTTATATCGCGACTCGTAAGATACGCTTCTATTTCCCTCCACTTCTCTTCGGTATCGAACCCCTTCGAATAGTCATCGCACTCGTACGAATAGAATGCCTTGCCGCGCCCGACGACATCAGGAAGAAGATCCCTGCCTATCTCATAATAGATAGCGGGCGGCACGTATGAGAGTATTTCTTTTTTCAGAATGAAAACCCCGCGCATGCGATACGCATGGGGATACGTCGTGGTATGCGGCTTCGGGTGGATGGCCAAGAACTTGCCCTGAAGGTCGAGCTCCGCAACGTCGGCATCGGCGTAATTATCGGTTTCATGCATGCGCTGCATGCCTAACGCCCCCGCGGGCTTTTCCCGCCACACCCGTTCCATCTTGGAATAATCGACCAAGCTCAACATATCCCCGTAAATAACGAAGAATTCGTCATCGAGCTTGTCCTCGAAAAGCTTCACGCTCCCGGCGGTTCCCGGCGTCTCAGGCTCATAATTGAACGTTATGTTCACGCCCCACTTCGAACCGTCGCCAAAATAATTTCTCATAACATCGGGCTTGGTGTGGAGGTTGATGAAAAAATCCTTGACGCCGTGTTTCCTGAACTGGACGATATTCCATTCGGTAATGGGATGCCCCCCGACCGGAAGCATCTGCTTCGACATGGTATCGGTATAAGGGCGCAAGCGGGTCCCTTTCCCTCCGCATAATAGTACAGCCTGCCTGATCATATGGTAGTAAGCGTATGTTTCTTGACGATATCCGCGGCATCGGTGAGATTGCGCGCTATGAAATCCGGAACCGAGTCATGCTGCCACGGATCCTTGCCCCCATGTCCCGTTTGAACCAATATCATGGTTACCTTGGCACGGTTTCCCGCGGCAACGTCCTGGGTGCTGTCCCCTATAAAAAAGCTGCGTGAGAAGTCGATATTCATATCCTTTTGAGCCTGGAGCAACATGCCGATCCCGGGCTTGCGGCAAGCGCATGTCATGCGGTATTCCTCCCTGTCAGCCTTCGGATGATGGGGGCAAAAGTATACCGCGTCGATCCTCGCCCCGCGACGAGCCAAACGATCGGTAAGAACTGCATGAATATGGCCTAGCTCATCGATCCCGATCATGCCTCGGGCAATAACCGGCTGGTTCGTCACTATGACAACGAGATAGCCCAAACGATTGAAGGTGCTGATTGCCGATACCGCCCCGGGCAGCAGCCGTAATTGGGAAGGCTTGTGCAACAGTTCGACCTGGCGGATTATCGTCCCGTCCCTGTCGAGAAAAACAGCGGGGCGTTTTATTTGCCCGCTACGGATTCCCATTTTCCTTTTTGCGCTTGGAATTTCGGGTGGGATACGATCAAGTGCCAGATTACCGCCTGAAATTCTTCCGTGTGCGGCGTGACTGTCTCGGGATTCACGGTAGGCACCACGACACAGGCATCGGCAACCTGCTTCGTATAGCCTCCGTCCCGGCCCACTATGCCCGCGATCTTCGAGCCCCGCTCCTTCGCCAATTTCAGCGCTTCGACGATATTGGGGCTGATATTCTTCTCGAGATTCCCTCCGCCGACCGAAAATACGAGCACGGCATCCTTAGCGCTCAAACGGCTGCCTATCAGCCAATTGGAAAAAATCGTATGCCATCCGTCATCGTTGGTTCGAGCCGTGATTTCCGAAACATTGTCAACAGGCGTATACGTTTCAAGATCGGCTAATTTTCGGAAATCATTCACGGCATGGCTCGCGTGTCCCGCGCCGCCGCCTATGCCGATAATAAAAAGGCGGCCGCCCTGCGCGCGAACCGTAGCGAAAATATCGATCATGCGGCTTATCGCATCATGGTCGATCTTCGAAACAATTTCTCCCACTTCCCGCAGATACGATTGGATATAATCTTTGTACATACGTATGGTTTTATAGCACGAATCCGGCCTTCTTGCCGTCGTCGTAGAACATCTTGACCGTCTCAACGGAGAAATCGTCGAGCGAATAACCGATCTTCTCGGCCTTCTTCAGCAAGTCGGGGGTGACGGTAATGATGTCCGCACCCGCCTCTTCGGCATGGAAGATATTCAGGAATTCGCGCGGGCTTGCCCACAAAAGCTCAAAACGGGGGAAAGACGCGAGCAAGGCCTTCGCCTCCTTCATCAAAGGCAAGGGATCTCGGCCGGTATCCGCTATCCTGCCCGCGAAAATCGAAATGATTGCCGGGACGTCGGGAGACAAGGCCGCGATCGTTCCCTCTACCTGGGCGATAGTGAATACCGCGGTCACATTCAACTGTATGCCGTCGGAAGCGAGACGCTTGATGAGCGCGTATGAGGGCTCTCGCTGAGTATTGGTAATGGGGATCTTCACATACACGTTCTTGCCCCACGAGGCGATGATGCGCGCTTGCCGCTCCATTTCGGCGAAATCATCGGAAAAGACCTCGAAGGAAAGCGGCCGATCCTTGATTGCCGACGCGATATCGCGCGCGAAAGAGGCGTAATCGGTAATGCCCGCCTTGCACATAAGAGTCGGGTTCGTGGTGAATCCCTTGATCAGGGGATTGGCCGCAAGGGCCATCATGCTCTCCCTCTCCGCTCCGTCCGCGAATATCTTTATATGCAGCTCCCCTAATGTCTTGGTCATTGTGTAGTCAGTGTATGCGGAATCTCACCCTCTTGGCAACTGAATCTCCATATGCTCGTCCGATGAGCGGTATACGGCCTCGACGATCTCGTTGGCCCGCAGGCCGTCGAGCGCATCGCCGCACAACCTCCCTTTTCCGGAAAGGATACGGTCGTAAAAATGTATCCATTCGCGCTCCCAGCTCGTATCCTTGGTCCCGAAAGCGAAAACCTCGATGTCGGGAGCCATGCCCAATCGCGAACGGCCGTATGTCAATGTCTCTTCGCCATAACTGCCGCCCTTGCCGTCGATCTGGAGATAGCCAGCATCGCCAAAAACTTCGAACGAGAATATGTTTTTCCAATTGGTCGTGCTGACATGCATCGATGCGGTCGCGAGCTTATTGCGAAAAATTCCGAATGCGTTGTCATCGAGCTTCGTACGCCAGAATTTGGTCTGAATGAGGCCGTATACGCTCTTGAACTCGCCGCAAAACCAGCGGGCAAGGTCGATGACATGCACGCCCTGATCCAAGAGCTCTCCGCCACCGGATAATTTTTTCTGAAAACGCCATTCTTTTTCCATGCCCGGTCGGCCGCCATAGCCATACCGCGCGCGCACGAGCATGATCTTCCCTATACCGCCACGGGCATGTATCTCATAAGCTTTTTGGATGCCCGCATGGAAACGATGATTGAAGCCGACTTTTATCAAACGGCGGGCGCGCCGGGCGACGGCGATCATCTTCTTCGACTCATCCGTACTGATACCGAAGGGTTTCTCGCATAAGACGTGCTTGCCCGCTTCCAGGGAAGCGATGACGATCGGGGCGGTATGAGCATTCGGCACGGCAATGATGACGATGGAAATATCCTTCCGCTCGACAAGCTCGCGCCAATCGCCATACGCGTCCGCGCCATATGTTTTCGCGAGAGCGGCGGCCCGATCATGATCCGTATCCGCGACCGCGCGAAGCGCCCCTCGTCCGGACTCGGCAATCGCCCCGGCGCGCTTCACCCCCATATGACCCGCGCCGATGATGCCGATGCCGCTATGTACGACGGAATATGGCATGTCTAGGGATAAGCGACGCGACGCAATGTGAGGGATTCGCCTGCCATTATTTTCGCGATATCCTCCTTAGTCCACGTCTTCCAATTGTCCCACACCGCGCTCACAAGGCGGCCCGAAAGGTTTCCCGAATCGCGGGAAGCAAGAAATACGGCAAGTTCGGCGACCAATTCGGGCGGCGTTCCCCCGTCCTTCGCCCTTTGTTCCGCGGCGGCACGCTCGGCATCCCCCGCCCGCTCGCCTACGCCTAAAACCTCGTCGAGCATCCGGGTATTCACGGCTCCGGGAGCGACGGCGTTGACGCGAACGCCATATGACCTCAATTCGTCTGCAAGCGTTTCCGTAAAACGGACTATCGCGGTCTTCGCGGAAGCATACGCGGAAAAATTAACCCGAGCCGAAGAGGCGCCACCGCCTGAGAAATTAATGATAAATCCCTCTTTCTGTCGCATCATTTCCGGAACAACCGCACGGCACATATGTACCGTCCCTAAGAGATTGACCATGATATTCGCGCGCCACTCTGCCATATCATTCGTCGCAAAGGGACCGATCGGCGCCTGGATACCCGCGCAATTCACAAGTCCGTCTATGCGCCAAAATCGCCCAAGGACGGCGAGGACGGCCTCCGAAACGGCGTGGTAATCCGCAACATCAACATGAAAACCCTCTTCTGGAAGAGTCGTTCCGTCCATATCGAAAACGACGACGCGCGCGCCCTCGGCGGTAAAAAACCGGGATATGACCGAGCCGATGCCGCCGGCCCCGCCAGTGATGACAATGACCTTTTCCGCGAGCTTCATGCGTGGAATATCAATTGAAATTAGCCAGTATCTTCGACCCCTCGAAATCGAACCGGAATCTCATCTCGCGCAAACCGAGATTCTTCATGGCATCGCGAAAATGCCGCTGTTTCCCAGGAACGTAAAACGTGAAAAAGCCGCCGCCTCCCGCGCCGGAAATCTTTCCTCCCAGCGCCCCGTTCTCGAGCGCTAAAGCATAAATCCTGTCAAACTCGGGATTTGACATCTTCGATGATATTTTTTTCTTGTATCCCCAATGCTCGTGGAATTTCTTCCCGATCTCGTCGATGTTTCCCCGTTCGGCAGCCTCGAGAATCTGATATCCCAGATCCTTGATGAAATGCATGCTGTCTATGACTTTCTTGTCATCCTCCCCTGCGCGCGTCGATTGCTCCTGCAGGATATCGTCCGCGTCGCGAGTCACTCCGGTGAAAAAAACGAGGAGATTGCGATTAAGCTCGTCAGCGACGTCTTTCGCAACAGCGGCCGCACGCACCTTGACCGCTCCGTCTTTGCTTATGTCTAAAACCGTAAGCCCCCCGAATGCGGCGAGATAGGGATCCTGCTTGCCGATGGGCCGCTTCAGTATCTTGGATTCGATCGTGAAATCCTCTTCGGCAAGGACGTCGAGAGGAACGGCGGCGCGCTGCAATGCGTGAATCGCGTGAAGCAGTCCGACCGCATAGCAGCTTGACGACCCGAGGCCCGTACCGCTCGGAATGTCGGCAACGGACGTGATTTCGATATTCTTGTCTATACCCATGAAACGCAAGGCTTCTTTCGCAATGACGTTCTTAAGCTCGTCTACGTGCTCCACCGTCTCGGATTTCGAGTATTTCACCCGAATGAAGTCATCCGCGATCGGACGATTGGCGCTGACAAACATGTACTTGTCGATGCCCGCGGAAAAAATGAAACCGCCATGCTTCGTATAATACGAGGGAAGGTCGGTGCCTCCGCCGCCTAATGTTATGCGAAACGGTGTACGGGTAAGGATCATAATGAATGGGTTATATTACCACGGGCGATTTCATCTTGTATATATTTGATCATCCCCTTCAGCCCCTCTTCGAGGGATATTTTCGGCTGCCATCCGACGCGTTTTGCGGCAGTGATATCGGCGAGATTCGCAGGAGCTCCGCCGGGAATAGGCGGCACGAATTCGGGCTGCATATTCGTTCCCAGTAAGGCCTGGATCATATTCAGGATCTCGAGCCCAGAATAATTCTTCCCCTGCCCCAGATTGAATGTCTTGCCGATAACTTCGTCGTTATCGATGCACAGCACGTGGAAGTCATTGACGTCGTCCACGTGTATATAATCCCTTCGCTCGCTTCCGGTGCCGTAGACAGGAGGACGCTCGTTCATGAGCAGTCGTATGATAAATCTGCTCATGACCGGAGGTATCGCCCTGCGATAATCCTGACGCGGCCCATATACGTTCAGATAGCGGAACCCGACCATTTTCATCCCGAATCCGCGCTGATACGCGCGGGCGAACAAATGGTCCGCGGCCTTCGAAACGGCATATATGGTCTGAGGGGTAAAATCGGTTTCTGGCGTTGGTAGGGTATCCGTTCCCTCATAGATCGCGGACGATTCGGCGTACAGGACGCGCTCGACGCCGGCCGCACGGCATGCCTCAAAAATATTGATGGTTCCCATGATATTCACATCGGCAGTTTCATAGGGAAAGTTTTGGCAATCAGGCACGCAATTCTTGGCCGCGAAATGGAAAACGACATCCGCGCCTGACTTTTTGATGATGGAAACCGCCTCCTTCGATCTGATGTCTACAGCGTGGAATTCGACTTCCCGCGGCACCTGCTCCAGAATCCCAGCCGAAAGATTATCGATGCCGACCACTCTATGCCCGTCCCGTACCAAGCGATCTGCCAGATTGCTTCCTATGAAGCCCGCGACGCCGGTAATAAGAATGGTTTTTTTTGGCATGATTATTAAGATATTTTATAGTTTTTCCAATGCATTTGCAATGTATGAAAAGATATCCGTTTTAACGCTTCTTCTGAAACACGGCGTACATATGAATGCCCTCAAAACCGAGGAGAAAGAGGACTCCGGCGGGAATGCCGCACAGCGCGACGACAACGCGCTTGATCAGCTGGTACCGCGAAAAGCCGACGCCGCCGCGCACGCGTTCGGAAACGGTACGGGCGTCGTGGGGCCGAGGCTTTCCCATAATAATTCCCGCCGCTTGTTTCAATTTCCCGATAAACCATTCGACGGGCAGCTCGCGGCGGAAGGCACGCGTCACGAAGCCGCGCCGCTCGGCAAAATTCTTGAGCGATTTCGGATTCCATCGCGTAAGATGCTGATAGGGATAATCCCACGTGTCGACTTTGGGATCAATGCGACCCCAATAACGATCGCGGTTCGGCGTCGAGATGACAAGGATGCCGTTATGAGCAAGGCTCTCGCGCGCAAGATCAAGGAATGCGCCGGGGTCAGGGACGTGTTCAATCACTTCAAACGCCGTAATGAGGTCGTACTGCCTTGGGCGGGTGCTGAGATATTCATAGACGTCGGCCACCGTAGCGCCTTCGAGGCCGAGCCGTTCGCGGGCAAAAGCTACGGCATGCCTGTTGAAATCGATTCCGTAGGCGGAGTACCCGAGCTCGCGCGCGACAAAAAGAAACTCTCCGGTACCGCACCCGATATCCAACAGCTTCTTTCCTTTTGTGTTCGGATCCGCTGCGAGCGGTCCTTGTAAAAACTGTCGCACATTCCAATATCCTTCGGCGATGGCCCGCGCATGGTCTTTAGTAAGGACTTCGCCCTTGCCCTGATACGCAACCTCTTCTTCATATGTGACGCCCTGCGGAAGCACGAGCGGAAGCCAAAACTGCACAGCGCACGCGCCGCACTCATAGAGAGACCAAGACGAGTCGCTTTTAAAATTCTCTTTAAATGAAAATCCGGCTGACTGCTTGCAAATAGGACACTCACTGGGCGCCGGATGATAAGGAGACAGCATGCAAATAATTCAAGAAGGTTGCTATTTTTTATTTGTCGCAACCGCCAGTATCTGCACCGCCGGCCGATCCAATACCTTGATCTGCGCGTCTTGCTCATAAATCTGAACCGAAGGATTATGCGCATTGCGCATTCGCCGGGGAATGAGCTTGCGCAAGCCTAATATATCGATACGCTTCGCGAAATTTATCAGTCTATCCCTTATGGATGGCTCGCGATAGAAAAACTGCCCGTAAAAACGCGGGGCGCTGAAATAATGATTCATGAGATAGAAAAACTCGAGGAATGTAAGCTCGCCCGGATGCCCGTGCCCCTCATGACGCGGCTGATACACCCCGATCTTCATATTTGCCACATGGTCTGGAGTGGAGATGATAAGAACGCCGCCTGGCTTCACAACGCGTCGCAATTCACGGAGAAAAGCTCCCTGATCCTTGAAATGCTCTATGATCTCGAATCCAACCGCGCAATCGAATGTATTGTCGGGAAACGGCAAAGAGCGGACATCGCCGGACTGAAACGTTATATTGGCCCGCGCATGTTTTTTTTGGGCCTCCGCGATCAATGCGGGATCGTTATCAATGGCATGCACCGAAAGGGCGACCTCGGCCAAGAGAGTACTACCGAACCCGTCGGCGCAGCCGGCATCAAGAACGACTTTTCCCTTCGCGTGGTCTTGGGAAAAACGGTATCGTATCGCATGGCTCGGGTGAACAGGCTCCATTGTTTTTTAGAATATCATATATAGCACGCTTCGCTAATTTTCCCAATTCGCGATTGACACGATACCGTCACCCCTTAATTACCTGCTCATGAGAAGAAATGCCTAAGATTTTCGCGATGGCTCTCTGAATTCTTTGGGCTATTGGCCGGAACCCCATTCTGAGCCGCGCAGGAATAAAACCGTACAGATAATGAAGCATGTGATTGCAAAATGCCTTGTAAAATCCCGGATAATCTTTCCGATACCTCATGAGTATATCAAGGCTGTGCGCGGTAATATAATGGCCATATATGCTGATATGGTCCTTTTCGTGCTCCCCTACGAAAAAACAAGCGAAATAATTCGGAAAATTATACATCTTTCCGATCTTCCCCAGACGTAAATGGAGATCCCAATCCTCCCTGATCGTATTGATTTCGTTATACCCTCCTATTCTCTCCCAATCACTCTTTTTATACATGATGGTGCTATGCACCAATCCTCGGGCAGTGAGCATTATGTTTCTGATATCCTCGTCTTTCTCGGGAAACAGCTCCTTAACCTCAATGGTTTTTCCTCCAGATTCCCTGTATAAGCCAATGACGCCGCCGCCGCACAGGCTATACTCCGGATGCTCCTCGAAAAATCTGACCTGCTTCGCGATCTTCTCCCGATCGAGCCAGATATCATCATCATCGAGAATGGCGATATAAGTACCCGTCGCGATCCGGATGCCGGCATTCCTGTTCCGCGCGATATTCGACCTGTCCTGAACCGTGCCGGTAGGGGGCAATTGCGCGAAGACGAAGTCTTTCACCGAGCGCACGCGCTCGCCAGCGAAAGCCTCTAATTTTTTCGAAGTGGCACCGGTCGGATCGCCGTCGACGACTATGATTTCTATATTGGAATACGTCTGATCGAGGGCGCTTTGCACGGTCCTTTGAATGAGCTGGGGACGGTTGTACGTGGGGATGATTACGCTGACTTTGGGACTCGTTTCGATTTTCATGCCGTTATGATTTGCTTTCCATGCTACGAAGGACTGCCGCCGTTGCAGATGCGGTTTTCCTGAAACTGAATTTTCGTGCCTGCTCGAGGCCTTTTTCGATCAAAATAGCCCTCTCGTTTGGATTATTCAAGAGTTTGAGGACTGCGCCAGCATACTCTCCATACGCGACAGGATCGAGAAGTATCCCGGCATCGCCCACGACCTCGGGCAATGAAGACGTGTTTGAAGCTATGACCGGAACTCCGGACCGCATAGCCTCAAGAGGCGGCAAACCAAACCCCTCATAATGCGAAGGGAATATGAAAAGCTCGGCAAGGTTATAAATAAAAGGCATGTCAGCATCGTCAAAAAAGCCGATATAGCGCATAGTGGATCGGGCGCGTATCTCCTCCAGATACTGCTCCCCGCCATATCCCAAGCGCCCGCCCACAACAATGCCGACATCGGCCACATCCCGCAGGCGATCCGCAACATATATGATGCAATCGATATTCTTCCTTTTTTCCAAAACGCCGAGATACAGGATAAACCGTGCCGGAAGCCCGTATTTTTTGGCATAACGCGCCCGATCCTCCATGGAGATCGTTCGCGGCATGCAGCGTTCGTCTGCCGCGAGATATGTCACGGTAATCATGTTCTCGGGAACGCGCAGCAAAGTCACGATATCCCTCTTCGATGCCTCTGAAATCGTGAGTATATGGTCCGCATGCTTCAGCGTGCGAGATAAGAAAAAAGAAATGTATGTACGATAGACGAACGAATGGAATGACGGGTGTATAAGCTGGAAAACGTCATAAATAGCGATGACGTTCTTCACTCCCGTGCCGAAAATCGGCAGAAGGCTGTTAGGGGAAAAGAATAGGTCTATTTTTTCCCGCTTGATGAAACGGGGCAGTATGGCGTGCAGCCACAACACCGATTGTATCTTTTGCAGATAGCCTTCCGCTCCCGTTTGGAGCGTAGCGACATTCCGTATATTCTCACGAGGAAAGCCCGGTAATGGGTTATACGAAAAAAGAACATACTCGTTCTTTTCATCGTACTCAGGAATATAACGGATGAGGTTTTCCAGATAACGGCCGATGCCGGTCATGCGTCGTTCTAGCAAACGCGCGTCAATGCCTATTTTCATATTCGTGTCATTAAAGACTCGTATAAACGGGTATAATTCTGCCCGAGTTTTTCTTCGGAAAAGTTCTCGCGCACGAATCGTCTCCCCTTCTCACCCATGGCCCGGGCCGCTACGGGATTCTGAAGGAGCGCTATTGTTTTCTCCGCAAGACCCGACACATCTCCATACGGCACCAAATAGCCCGTCTCATCGTTTCGTATGACTTCCGGTATGCCGCCTACCGAAAAAGCGACGACTGGCTTGCCGGCAGCCCCGGCTTCCATAGCAACAGCCGACGGCGCCTCATATACCGAAGGGATGACGATTACGTCAGCATAGGGGAAAAAGCCATCTAATGGAGTTATAAACCCCGCATAAAACAATACATCCTGAATATGCAATCGCTGAGCCAGGATATCAAGGCGCGCTTTGAGAGCCTGCTCAATGGGATTGACCGGCGCGCCCACGATAACAAAATGCACATGTGGCATTTTTTCATTGATGATCTGCGCCATTTCGAAGAAATGCGCGAATCCTTTTTGCGATTCATCAAATCGGGCGATCAGGGCGACGATAGGGCGCTGGACATGGGATCCGCCGATGTCAAAAACCGACTCCTCGTCTCGCGCACGAAAAAGATCGTTCGAAAGACCGGTATAAATGACCTCCGTCGGGCCGCTCGCGAGCATTCCACTTTGTCCTAAGAGACGCGTGAAGTCGGCGCAGGTAAGAACGGTCGTATGGGAGAAATACATCAGGAACCTCGTAATGACAGGATACGCGAAAAAATCGGATAATGTCTGCCCCACCCATACGAATTTTTTACCGAATAAGCGGGCGGGGACAATGCTCCATAGGGCCGAATAAGATAGGCCGGCATGAATGATATCAGGACCCTCTTTCAAGACAATAAGGCTCATTCGCATAGTAAGGAAGATGAAGTTGGGAAATTGGATCAGCGCTTTCAATAGCTTATTGCCCAAAGGACGGTTCGCGTCATGGATGCGTATGACGGAAACCCCGATACGCGTGAGTGCCTCATGCAAGCGGTCATTGCGGTCTGAAATGACCGCGACGGGATTAATACGCTTCCTATCGAGGCTCGCAATAGTGCGCACGAGCATCGTCTCCCCTCCGCCTAAAACGGTATGGGTATATACGAAGAGGACCTTGATCATCGCCCGAGCATGCCTGCCGCCTTATTCTTGAAAACGACCAGGGATTGCCTTCTAAACGCGCTGGGCAATACGAGCGCTATGAGATAATACGCAAGATAGGAAAAATGGAAATCATGGCGCACGGCACTGTATAAATGATTGCGGCCTGCCCGTATATGCCCCGCGCGCACCATCATCTTGCCCGTTAGGGCATGCATCCATGCAACAGCCTCATTTCCGGCAGACTGGTATATCGATCCGTTCTTTTGTATGAAATACTCGAATGCGCTTTGAGGAGTCTTTTGGGTATACATCGTACTCATGGAATCTCCCGCCTGCGAATGGTAACGGTAGTACACCCTCAATACCTCGGGAATGCCTATCCACTGATGATCCTTCACGACCCGCACCCCGAAATCGAGGTCTTCGAACATGGCGTCCTTGTCGAACCAGATATTGAACCGGGTGAATACGTCTTTGCGCACAAGCGATCCGTTGCCCAAGGAAACTTTCCAAAAAGCTGACTGCTTGCAAGAATACCGTTGGATGAAGGTGCCGTCCTGATGACGCAGTTCGCAATCGGTGCACGCCGCGACCGCATCGGGATGCTCGTTCAATTGCGCGATTGTCCGTTCCAGA
>JAHFLN010000029.1 GCA_023244835.1 Candidatus Harrisonbacteria bacterium
CTTTCTGTGAAACCGGTGCCTAAGAGCCTATTCCATACTCCTCTCGGGCGCTATCGCGGCCGAGATAGGTTCCAATCGGGAAATCCGGGCGAGCACCGCACTCGTCCCCGTAGGCTTCTATCTGAACTATCCGTTACCGCCGGATGACCGTCAAGGGGATACTGACCCGTGCGGGAGGGTTCTCGGTTGCATACGTAAAGGTGCTTGCTCCCGATTCCTTCCAGACCATGCCGTTCGGGGCATGGAACGTGGCTGTGAGCGGTCCGTCTATGCCCGATTGCTTGTCGAAGACGAAGGTGTATGGGGTTTCCAGGGCGTCGAAAGTGAGGCCGGTCTCGCGCGAATATGATGCGGAGATCGTCTTTGTTTGCCCCGGGTCGATGTCAATCCAGGTTGAGAATGTTTCTTTCCCGCCATCGGCAGCAAGGTCGGGATCGGAAACATAGCCGGCTTTGGCATAATCGATTGCGGGCTTAATGTCGCGGGAATATCCTCCCGTAAGGGATGTGAGCGTGGTGCGGGGCGCGGTCATAAGCTGTACGTACGTGCGGCTCATCGCGTTGTACCACCGCTCAGTGCGGACGTTTCCGCCGTTTGTCCGTTCGATCGTGAGCCGATCAACCACGGTGCCGTCGCGGTGTACGGTTTCGTCGAGCGTTAGGGACTGCGTCGCATAGGCGTCGGTTTTCCCTCCCGCGATATTCGCGTAGACAACCGCGAGATAGCTGCCGGGAAAGCGCTCGGGGGTCGGATACAGCTCGCCGCCCGCGCCGAGTCCCTGCATATACGCTTCCATAACCGGGTTTCCGAAGTACGCCATAACATCCTTGTTCGCGATGCGTTTGCCGATCGCAGTGACGAGCGCTTTTTTACCCTCATCGTCAAGCGATGAAAGCTTGGCGAAGAGCGCGGGAGTCGCCTGTTTCACAATGCCTTTGCTCTGCTTCGTCTCCACGTCTTCCTGTAGGGCGGCCACGAAGGTTTCCGCATCGAGCGTAAGCGTGGTGCCGTCTGCCTGCGGAATCTCAAGCGGGCCCGTGATGGCGAGGACGTCGCCTATGAGATTTACATTGATCGCGATCGCCCCCGAGAAACGCATGTTCCGGTCGCGGTATATGCGCGATGCCTCGAGGAATCGCATGACTTTGCGGGCCGAGGTCGGATAGTCCGCGAACCAGTTTGCGTCGCGCGCACCCCAATTTGTCGTGAGCTTCTGGAGCGGGATAGGGGGTATTATCTTGTCGACGAGTTGGCCATCCGGGTCATAGATGTCCTGGACCTCGAGGCTCGTGAGACTCGCGTGATTCAAGGAAAGGTGGGCAAAACTTCCGAGAAATCCGCCGCCCGGACGAATCTCCGAGGGGTTCTGGAAGAGGACGAGGATATTCTGGGTTTCTCGGGCATCGAGCCAGGCGATCGATGCGTCGATCATCGAGAGCGCCGCATAGACTTCTTCCTTGTTCGCGGTAGGGGCGACACGCTCGATATTCGCGCGCAGGCGTTTCAGGGCCGCGATGAATTCAGGACCCTTTCCGGTGAGTATGAGTTGGGTGCCATTGCGTTTCAAAAAATCGAGATCATCGGCGATTTCTACGGAGGCGTTCGCGAGGCCTTGCGCCCCGTGAAGCTCGTCCGCGACCGATCCGAGAAAGGGGATAAATCCGCGCCAGAGGGAAAGCGCCTCATTGAGCTGCGCGAGCTGGCCCTGGATCATCGCGAGGTAAAGTCCCGCGCGATGCGGTTCCATGTCTTTCATGGCCTGCGCGGCCTTCATCGCCGTCACGCGCATATCGCCTTTCGTGCGGAGCGCTCGTTCGCGGAAGTTCCACAAGCCGATACCGAATATAACCGCGGCGAGCGTGGCTAGCGCGACGAAAGCGATGAAAAGATGTTTGAGAGTTCGCATATCGTGGTATTCCAGTCGAAGCGAGCGGCATTCTCGCGGCCCCGGGCGATGAGCCGGTCGCGTTCGCCATGGTCCGTGAGGAGGGTTTCTAAAGCTCCTGCGAGGCCGTGGACGTTCCAGGGGCTCATAAGCAGGGCGGAGTCGCCGAGGATTTCCGGGAGTGACGCCCGATCGCTCGCTATGACCGGGCAACCGTATGACTGCGCCTCAAGCGGGGGAAAGCCGAATCCCTCGAAGAACGAGGGGAATATGAGCGCCTCGGCTTCAGTATACATGAACGCTTTTTCCTCTTGGTTCATACCGCCCCAGTAGATGACGCCCGGATGGCGTGGGGGGTCGAATTTCCAGCTCTTGCCTCCCGCGACGATGAGGTTGAGGTCCGCGAAGCGCGGATCGCGTCGAAGGAGGGAGAACGCTGAGATCGCGCCGAGTATGTTCTTGCGCGGCTCAAGCGTCGAGAGCGAGAGGATATAGGGTTTCGCGAGGATCGCTTTTTGCGCGGAGGAGAGGCTCGCAGGCGCCTCGACCGGGGCGGCCGGAGCATCGACGCCCGGGTAGATCACGCGGATTTTCCCTTCGGGGACGCCGAGCGTATCCATAATATCGCGCTTCGTGTACTGCGAGTTCGTGATGATAACCGCGGCTTCGCGCGCCTGGAGAGCGATGCGTTGGCGGCTATGCCAGAGGCGGTACTTGAGGGGGAAGAACTGCGGATAATGGATAAACGAGAGGTCGTGGATCGTGAGCGCGCGCGGAGTATGCTGGAAGTGCAGGCGGTTTATGTGCGGGCTGTATATCGCGTCGCAGGGGATATACCTGTCGATCGCGGGCTGCCATAGGTCGTAGAGCTTGTTGGGTACGCCCCAATTTACCACGCGCACGTGCGGCGCGTGCCATTCCTCGGGAAGCGGCGCGGTGCGCCAGGCGTTATAGAAGAGGGTTATAGGGGTTTCGGGCCGAGTCGCGATGAGCCGGCCGATGATGTTGTGGGCGTAGATTTCAACACCCGTTTTCCCGCCCTGGGCGAGGAGTCGGGCGTCGATCAGGAGTTGCATGAAAGGGGAATATCATATACTATTATTCCACTTGGATGGATAAGGCAATTCTCGATCAGATCAAGCCCGGCGCGCAGGTCAAAGTTCATGAAATCGTGAAAGAAGCGATTGTTGTGGGCAAGAAGCCAGCGAAGGGCAAGAAAGACGACGGCAAGGGGCCGAAGATCCGCATGAGCGTGTTTTCGGGTCTTGTCCTGTCGCGCAAACACGGCAATGAGGCCGGAGCCACGTTTACCGTCCGCGCCGTGATCGCGGGCGAGGGTGTCGAAAAGGCGTATCCCATCAATTCGCCCTTGATCTCGAAAGTCGAGATCGTTACTTCCCCGAAGAAGGTGCATCGCTCAAAGCTCTATTATCTGCGGGAAGTATCGCAGAAGAAGGCGCGCCAGAAACTGCGCAAGATCTAGCAATAAGGAAAAATCCCGGCTCATGGCCGGGATTTTTTATGGGGCATGGAAAAAGCCGGCCGATCCTGGTATCGTAGGGAGGAAGTTGCCCAGGTGGCGAAATGGCAGACGCACTACCTTGAGGTGGTAGCGCCGCAAGGCATGGAGGTTCGAGTCCTCTCCTGGGCACATATATAAAGACCCCTTTTAAGGGGTCTTTATATATGTGCTTTGTGTGAAAGGAATCGAACCGAAGGCCCCCTATTTTCAAAGAGGCGTTTCGCCGATTATGAAAATAGCGGCCTCGACCGATCCGTTGTAAGAGGAGAGGAAGAGGCGAGTCCTCTCCTGGGCACACATAACAAAAACCCTATCTTAGGGTTTTTGTTATGTGTTTCGTGAGTGACATGCAATACGATTGACAATAAGGTTATTTAAATGGTATTTAGTACTTTACTGAATCATGGCCGAAGCCATGGGAATCGGTAGGATATTTTCGACGAAAGGAGACTCGCATGGGTCGTAATGGGAAGGCACTTCAGCAGATTCAAGAAGAAGCTCTGCATGAAGCGGGATTTTACGGCATTCCGTGGAAGCTTCGCGGTAAGGGATTCAGGCTTGAAATCGAGGTCGGGTCGCATCATGCGATTCTATGCGGTTCGGTGACTTCGTTCGAGATTTCCGACGAAGGCGGACTCACGTTGTACGTTTCAACGCCGTATCTCTTCGGGGAGCCAATCATCGGATTGACGCGCGCGAACGGAAAATGGCTCGTGCGTACCCGGCGGAATGACGAATCGGGTTCGGAGTATGTCGAAGGAGCCGCTATCGAATTTGAATGAGCGCTCTGCATGGGTTGAGGGTGTCGAAGCAGCTGTCGTGAGGTCATTAGGCCGCGACAGCTTTTTTTATTACTACTAATAGTGAATACCAATA
>JAHFLN010000018.1 GCA_023244835.1 Candidatus Harrisonbacteria bacterium
TGCCATACGAAGCCGGTGATAAGAAGAAGGCCGATCATGCTCACTACGGGCAGATACGCTCCGTCAGCGCCCGTATTCGGCAAGCCAGGGCATCCCCCATCGCACACGGGCTGACAGCCATTCATACACGAGCTCTGATAGCCGGAAACATACGCCGGAGAATATGCGGAAGGAGTATTGGTCACGATACATGTCTTCTCATCCCCCGCGTTCAAGACCACTGCGCCCGCAAGGCCGTTCTGCGCGCATCCCCCGCTATACGACGGCGCACCATACTCAGCGCCGGAAAAATTAATTTCGGTTACCGTATGAGTTCCCGCCGGAAAAGAATACCGCTGCCCGCTCGTTACGCGCGAACCGTCCACGAACAAGGCGAAATTAACTTCATTCGAAGATACCGTAAGATAGCCGCTCGTCCCCTGCTGCGGAGCATACGAATACTGCGGAGCTTGGTATGTTGCTTGGGGCGTCGGGTAGATGACGTTCACGAGCGGCTGAAAAAATCCGATCGGGGCGCGGGGCGAAACGGATACCGTGCTCCCTACGGACCACAACCGACCGTTCACGGATCCCCTGTCATCGAAAACCTGGCCGGACGTGACGCCGAGAGTGATGGAATTCATCGATATGACCGTGCCCGCTAACTGAACGTTTGTGCCGATCGTAACAGGACCGGCCACGACCCAGAAGATATTTTCAGGACGGGCACCGTTCGTAAGGACGACCGTAGCATTCGCCCACACATCGAAACGCTGGTTCATCCTGAAGATGAAAACGGAATTGGAGTCCCCCTGCGCATCGAGCAATACCTGGCCGTTCAAGACCGTACCGGTCGAGAAACAATGAATGCCGGAATACAGGCGCTGGTTGTTCATATTGACGCCCGTCATGTCGGACGTGCAACCGCGTCCCATAAGTTCGGTATATGCGGTCTGCGCGTCTGCCCGCGCCTGCGCGTTCTGAGTCGCGGTATCTATGATCGGATAGCCTGCCGCACTGCCCAAGGAAGGTCCGTTCACGAGGGCAAAGGACGGAGCGGCAATGGCCGCAAAAAGACTTGCGACGAGGGCTATATCGATATATGCGGAGTATTTTTTCATACGGATAGTATACCGGAAATCAAGGAAAAACGCAAGTAGGGCGAAGTTTCAGAACGCATGGTAGGCTTAGAATCTATCCCCATATTCCCCTATAAATGAATTACGGAAACGCGGAAGAATTCAAGGAAGCCTGCGGCTATGGCATCGACGGAGCTTGGTATCCCCGGGTCACGAAGATAGTCGAGATCAAGGCGAAGCCCGCGCTCTATAAATTCTACGCCGAAGTGGGATTCAAGGAAGGCGAGGATATAAAGGCGAAGTCGGCCGCGGAAGGCACGATGATCCACGAAACGTTCGAAAAAATCCTCATAGGAGAAAATCCGGCCATAGATCCATCGATCGCCCCCGCGATCGGAGCGGCGGTCGATTTCATAGGGAAAAACCATATCCACGTCGACCCGGAATTCGTGGAACGGCGCGTCGTGCACTATGAGCACCGATATGCGGGCACGATCGACACGCTCGCTTTAATAGGGGGGAAATTCGGCATCCTGGATATCAAGACGTCCTTATCGATTTATCGCGACTATAACCTCCAAACAGCCGCATATATGGATACGCTGAAAGACCAGGTGAAGAATCTAGAAACGCGCTGGATCATGCGGATAGATCAGTCTAAGTCATGCGCGCGATGCAAAGCGACGCTTCGGGGAAAAGGCGGCAGGGAGAAAATCCGCGACCCCTATCCCCGCCCGTACGGATGGCAACGGTGCGCGGAAGGAGAGCATGCATGGGGCGATATGGAAGGCCATGTGGAACTCAAGGAATTCCCGTACTGGCATGACGATTTTCAGGCATTCCTCGGCGCAAAAAAGTTATGGGAATGGGAAAATGATTACTGGCTGAAAAAAATACGCTACTGAAGTAATATTAAGGATATGGAACGCCTTCTCGCTTATTCGGTACTATTCGCGAATATCGTCGCGATCATCCTCGTCACCCTTGTTCAGCCGCAAACGGCCGCCCTGTACAGGAAAAAAATATACGATACCCGCGCATATCTCCTCGCGCAAGAATGCACGATGGGAAGCATGTCCTGCGACAGCTATATGGCGATGATGTGCACGATGGCAAACGGAACATGGACGCCGGGAACGGGCGGAGGATTCGGAACATGCACGTACGCCAATAATTCTTCATGCAGCGGAGCGTCCTGCTTCAACCAAGAGATGTGCAACCAATATGCGACGATGTATCCGTCATACGGATACTCCTGGAACGGTTCTGCGTGCGTGGTCATAAGCCAGCAAGCGGGATCGAGCGGCATCTCGTCATTAACCCTCGTAAGCGGAGGGTTATATACGACGCCCGCACAAAGTCAGAACGTATGCCTCGCGGAACTGGGATATATGGAAGCGGAAAAAGGGGTGACAGAACGAAAACCCTCCGCGCTCGGAACGCTTATAAAGGCAGGCGGCATGCCGCAATCAGTCACGACGATACTACAGGATATATGCTTCATGATCCTCCCCAGTATCACGGAAGGAAAGAATGGCTCGCAGGCATTTACTGATGGAAGCGCGAAAAAAGCGCTGGCCGAAAGCCTCTATCATGGCCTCAATAACGCGCCTCATCCGCTGCCGAGCGAATCCATACTGGAATGGACGGAGCGCGTAGGCATCCCTTATCTCAGGGAGTTGAAAAGCCTCTTCGGAGCATTGCAAAACGTCGGGATGTCAAACCCATACCTCATAAACCCAATGCCGTATATAACCGATACGCGAAAGAACATAGACAGCATCATCGCCTCATTTTCTCCTCAAGAAAAACAACTTAATGAGAAAAAGGAAGAGATCGTGGAATTGAAGCTGGTAGAAACGACGGATGATAAGCCCGTCGTGATCCAAACGATCCCCGAACAGCTTCCCGCCCCGATGCAAAAAGTGGTCGCCGAAGAACCGAAGGGTATTATCCAACGACTCATTGCGATTGTAAGAAAAAAGCTCGGACTAGATGCGGTGCGCGAAAGCGGGGTAAAAACAAGGACTATGCGAATCGACGCGGAAAAAAGGAACGCGAACAAGGAACGAATGCAAGGCATCATTCGGGAATTCGAAACTACCCGCATGAAATACTGCGAGACGCACGCGTGCAAGAAAAACCCCTAGCGTAATTAGCCGTGGCGTATAACCATAACGTCGCCGTCCGCGACTACGTAATCCTTTCCCTCAAGCCTCATCTTTCCTTTCGCTTTCGCCTGGGTCCACCCCCCCGCTTCAAGCAAGGAATCCGTCGCGACGACTTCCGCCCGAATAAACTTCTGTTCAAAGTCCCCATGTATCGCACCGGCCGCTTCGGGAGCTTTCGCGCCCTTGGGAATCGTCCACGCGCGCGTCTCATCTTCTCCCGTCGTAAAAAAACTTATGAGATTGAGCGTGCGATAAGCCTCCCGTATGAGATCTCCTAATGCGTGGGTCGCCCCTGCCCCCGAAAGGTCAGCGACGACATACGATGCGCCGAGCGCGGAAAGCCTCTCCGTAAGCGTCGCGGGGACATCGGCTGTCTCGCCGTTTAAAAGATATATCTGCTTCTTCGCGCTCAAAAGCTCTAGATTTCTAATCTCAGGCTCGTCCGCAAACGCGCGGATATCTTCCCCGGCAGAAAGCCTGGCTTTGACCTTCGTTAAAAGCTCGATAAGAAAAACGGCATCCTTCTTGCCGCTTCGCGCTTCTCCTCCCGCGGACTCAAGGCGTTTCATGACGGTTTCCAGGTCTTTCAGGGCAAGCTCGGCATGTATGATATCCATATCGCGCAGAGGATCGACGGAATCTTCGACATGAGTAATCTCCGTACCGCCGAAACAGCGCAAAACCATGAGAATCGCGCTCACGTCGCGAATATGGGAAAGAAACTTATTGCCAAGACCCTCCCCTGCCGCGGCGCCCTTCACAAGTCCCGCGATATCGCAGAACTCGACGACCGCCGGAACAGTCTTCTTGGACGAGGAAATAGCGGCGAGCGCGTCGAGACGCGCGTCAGGAACGGTCACGATACCGATATTTGGATCAATGGTGCAGAAAGGGTAATTGGCGATATTCACCTCCTGATCGGTCAGAAGCTTGAAAAGCGTTGACTTGCCGACATTAGGAAGACCGACGATGCCGATGGATAGCTTTTTCATATGACATATGACAATCGAATAAAAGATAGAATACAATGAAGGATATGGAAACACAACCACAAGAACCGACTGCGAATGCGATCCCGGTCGCTAAAAAATCTTATATTCTAGCGATCGCCGTACCGTTCAGCACGTTGTGCATAGGTATCATAAGCGCCTACGCATACATTGCACCCATACGAAAAGCGCAAGATGCGAAAATCAGAGACTTGCAAACGAAGATCGTGGAGACCGAAAGACAGGTGATAGGTCTCAATCAAGAGATTGAAACGCTCAAAAACCCGCCGAAGCCGCCAATAACATTCGATCTTCTGGCGCCGAAAGGTAGCGAAAATCTATGTCGCGGCAAGGAATTCACGATTAGATGGAAAGGCAGCGAAGCATATGAACAAATAAGCCTGATGATCAAAGGACCGCGAACAACATCGCTCATAGGCGACTTCCCGATCACATGGAACGAAGCGCAAGTGCCCTACGCCGGCGAAGTGGCATGGAAGACAGGCTATGCCGGAGGCGAATACGCGGGCCAAAGAGAATATTCTATACCAGACGGGAGGCTTTATAAGGTATATATCGAAGCAAAGGGAACGAACCAAGTAACTAAAACTATAGAAAGCGGCCCATTTGCCATCACGACCTGCGAAGGATAATGTGGCATTTCTAGACGTTAGTATAGACGATGGTAGTCTAGAGCCACAGTTTTAACATCCATCTCATACCGAGTACGCTGAAAAGCAGGAATAAAAAAGAGTCCCAGCCGATCGGCCGAGACCCCTGGTTGCTAGCTAATCCTTCAGCCAGGCTACATGACTTCTTCACGCTCCATCGGATTGCGCGTCGCCTCCCGCCAAAGCGGATCGGCAAAATCCTGCAAAGCGCCGAGAGCAGAGAGAAGAACGAGTTGATGGCATGGCGTATTCACGCCGTCGCTCACGAAGGCATATTCTCCGGCCTGCGCAACGCTCGATTCGAACGAATCCCGAAACGGGCTGATTCTCGACGAATCGAGTCCCGGACACGAGATATTCAGCCATCCCTCCGGATGATCGACCGAGGCTCGGAAATGATCCGATGCGTACGGACGAAGCGACCCGAAAAGCTGGCTATATGAGCGAATCATAGCCTGTTCGACACAGGCAATGCGAGTGCCCGTGGAAAGCGTCCCGAGATAGCCGCGAAGCGGCTTGCTGAACGTTCCTCGCAGGTCGTAACAGCCATCGCCAAGGGAGGTGAAAACCTCCATGAGTTGGGGGTTGGGATCGTGCGTTTCGATGCTCGCAGAACCCATGCACTCGAGGAACGCATGGAGGCTGGCGACGATCGCATGCGCATGGTGATGATCCATAGACCACTTCTTCCCCGTTCCCATGCATGCCGTGCAATCGCAAACTTCCGTATCGGTGCCATCCCCGCAATACTTGCAGCGCCCGCCTTCCTTGTTCAGGACCGGAAACGGAACCTTGAAACAGATAAAGCCGTTGTCGGGATCTTCGCGGGTGAAAACGCCCTCGAACCCGAATTGCCCCCTAAGATCTCCGCTGAATCCGCCTAAGCCGAAGTGTTCCTTAAGCCCCAGGACGAAGTGGGAATCGTCGGGAATTTTCTTCACCCGTCGCGCGAATTCCGACTGGATACGGAGAATAAGCGCAGGACCGCGCGTATCCCATCCGAGAGAATACCATCGGGAGACATTCAAATACGTGGTCAGATGCTGCATGGCAGCGCCTCCTTCTGTTAAGACAAAGTGCTGATTGTTCCGACTGCCATAAGGCCTACCTATCGTATACTGGAAAAAGAAACCTGGCAATGCCACTACTTATAAAAAATCCTCCCCTCCGCGCGAAGATCGATATATTTCAGGCCCGAAAATGGAACTCTCTTTATGAATTCGGGCAACGCGCGCAATGACCGGCTGGGAACGAATTCAAGACTTATATATATGAGAGTATCGCTGTCAGGAACGGTTATCACAAGCTCGTTTTGGGCGCGTTTCAACAAAACGGAGGAAAAAGGAAAATTTCCCTCCTTCAAAAAACGGATGACAGGGAGCATATTCGCCCATGCGTCACTTTCGATAAGCGGCTCGCCAAGTATGGGAAGGAAGCTCGACGAGTCGTCTATGCGCACGATCACGTCCCCCACAACCGTGCGCGCGGAACCGAACACGATGCCGTCGCGATCAAAAACATAGCAGTCATCAGACGCGGCATCCTTCGTCATACATAGGATGCCAAATGCCTCCTGACGAAGAGAATGCAAAATGGATGGGACATCGGGCACATGTAAGACACGACGGACATTATCCGCATATCTCATGACGGCTTTCCGCTGCCATATGCCGAAAAGCACGATGCAAATAACGATCAGGAAAAAAAGAGCCTTGAAAAGGCTGGGCTTCTTCTTTCGTCTTCTCTGTATCATGCGATAGCCTTGTGTATTAGGGGGTTTAAACGGGTAACAACTTCGTAGGGCGAAGCAAGAATTTCTTTTGCGAGCTCAGACGGGATGATGACCGTCTCGCTCCCCGCGCGCACGGGCATTCCCGTTACGTCTATGACGATCATATCCATTGAAACGCGCCCCAGGATGCGCGCTTTCTTTTTCCCGATCGTCACCGTGCCGAGAGACGATGCCGCGCGCGGAATGCCATGCCAATATCCTATCGGCACGATCGCGACCATCGCGCTTCTTTTCATCCTCTCCGTCAAATCATAACCGATCCCCTCGCCCTTCGCCACGGCCTTAATCTCGCTCACGATCGAATGAAGGGAAAGAACGGGATGCAAGGTCACGTTCCCGGATAATTGCCGCTCAAGTTCGGACGAAGGCCAGATGCCATATAAACCAATCCCCACACGAACCATATCCGCATGAAATACAGGGCTAAGAAGCGTACCGCCCGTGGCTGACGCATGGCGCATAAAGCCGGAAAATCCGGCATCCACGAAGAGCTCGCACGCGCGCTCGAACTGGGAATACTGCTCGTTCGTGAATGCCATATCCCTACGATTCTTAGCCATCGCGAAATGAGTATAAATACCGGTAAAACTTTCGGCCTTTAGCTTCTTAAGCTTCATAAGCCTGATGATCTCTTTTATTTCTCCGAGCTGGAAACCTTGCCGATGCATGCCCGTATCAATCTTTATATGGAAGCATGGCTTCGCCTTCGCCTTCTGCCAAGCAATAAAAGACTCCCTGTTCGAAATAGTAATCGTAATATCGTGCTTCGCCGCATGGCCGTAAAGCCCGGGAAGCGTATACCCCAAAACAAGGATCGGCTTCGCAATGCCGTGGATGCGAAGCTTCACGCCCTCGACGACCGAGTCAACGCAGAAACCGTCAACGCCGTATTCGTCCGCAATCGCCGAAAACTGCACGAGTCCATGGCCGTATGCGTTGGATTTCACGACGGCATACAGCTTCGTTTTCTTGCCCAAAAGCGCGCGGAACGTGCGGATATTCTTCCGAACCGCATCTTTCTTAAGCTCAATCCATACCTTATATACCGGCATCATTGCACATAACTATGCGCAGAAAAAAACAACTTTGAAAATAGAGCTAAAAATACTCCCTCAAAACTTCCGGAATCTCAAAATCGCCGTCTGGAGTCTGATAATTCTCAATGATAGCGATCACGATGCGGCCGATAGCCAAACCCGTCGCGTTCAACATATGCGCGTACCCCCCCTTGTCGGTCTTGCAGCCTATCCCCCGCGCCTGGAAGTCGGTGGTGTTCGAGCATGAATTCGTCTCGCGATACTCCCCCTTCCCGCCATTCTGTCCCGGAAGCCATGTCTCGCAGTCATAAGCCTTCGCGTCCGTCCAGCCCATATCGCCCGTACAAATCTCAACAACGCGGTACGGGAGTCCGAGAGCGGAGAGAAGGTCTTCCTGGCACGAGAGGAGAAACTGGTGCTCCTCGGCCGATTTCTCGGGATTCGCGAATGAGAACATCTCAACCTTGTCGAACTGATGCACGCGCAATATCCCCTTCGTATCCTTGCCATACGATCCCGCTTCGCGCCTGAAACACGTCGAAAACGCGACATACCGCTTCGGCAAGTCTTTGTCGCGCAACGTCTCATTCATGTGAATGGGTCCCAAAGTATGCTCGGCGCTCCCTACAAGATAAAGATCATCGGCCGGGAAATAATACCGTTCGTCCTTCTGGTCGGCCGCGAGCCGGCCCATGCCCATGAACGGCTCGGGGCGGATCATCACGGGCGGCACGACCGGCACGAATCCCTTCCTCGAAAGTCGCTTCATCGCGAACTGCACGAGCGCGAATTCGAGAAGGGCGGCCTTGCCGAAGAGATACCCGAACCGGCTACCGGAAACTTCCGAGGCCTTCTTCACGTCGATTACCCCAAGCTTCTCGGCGATCGTGAGATAATCCTTCGGCTCAAAGGCGAACGCGCGCTTCGTCCCGACCTCGCGCACGAGAACATTCCCACTGTCATCTGTGCCAACCGGCACGTCATCCATCGGGATATTCGGGAATTTCTGGAGAAGATCGTTCCGCTCGGCTTCGAGCGTGGAAACGGCCGCTTCAAGCTCTTTTACGGCCGCCTTCTTCATCTTCGCCCCCTCCACGTCCCGCGCCTTGGATAACTCGTTCTGCGCCGCGCGCGCGGCATCGAGCGACGTGGAAGCCGCGCGCCACTTCGAATCGAGCGCGAGAAACTCGTCGACTATCTCTGTTTTTCTACCGCGCTTTGTAAGGCCCGCGCGGACCGCATCCGGATTCTCCCTGATTGTCTTTATATCGATCATTTCATTGCTTTTTAGGCTTCATCAAAGGAAAAACAACGGTTTCGCGCACGGGCTTATCCATAAGGATGGAAAAGAAGCGCTCGGACAAGCCGAATCCCGCCGCGGGAGGCATGCCGTACTCGAGCGCCTCGACAAACTCCTCGTCCATCGCCTGCGCTTCCTTGTCGCCCTGCGCGCGCATGAGCATCTGCTCCTCGAACCGCGCACGCTGGTCGATCGGGTCGTTCAGCTCGGAAAACCCGTTGCCGATCTCCGACCCGCACGCGAGAACCTGCAGGCGTTCCACGACCTGGCCGTTCTTCCTGCTCCGCTTCGCGAGCGGCGAAAGCTCGAGCGGATGATTCACGAGAAACGCGGGCTGAATGAGCCCGGGCCGCACGGCCTTCTTGTATATGGCATCGATCAGCCGGCCGCGGCTCATCCCCCGCTCCATCTTCGCGCCGAGCGACCGCGCTTTTTCCTCGAGCTCTTGAAACGGCGCGTTAAGGCAATCGATCCCTGCTTTCTCCTTGAAAATCTTTGCGTAGTCGATCTTCGGCCACTTCCCTCCCCACTCAATCGTATGGCCCTGCCAAGAAGTCGTGAGTCCGCCCGTCGTCTTCAAGACCATCGCCTTATACAGCTTCTCGACAAAACGCATGAGGTCCTTATAATCGTCATACGCGGCATAGAATTCGCATTGTATGTAATCCTGCAGATGCTCGCGGTCGATGCCCTCGTTCCGGAAGACGCGCCCGATTTCGAACACCCGCTCAAATCCGCCCACGAGCATCTTCTTCAAGGGAAGCTCGAGCGATATGCGCAGGTTGAAATCGACGTCGAGCGCGTTATGATGCGTGACGAACGGCTCCGCATCCGCTCCGCCCGCGACCGATTCCAAGGCAGGCATGTCGACTTCGAGATAGCCCGCCTTCTTCAGAACCCCGCGACACGCATCCCAAAACGCCGCTTTCTTCCTGAAAATATCCCGTACGTCGGGATTCGCGAGCATGTCGAGATAGCGCCTGCGCAGCCGGATCTCAACATCCTCAAGACCGGACCACTTATCGGGCAGGGGGCGGATACCCTTCGCGAGAAGCGAGAGTGAGGAAGCGTCAATCGAAAGCTCCCCGCGGGAAGTCATAAACGTATTGCCGCCCGCCTCGATGAAATCGCCTAAGTCGAGATTATCCCGATATGTCTCGTATTTCGGAAACGTATCGGCACGCACGACGACCTGGATCTTCCCGGTCTCGTCCCATAGGTCGATAAACATAAGACCGCCCTGCACGCGCCTGCCAAGTATCCGGCCGACCGCATAGACGCCCGTAAGCCCGAGAACGATCTCCTTCGCGCGATGCGTGCGACGCGAGGAAGACGGATACGGCTCGATGCCGGCCGCGCGAAACGCGTTCAGCTTCGCTATGCGCTCATTGATGAGATCCTGCTCTGCCATGCGCGCAAAAAGGACTATTCGATACGAACGATAGTATACGTCGCTTCGCCCCGGGGAGTGGTCACGATGACAGTGTCGTTCGGCTTCTTGCCGAGAAAGGCTTTGCCAAGAGGAGATTCGTTCGAAATGAATCCCTCGGCGGGCTTCGTCTCGTTCGATCCCACGATGGAATAACGCGATTCCTTGCCGTCGCGCTTCACGACCACGATAGAACCGATCTCGACAACTTTCGTATCGCCGCTATGCTTGATGATCACGGCATTCTTGATCATGTCCTCGACCTCGAAAATGCGCGATTCGACGGTCGCCTGCTCCTCGCGCGCCTCGGCATACTCGGCATTCTCGGAAAGATCGCCCAGCTCCTTCGAGCGCTTCAGGCGGTCGGCGACTTCCATGCGCCGCACGGTCTTCAGTTCGGTCAGTTCCTTCTTGAGCTCCTCAAGGCGCTCCGCAGTGAGATAATATTGTTCTTTCATGTGAATGATGAGTGTTCTGAGTGTTGCATGGAACGGGGTCAGCCATCAAGTACGCGGGAGCTCACCGTGGTCTGCAAGCGCGTCACGAAGGTTTCCATGGCGCCCCTGCCGCTCACGCCCATACGGATCGTAATCCGAGTCGACACGCCGTCGCCCACGTCAGCCCCCCGAAGGACGAACGAGAGATAGGTCACGAGCACGTTCCGCGACGTGAGTGGCCTGCCATTGCGCTCGAGCTCGCCGTCGACGAGCGCGTATTCCACGGATTCGTTGTCGTAATTGGTAAAGGAAAGGCGGCCTCCGCCGGAAGAGAACGCCGTCCCCGTTCGGATCTCGCGCGTCATCTGCTCCAGGGTAAGGCTCGCGTTATCGTTCGCCGCCATCAAGGCAACGACCTGGCGCTGGGTACGGAGTGAACGCACGAACGTGCCCGAGGCAATGCCGACAACGATGACAAAAAGGCTCATTGCCACCATAAGCTCGATGATCGTGAAGCCGCCGCGTGCCGTTCGGATTTCGAGTTTCGGATTTCGAGTTTTAGGTTTCATGGCCGTCATCTCCAATTAAACAGATGCTCTTCGAGGTAAATGCTGAATTTCCCCCCGCCCCGCGTCGTCCAATTCGCACGCGATCCTACCGCGATCTCCTGCCCGTCGGACGACACGTCGAGCGTGATCGCCCGGCTGATGGCCGTGAGGGTAGGCTCGGAATACCCGTATGCGCCAGTCGCAGAATCGAAACGGAGCGGGGTATGCCCGTCGGGACGGAGTGCCATATCGGAATCGTCCGCTTCATACGTCCCGGTCGCGAGACCCGCGTTCCAAGGCTTCCCCGCGAGGATATTATTATCGATCATATTTTTCACGATCTCGATTCCTTCGGCCGCGATATACGCCGCGACAAACCGGTCGGACACGACGCGGTTCAGCGAAAGAGACCGCGAAAGAAGCGAGAAAATTCCCAGAAGCCCTACCACCACGATCGTGATGGCGATAATGGACTCTATGAGTATGTAGCCGCTATCGTTCCGAGATCTGGCCTGCATTGGTTATAGTGACAGTTCCCCGCGACGTCCCATCGGCAGTCGCGATCACGATCGAAGCCTCGTCGAGCGCCGTTCCCCCGTTCAGGAACACCTTGGGATCGGGAGGGACAAACACGATGTCCGCCGCGCCGATGCTCTCGAAACCGACCGCCTGATCGAGAACGACTTCGGTATCCAGAACAATCTCGTCGGACGACGAACCGTATATATGGTCGCTCGTGCCGCAATCGATCGCCCGATCGCTGAATATGAAATAACCCCTGTCCTCCGCGTGCACGCCGTACCCGCATGCAGGCTCATCCTCGATAAGGGTATTTAAGGCCAGGGACTTCGCGCGCAACACCGTACCGATCAGACGAGCTTTCTCCCGAAGCACGATGATCTGCCGCTCGCCCGAGCGGTTATAAAGAACGAGCGTTGAAGTAAGAAGGATTAGTATGCTCATCACGACGAGCATTTCGATGATGGAAAATCCGCTTCGCATGCCCTAAGGATACTACGTACCGGCCAATAAATCCTCCTCGAATGCGATAATGCCCGAGAGATCCTTCGGATAGGAGGATATATCAGGGAAATCGAGGGTTTGGATTCGTTTCCATACAACCCCTATGAGCCGCTCGAGGCGATCCGTCTCGAGCGCATCGATCATAAGCGGCAAATCGACAATCCTGCCGGCCTTGTCCGGCTCCATGAAATTCAAGATGCCGGAATCCACGACTCTGCCCCGGAACGTGCGTGACCGCTCTATGAGAAGCTTGTAGAAAATGAGCTGCCGACGATACCCATGAAGCAATATCTTCTTATGCATGTCCTTCCCGTCCCACGACGCGGAAGGCTTTCCCGTTTTCAAATCATGAGCGACCGCTCCGGCTACGCCCGAAAGCGCGATACGATCGATCTTCCCGGTAAGGGACGCGCCCGAAACAAGAACTCCTTCGTGTTTGAAATTCGTCTCGATCAGATCGCCCCGGCCGAACGAATCGCGCCGAGCCGCGTAGAACGAGGCAAGCGCCTTCTTTCCGCGGCCGAGAAGCGGCTTCATGTCATGCGGAGCCAGGCGCTCGCGCGAAAGCGCGTTCTCGAAAAAGCCGAGCACGTCCTCAAGGGAAGGCAACGCGCCGGAAGCCTTGAACCGCGCCTGCATGACCTCGATCGCCGCATGCATAGCCGAACCGTAAGAAGCCGAAGGGGATTTCGCCTGGGGAAAACGCAGAAGGCATTGATCGAGAAACCGATGAGGGCCGCCGCTCGCCACATTAAGGAAGGTGTTCAGGTGCGTCACGCTCAGCCGATAGTCAGGAAGGAGTATATCTAAAAAAGCCCGCTCCTCTCCCGCAAAAGCGGCGGGCGGAGGCGGAGAAAGGCGCACGGAAAGGATCTCCGCGGCCGGCGGGCATCCGGAGACGCCTGAAATCGAGGGGATATCCGCAAGGAAACGCAAGGGCTCAGCGCTCCTCCCGCCCTCCGTTTTCTCGTAAGACGTGAGATAGAGAGACTTCTCGGCGCGCGTCATCGCGACATAAAGCAAGCGCACGCAATCGTCGGGAGAATCGGGCTCAGGAGAGATAGGAAGATTCGCGGGAAACGGCAGAAGCGATCCCCGGCCGGGCCGGGCCCATACGGAGTCGGTGCATCCTACGACGAACACGGTGGGAAATTCGAGCCCTTTGATCTTGTGCACGCTCGCCATATGGACGGCATTCGAAGCCGAAACGAAAAAACTCGTATCGGGAATCGGAATGCCGTTCCGCTCATGGAGAGCGACGAATGCGAGGCAGTCGCGCACGGTCACGAACTCTCCCCTGCGATGCTCGCGCAGCGCGCGCATGAACGCGGCGATGCCGGAAAGGAAAATGGCGTACTCGGAACCGTTGTCACGCAGACGCTCGGCGCTGAAATAATGGGCGCGGAACGGCCCGTTCAGGAGAAAATCGATCACGCGGTCCGCGGTCTCCGCCTTCGCCATGCCCCCCGCCTCAATGAGGAAGTCGGCGGCTGCGGCGAACCGCACGTCGGAATGCGCGCGCATCGCGGCGAGCCACGGCATGCGATTCGCATGCGCGTAGACGGAAATTTCCCATACGGCCTGCCGATTAAAACCCCAAAACGGAAACGAAAGTATCTGGGGTAGAAGATCGTCGGCTTCGGGCATCGCCTGCCGCGCAACGGAATCGGCGAATGCCGCCATAGTAAGAAGCTGCCGCACAAGCGGATCGAGAAGCGCGTCGCGCAGACGCTCATAAGAAACCGGAACGCCGGCTGCCGCGCAATACGTCTGGAGCGCTTCGAGCTGCTTATGCTCGCGCGCAACTACGGCAATGGAGTTCGGCTCGATGCCGGAGATAATGAGACGCCTAATCTCTTCCGCGACCCAGGCATATTCATGGAGCGGTGTCGGGAATGACATCCGTACGATTTCCCCGCCCGCGCCGCGCGCCGCGTGCGACCCCTTCTTCCCCGACCCTTCGAAGCCCTCAAGCCGACTCGTGCCATATGCGGCAACGCGTCGGGCGGCTAAAACGATAGCCTCGTGCGACCGGTAATTCGAGGAAAAGGAGATGATCCGCGCATCGGGAAAGCGCCGCGTAAAACCAAGCAGGTTCCTAACCTCGGCGCCCTGGAACTTATAGATCGCCTGGTCATCGTCTCCCACGGCCATGATATCGCCCGAGAATATATCGAGAATCCCCATCTGCGCCTCGTTCGTGTCCTGGAA
>JAHFLN010000030.1 GCA_023244835.1 Candidatus Harrisonbacteria bacterium
GGCCGATTATAAAAACAGCGACTTCGACCGGAGGGAGAAGCGACTCCCCTTTCATTTTCCGCAGGCTCCGAATAGGAGCCGAAGGTTCCGAGCCGCATAGGCGGCGAGGGGCGACTCCCCCCTATCCGTAAATCCCCTGTTTTTAATGAGGCTCACGGCCGATTATAAAAACAGCGACTTCGACCGGAGGGAGAAGCGACTCCCCTTTCATTTTCCGCAGGCTCCGAATAGGAGCCGAAGGTTCCGAGCCGCATAGGCGGCGAGGGGCGACTCCCCTTACCTCCCCCTCCCTCATCTTTACTGATATGCTCACGGTATGAACGACTTGAACACTCCTGACCGGCCCAAAGTAGGTGTCGGCGTCATAGTGATTCGTGACGGGAAGATTCTCTTAGGGGAACGCCTAGCAAGCCATGGAGCAGGCACATACCAGCTTCCCGGAGGGCATTTGGAATTCGGCGAGAGCTTCGAAGAAGCCGCTAAGCGCGAAGTCGAGGAAGAGGCCGGTCTCCTTGATATCGAGATACAGGGCGTGGTCTCCTTAGGCAACTATATCGACTACGGTAAGCATTACGTCTCGATCGGCCTCTTGGCGGAATCGCACGCCGGCGAACCGTACGATGCCGAGCCCGCCAAATCGAAAAACTGGAATTGGTACGACTTTGACCACCTCCCTTCACCCCTCTTCCCTCATAGCAAGAGCGTCATCGATAACTGGCGCACGGGGAAAATTTATTGAAAAAACCCCGGCGTCGTTTCCAACCCGGGGCTCGAGCGCCGTTTCCGGCACATCTCACTTCTTGCTCCGTTTTCTGCCATTGAACCGCTCGAACACGCGGCGCACAACCACCATCTCCCTCGCCGAATACATCCGCGCAGGCTCCCCACGAAACGTCTTGGTCTCCGACCGCTTCACGAGGATGATGCCCATGATCGTGAGATAGCTGAACTGCATCGCCGTAATACCCGACGCGTCGAGCGCGTCGCGCCAGAAGAGCCATTGCTCCGTCGTATCATTTGGCCGAAGGCCAAGCTCCTGCAATTCAGAAAGTACCGTCCGATGCAACGAGTACATCCTCTCTGTATCCGGCGGCATCGTGCCGCGCGCCTCATACTTCCGCTTCCTCCACGTCCTACGGCACTTCGGGGAACAGGTATTCGTCCCTTTCCTGCCTTTCTTCGGGATGAAGATTTTACTGCATGCCTTGCATGCCTTCTTGCGCGTAACGCACCGGTGCCGCATAAGCTCCCGTAAGCCGCGCTCCGTGAGGAGAAATCGCACGCCTCGGCCTTCCCGAAAAACGTGCTCCACTTCGCCCGCCTCGCATGCCGCGACGACCTCCGATTCACCCACGAACTTCTTCCGTCTCTTCACCTCCGCAATCGCCTCCTCGATATTGTAGAGGCGCCTGCCCGGCGCGGGATCGAATACTTCCCAACCGTATTTTTTTGCAATCCTTGCTTCCCGCTGGCGAACCGCCTCGCGGGTCACGCTGAGCGCTGCGCCAACTTCTTCTAAGACGCGCCGGTCACGGCGCATCACGATCACCGTCGCATCATCAGGGTCCAGTTCCGCGAGCCATGCGTTCCGATGCCACAACGGATTCCTCTTTCGTTTCGAAGCCATGCGGCCTCCTTCCTACGAATATGATTTTCCAATGATCGTACCCTACTACCTGATACGGAGCTTAGTATGCCACGAAATATCAAAATTGCCTAGAGCCCAAGTTTCTTCAAGAACAACGCGAGCTCCGCTCCCTCGATCGGGCGGTATGCCCCCGGCTTCAAGCTTCCAAGCGTTATATTTTCGATCCGTATGCGCTTCAGGTCGGACACCTCCTGAAACAAGGCGACGCACATGCGCCTGATTTGGTGCTTCTTCCCCTCCGTCAGAATCACCTTGAAGCTATTCTCGTTCACGATTTCGACGCGGCAGGGCTTCGTTATATATCCTTCAATATTCACGCCCTTCTCCATCTTCGCCTCGAAGCTCGACCGAAGTTTATCCTTCACCTTGACCAGGTACTCCTTCTCATGCGCGTTTTCCGGATTCAAAAGACGGTCGGTGATCCGCCCGTCGTCGGTCAATATGATGAGACCCTGCGAATTCTTATCGAGCCTACCCAAGGGAAATACCCCCGGAATCCGAACTTTAGACATGATATCTTCCTCGCCCTCGCCCGCGAGACTCGTGATCACTCCGAGCGGCTTGTAGTAGGCGAAATAGCGAAACCCTTTTACATCCTTCCCACCCGCAACCTTCACCGAATCCCCCTCCTCTACCTTACTGCCAAGTTCCGCCTGTTTTCCGTTTATCGTGACCTTTCGCCGCGCAATAAGCTCATCCGCGCCGCGGCGCGTCGAAAAGCCCTTCATGGCGAGGTATTTATTGATCCGCATCGGGAAGCCCGGCTTCTCGAACGGCGATTTGGACGATTGAGGCGCCATAAAATGGTAAAATACCACGAATTTCCATTACTGTACAGATTCCGGCGCGCTTCCTAGAGGATACGAAGCGAGCGGCGCGGCCTGCCACGCACTTATAATATCGGCCGTGATCCGCCACTCCTCGACGATTTCCGGCGTACTTATGAAAAGCGACTGGTCGCCGCGGATACAGTCGTAGAGAACGCGCTCGTAGGCGTCGCGCACGGGAGCGCCTGCCGGTTCATCCGCATACGCAAACGACAAGTCACGCTCTTCGAGCGCCGTATCGAAGCCCGGGCGCTTGAAATTGAATCCGAGCCGTATCCCCTCGCGCGGCTGTATCGCGAACGTAAGCGCGTTGCCCGGCCTCCCCTTGAAACGCACCTCGATCTCGACACATGACGCATTAAGCGCCTTGCCGCTCTCGAGCTCGAACGGCACGCCGCGCCACCGGTCGTTATCCATACGCACCGTCGCGCGGAAGAACGTCTCCGTTTCCGAATCTGAGGCGACGCCCGGCTCCGCGCGATACCCCGCATACTGCGCGCGGAACGGAATGACATCCGTATCGATACCCACTTCTCCAAGCACCGCCGCGCGAGCGGAGCGCACGGCATCCGCTCCCATTCCCCTCGGCTCTTCCATCGCGACCAAGGCGAGCATCTGAAGCATATGGTTCTGCCCCACATCGCGCAGGGCTCCCACGCCGTCGTAAAAAGCTCCGCGCGTGCCGACTGATCTTTCCTCGTGCACCACGATCCTCACCCGCTCGATATGATTCTTATTCCAAAGCGGCGAAAACATGGGGTTCGCGAAACGGAACGCGAGAATATTCTGCATCGCTTCCTTCGCGAGATAATGATCGATGCGGAATACCTGCGACTCGTCGAACAATTCCCCCAGCATCCTATCGAGTCGCTCCGCTTCCGCGCCGTTCTTGCCAAACGGCTTCTCGACCAAGACCCGCGTCCATGGCGCGTCGCCTTCGGACTTGCCTGGCGCGCACGGCACCGTGAGCCCCGCTCCCGCGATGTTTTTGAATATTCCGGCATAGAATGGTGGGGGCACCGCGAGATAGAAAAGCTTATTCGAGCATGACCCGGCGCTCGCATCTCCATCCGAGAGATATTCCCCGAGCCTCTTAAAATCGTCTTGCGACGCCAAGTCGCCCTGAACATAGGAACAGCGCGCGAGGAAGCCAGCCGATGATGGACCCTTCCTTATGAGCGCAGACGCCGTGAACGCGCGGAACCCGTCGTCCCCGAGCGGGCGGCGGCCGAAGCCCACGATCCGCACATCGCTCGGCAGAAGTCCCTGCGAAAAAAGCGCCTGGAACGCATGCGCGAGCTTCGTCTCGTACAGGTCGCCCGTCGCCCCGAATATGACTATAGAAAGCGGGGTATCCATGACCGCAAGCATACCACAGCCCTATGCACCCCATACCCCAAATACACACCCATTCTTTTCTACATCTTTACCTCCTCGTTCTTTCCAGTCACTTTATCACGGCCGTGATAAAGTGACTGGAAGCGATATTGGTATTCACTATTAGTAGTAATAAAAAAAAGCTGTCGCGGCCTAATGACCTCACGACAGCTGCT